>JAUVZF010000111.1 GCA_030602705.1 Planctomycetota bacterium
TCTCCTTTCACCGCGCGGCGGGTCAGGAGACCCGCCGCGCAACGTCGGCAGAACTCTCACCTTTCGTTCGTAGGACGAGGCATGCCTCGCCCTACTCCAACCGGCCGGTGCAACCGTCCTACACGTACTCCCAGTCCTTGAGCCATTGGTAGTCCGGTGGCAGTTTGGCCCAGGCCTCGTCCATGGCCTCTTCGAGTTCCTTGGCCTCGGCGACGTCGAGTTTCCGCCGTTCCGCGACGGCCTTTGCCACGTTGTCCACCTGCTGGGTGTTGATCATGCCCGGGATGGGCGCCGTGATGACGGTGTTGCACAGGATGTAGCGGATGGCGAGGCGTGCGAGTCGATTGTCCGTTTCGGCTTGGGGGTTGTCGGGCGTCGAGTCGCCCTTGAACAGCCCGTTCGAGGAGAACGGCTTGATGCCGAAGAAGCCCACCTTGTACTTCGCGAGCGTCTTGAAGAGGCTGCCCCCCGGCATCTCCTTGGTCTTGGCGGTGTAGGGCGTGACGATGATGTCCACGATCTGGGGGTAGGTCTCGATCATCCACTTGATGTGTTCCCGGTGGTGGGAGGAGAGCCCGATGAACCGCGCCTTGCCCTGTTTCTTGGCCTTCTCGAGAGCCTTCATCATCTGCTCGACTTCGGCCTCGGAGTGCTTGGCCGATTGCTCGTGCATCGTGATTCGCCACAGGTCGGCGTACTCGGTGCCGGCGTCCTTGAGGCCCCAGTCGAGCGTTTCCAGGAGTGCCTTCTCGGTGCGGCACTTGCCGTTGCGCATCTCCTTCTGGTACCAGGAGCAGCCGAGGTACATCTTGTCGCGGCGTCCTTTGATGGCCTTGGCGTAGGCCTTGACCTCCTGGATGGTGCAGGCATCGATGTAGTTGATGCCGCGCTCGATGCAGCGGGTGACCACGTCACGGCGGTTCTTCTGGAAGCCCGGGTCGTCCAACTTGGCGCCCAGCCATCTGCCACCCTTGTAGGCGCTCGGCACCATCCTGTTGACCCGTTTCCAGTGCCCGCCCAGACAGACGGCCGAGACCATCATGCCGGTCTTGCCGCACGGGCGGTACTCCATGTTCTCATTGTAGTTGATGATTTTCTTCTTGTCCGCCGCCGACAGTTTGGAGGCTGCGCCCGCCGCCACCACACCGGCCGCCGCCGCCGCCGCACTGGTCTGCACAAACTTGCGCCGAGTTACTTTCCGCTCTGCCATGGCTCGCTCTCCTTTTTCTATTTTGCGATTCTGCTTCAGGTTACACACCATTCTACGGCACTGTACGCCCGTTGTGGCTCGGTGTCAACAGGGAAGGGCGCTCACGGGCCACTCGGGCGTGGCAACGATTTCTGGCATGGGACGATTTCCTGCGGCTTGGCCGTAGCGCCGGGGTTTATCCCCGGCGCATCCTGGCCAGCACCGCCGCCAACGGCCGCCGGGCATAAAGCCCGGCGCTACAACCGCCTGCGCTGGCCAGAAAAACTTGCCACGCCCGCGCACTCCAGCACAGCGGTATCTTATACGTGTTTGGGCCGCCAAAGCGCGGGTTACTTCGGTTTGATGGCTTCCACCTCGACCAGTTTGTGCTCGCCGTGACACTGGGTGCACGTGCGGCGCCGGGCCGGGTCGGTCTTCGCGGCCTCTTCCTTATGGGGGCCGATCCTGTGATGTTTGATGGGGTCGTGACAGGTCAGGCAGAAGACCTCCATCCCCTTGCCGCGCGCCGTGAAGTCGGCGGGGGTCTTTCGGACCTCGTCCTCCATGTGGGCCTGGCTGTGGCCGTGGCAGCGAACGCACGCGACCTGGTGTTTCTCGTGGACCCGGACGAGTTCCTCTCCCTCGAAATCGATGTGGCACTCGCAGCAGACCTTGTTCGCCGCCGCGGCGCCGACCGCCGCGCCGCCGACCATCAGCCGGCAGGCAACAGGCACGGCCGAGGCGGCAAACAGGACACACAGCGTGATGAGGAGCGGGCGCCGGATGGGCATGGAACGGATAGCCTATTTCTTCTCAGGGCTCGCGGGCTTGGGCACGGTGGGCCCCTCGCCGGGCTTCAGGGGCCGCAACTCCATCTTCTTAATGATGATCTTCATGCCCTTGAAGTTGCCGCCGCCGTGCACCTGGATGCCGATGGGGCCTTTCTTGAGTGTCTTGTCGTGGCATTCGCCGACCTTCGTTCCGTTAAGCCACAGGATGAGATGGTCGCCGTTGGCATAGACCTGGCCTTCGTTCCAGCCATCGCGGTTCTCGAGTTTCTCCTTAAGGTTCTTCGTGATGAACATCTTGCCGGGGCAGTAGAGCGTGCCGCTGAAGGCGACGGGGTTCTTGTACTTCAGGATGTCGAACTGGTACTTGCCGCGGAACCAGACACCGCTGTTGGCCGGCCAGACGACCTTGTAGGTGAACCGCAACTCGAAGTTGTCGTACTCCTTCTCGGTGAACAGGTCGCCGCCCTTACCGGTGGTCTGCGTGCCGACGAGGGCGCCGTTCTCGACGGTAAAGATGGCCTGGCCGGTCGGTTTCTTCCACCCGTCGAGGTCCTTGCCGTTCAGGAGCGGCGTCCAGGCCGCCGCCCCCGTCTCGCCCGAGCCGCTGTCGGCAGCGCAAAGGGCGGCCGCCGGCGCAGCGGCCAGCATGATCGCAGCAAGCGCAAACGTTCTCACTGTGTCGTTTCCTTTCTTCCTAGATGTACACCGTATCGCGGAACCAGGCGTAATCATGCGGCAGATCGTCGAGCGACGCGGCCGCCAGCCGCCGCACGTCCTGCCGCTCGGCCGCCGTCAGTTTCTTCCCGCGCTCGTAGGAGGCCCTCACGTCGTTTTCGACCTCGGCCACGGTCGTCAGGCCGGGGATGGAGCAGGTCAGTTCCGGCACGTCGAGGATCTTCTTGAGACCCTTGATGGCCATGCCGTTCAGATCGGGCTCGCGGCCCTCTTTCTTGGCCTCCTTGATGATCTTGGCGAAGTACGAGTTGCCGTGGAACGGCTTCAGGCCCACCGCGCCGCAATCCTTTCTGCGGATGGCGTCGAACATGCTGCTCGAGTTCTTGCGCTCGTGGCTCACCGAATACATGAACACGAACCCGTGGAAATGGTCGCCGAACTTTTCGAGGACGCTCCGGACGAAGTCGTGGTTGTGTGCCGACATGCCGAGGAACTCGACCTTGCCCTGCTTCTTCGCCTGGTAATAGGTTTCGACGACGCGCTGGAGTTCGGCGTCGGTGTGGCCGCCGCCCATCAGGGCCTGCGGACGCCAGAGCCACATCCGCTCGATCATCAGGCGCCTCAGGCCCTCGTCGATCTCGAGCATCATCTTCTCGATGGTGCGGTTCTTGGGGTTGCGGATGCACAGGACGTGGTCGGAGTACCCGACGTGCATCGTGATGCCGGTCTGCTTCATGCAGCGTCCGTAGATGGCGGCCTCGCCGGCGGTGGTGATGTCGAGGTAGTTGATCCCCACCTCGGCGCACTTGGCCCAGACCTCGTTGCGGTTCTTCTGGACCTCGGGTGGCGGGTTGTCGCTCGGGAAACTCGCCCAATACCGGCCGCCTGAGGGCGTCTTCCAGTGGCCGCCGAGGCCCACCTCCGACAGCATCGTCCCCGTGCGTCCGAACCGGCGGTACCCCATCCTGGGGTTGTGGTGGAGGATCTTGCTGGTGTCCGGTTTGGCCTCTGCCTGTCCGGCACCTGCGGCCAGCGTTGCCCCAGCCACCATACCGGCCGTCTGACGGACGAAGTCGCGCCGCGTGAGTCGTTTGTCAGCCATCTTGCCTCTCCTCGTATTCGCCGTGGCAGGCATCCTAGACGCCGCCCGAGGCACTGTCAAGGGCTGAGCCGCCAACGCAATGGCAAGCAGGATTGTCTGTTTTGAATATGGGCCTGACCTGATGGATGTCCAAGCGGCTCAAACGGCCTGTTGGCCGGTCAAACCGGAAACGGCCTTGCAAGAGCCTGGAGACGGGATACAATCATCAGAAAGGCCCACGATGGAGTGTGGGCCGGAGTTCATCCGGGGAATCCCGGTTGAAGCGTGGCGACGCAGCAATGCAGCAATGAGATTGGCCGGCTATCGGCCCTGGAGCACCGGAAAGGGAAGCACGATGAAGAAACTCACTCTGACCATCCTCGTAGGCATCTTTACTGCGAATCTCGCTGCGGCGGACCCGGCGGCGGATATTCTCAGGGAAACGGGCGTCACGGGCGGCCTTGTCGTTCACATTGGCTGTGGCGATGGCACACTGACCGCAGCGCTGCATGCCAATGACGGCTACGTGGTCCAGGGTCTGGACACGTCTGCCGAGAACGTCGCCAACGCACGCAAGACCATCAGCGATAAGGGGCTCTGCGGCCAAGTTGCGGCCAGGGCGTTTGACGGCGGAAACCTGCCGTACAGAGACAACATGGTGAACCTCATCGTTGTCTCAGACGCCACGTGCCGCGTGCCGAACGAGGAGATCATGAGGGTGCTGGCGCCGAAAGGGGTTGCCTATATCGGCGGCAAGAAACAGGTGAAACCACGGCCCCCCGAGATCGACGAGTGGACCCACTATCATCACGATCCGCAGGGAACCATGGTAGGCCTGGACCAGGTCGTTGCGCCGTTGCACGGTATCCAGTGGGTGGGCGCGCCGAAGTGGCTCCGCAATCACGATTTCATGTCCAGCATGCACGCGATGGTATCGGCCGGCGGAAGGGTGTTCTACGTCATCGACGAAGGGCTCAGGAATCACATATTCCTGCCGTCCAAATGGGTTCTGACAGCGCGCGATGCGTTCAACGGGGCGATACTCTGGAAGAGACCCCTGAAGGACTGGTACCCGAACAACTGGCCATTGAAGAGTGGGCCCGGGCAGTTCCCCAGACGGCTGGTCGCCGCAGGCGACAAAGTCTTCGTCACGTTCGGACAGACCGAGCCGCTGACGGCCCTTGACGCCGTCACGGGCAAGACCATCAGAACCTACGACGGAACAAAGGCCACGGAAGAAATCATCTTCGACGACGGCGTTCTGTACCTGCTGGTCAATCCAAACCGCAAGCCCGTCGACTACAGGGCGGCAGGAACGTCCTACAAGGAAATCGGCCGAGCCAGCAGCGGATGGGCATGGACGCCGGACAATCCGGAGCGAAGCGTCATGGCCGTTGACGCGGCGTCAGGCGAGGCCCTGTGGAAACACGATGCCAAGGTGGCGCCGCTCACGCTCACACTGAGCGGCAAGAAGGTCTTCTTCTCCAACGGCAGCGGCATGGTTGCACTGGACCGCAAGACGGGCAAGCCGCTCTGGACCTCGGAGGGACCGGCGATCAAGAAGGTCGGCACAGGCGGGGCGCTGAGGGCGGTCTATTCAGACGGCGTCCTCCTTATCGCCAGTGGCACCAAGGTGACGGCCTTCTCCGCCAAAGACGGCCGGCAGTTGTGGAAGGGCTCGCTCCTGCATTCAAGCCACCATTGCCCGAATGATATGTTCGTCATCGACGGGCTCGTCTGGTCGGCCCACACGGGGACGCCCCAGAGGAACGGCACCCATCTGAAGGCACTGGACCTGCACACGGGAGAGGTGAAGAAGGATTTCACGGCCGAGAACCTCCCGGCATTCCCGATGCACCCACGCTGCTATCCCAGCCGGGCCACCACCCGTTACCTCATCACCAACGGCATGGGCGCCGAGTTCTACCGGTTGGGCGACACGAAGGTTCAGATCCATCACTATGTACGCGGAAGTTGCGTCTATGGCGTGATGCCCTGCAACGGCCTGCTCTACAAACCGCCGGACTCCTGCGCCTGCTACTACCAGTCAAAACTTGAGTACTTCTGCGCGCTGTCGCCCGCCTCGGCGCTCGTGAAGAAGACGGCGGAGGAAGACCGGCTGGAGAAAGGACCCGCCTATGATAAGATCCCAGGCGGCAAGGCGCCGGCGGCGGAATCGGACTGGCCCATGTACCGGCGGGATGCGGCAAGGAGCGGATCCTCGCCGTCGTCCATTGCGGCCGCTCTGAAGAAGCGCTGGAGCGTTGCGCTCGGCGGTAAACTCACGCAGCCGGTTGTGGCAAACGGCAAGGTCTTCGTCTCCTCGGTTGGCCGGCAGACGCTCTATGCCCTGGATGCGGGCTCGGGTAAGGTGTTGTGGAACTACGTGGCGGGAGGCCGGATCGACTCCTCCCCTACGGTGCACGCCAGCACGGTGCTGTTCGGCTGTGCCGACGGATGGGTCTATTGCCTGCGTGCCGAAGACGGCGTTCTTGCGTGGCGATACCTGGTCGCGCCGGCGGACAGGCAGATTGTGTCCTATCAACAGGTTGAGTCTGTTTGGCCTGTGCATGGAAGCGTGCTTATCGTCAACGGCGCCCTCTACGCGCTTGCCGGGCGCAACATGTTCTTTGACGGCGGCATGCGCCTCGTGCGGCTGGATCCGAAAACGGGCAAGAAGATATCGGAGACCACGCTGGACGAGAACGATCCCAGGACCGGCAAGAATCTTCAGACGCTGATCTCGGCCAAATACATGCCGGTGGCCAACCCGGACATCTTCTCCAGCGACGGCGAGCGCCTCTACATGCAGGAACAGAACTTCGACCTGGAAGGCAAACGACTGGGCATTGCCCCAACTCAACCCTGGGGAAGGACCCAGACCCGCAAAGGCGGAAGGCACCTGTTCTGTCAGACCGGCCTGCTGGACGACGCCTGGTTCCATCGCTCGTACTGGATATACGGCGACGATTGCGGCGAGAGTTGGGGCGCGTACGCGGGCACGCGACGGATAACGCCCTGTGGCCGCATTATGGCGTTCGACAAGACGCGAGTCTATGCCTTCCGCTCCGACCCGCTGGGCAACATGCTGCATCCGCGTACCCGCTACACACTTTACGCGGCCGACAAAAACCCCGCGGCGGCGGAACCGCAGCCGACGAAGCAGGCCGCAAGACGCGGGGCGAAAGGCGGACGCAGGGGAGGATTCAAGCAGCACTGGCAGGTAGAGACGCCCGGGCTTCTTGTCAATGCCATGGTCCTGGCAAAGGACAGACTGTTCATCGCCGGGCCGCCGGACGTGGCGGACGAGACGAAGATGCTGGGTTATCTGCCCGGCGCCGACGACGACATCAACCGTCAACTGAAGGCCCAGAGCGATGCGTGGCATGGCAAACGAGGCGGACTGCTGTGGGCGGTGTCGCTCGAGAACGGCGAAAAACTCGCCGAGTACAAACTCGACACGATTCCGGTCTTCGACGGCATGGCCGCCGCCGGAGGCAAACTGTTCCTCAGCCTCACCAGCGGCCACGTGGCCTGCTTCGGACAGAAGTGACGCCGAACCGACGGCGACCTTGACGGCGGCACGGAGGAAGGGGACAATACGCTTTATTACACCAACGATGCCAACATGAACGTGACGGCCCTGGTGGATGAGTCGGACGGTGCTGTGGTGGAACGGTACAGGTACGATCCCTACGGGAAGGTGTCGGTGCGTCATGGCGTGCGGGACGCGGCGGGTAACAACACCAGCGAGGACGAGTGGGACGAGCGGACCGGTGACACGTTCGACAACGCGATCCTCTATTGCGGCTACTACTTCGACGATGAATCCGGCCTCTACCACGTCCGCCACCGGTCCTACCACCCCACCCTCGGGCGGTGGATGCAGCGCGATCCGATCGGGTATGCGGATGGAACGAACTCGTACGGGTATGTGGGCGATGCTCCAGTTCATTTCGCGGATCCCCATGGGCTTTGGCGACGAGTAGGAAAGAACGTGTGGGAAGCGGAGCGAGATGGAGAGTCCTTAACCGACTTGGCGACGATGGATGGCGTTAACGATAGCGCCGATAGTTGGGTATGCATAAAGCCTCTGCCCCAGGGCCTCTCGGCTGATGTACAGGCTAAGATGCGGGATTACTACAAGAACGAGGAGGCCCCAGACTGTGGTCGATACGACACTGGGAATCTTACCGACAGCTGGCCCTCGGGCGGGGAGGTCGCCTTCTCGTTTTTCGACAAAGGTGACGTAACGGGGAAACGATTTCATGATACCTTTCCCAAAATACCTTCTTTTTCTCGTGCAGATCTTGCGAGCGCAGCTAACAAGGGCTCGACCCCGTTGCATAAGGTACTTCTTGGGGGGCACTCTCAGAAGGGTCTTACCTATCTCACGAGCAAGGAGAGAGGCGGGAAAAGATTCGGGGTGAGTGAGATTCTGGGGGGCAACCTCGATCAGGGGACGTATAACGATGCGGTCGATGGCAAATTTCCACCCATCTGCTGGTTCAGGCATGATGCGACGGTGGTTCTTCTAGGCTGTCACACGGCCGCCGCTGCGCGCGAGTGGGCGAGGAACGTTCTGCGTCGCGGCGCAAAGGCCAGAGGGTCAGTGGCCTACCTAAACTGGCCGAGTACCCCGCCGCTAGAGCCTTTCTTTTCCTATGACCCCAACACCGAGAGGCGCCGCGCTCCCGACCAGGATTCAGAGAAGTACGATGCCCCAAAATGGTGGCTCTGGTTTGAGGGAATGAGGTAGTAGCCGTTCTTTCGCGCTCCTCGCCCTTTTTGGAGGGCTTCAGATGGAGGCATTACGGTTCCAGCCGCGCACGCTCCTGCTAGGCGCCATTGTGGCAGCCCTGTTAGCGCAGGGATGCAGCACAGCGCACCCGGCCTCCGCGGGGCGCGCCGGTGCACGCAGGTCTGGCACAGAACTGCTGCGCCGATTCTTTCGAGAAAACAAGCCGGAGGATGTGGTGGTCTCCATTCAGCATCTTCGCCCTCGGGAGTCGGTGCCTGTACCTCTGGAGTTCGACTCGGGCTTGGAATCGGCCATCCTGGATGTGCTCCGAAACGATTCCAGGCCTGTGGGGTGCCCATCCTATTCGCCGGATTACCTCCGCGTGCTGGACATGGACGTGCATGGTCCCCACTATTCCCTGCATATCACTTTGACGAAGGCCGGTTTTGCTCTGGGCAACGATCGCCAGTACCTCTTTGTAAACCGCCCCTTATCCGAGTTCCTGGATAGGGCGTGCCAAGACAACTGCCTGTATTCGACCTTGCCTTCACACTACGTTAGCCGCATAAAGTACTTCCTGAAGACGAGTGCCGGCGAGGAGGCAGAGTTTCACTTCGCTGGTGATAGGTTCCGAGCTACCTTCTGGGATTAGCGACACCTCGTGAGAGTCACCGAGAGGTACGTGGGGCGAAGACCATGACTTGGCTAAGTTTGTGGAGCGCTCCTGCTCGCCGTGGCAGCTGCCGCAAGAAGGCGCTTCGGGCCGCGAGTCGCTCGGCACGCGTTTGCCTATCGCCTTGGGTATCCCGTCTTGGCGGGGCATATCGCGGTGGTCGAGGGCATCCAGTGGGCCACCAGACCGGTTGATTGACGGATTGTGGAGGACGCAGCCATGTCAGTGCGTGACATCCTCTCGGCGGCGCTGATCGCCATGGCCACGGTCATGGTCGCAGCGCCCGTTGGTTGCATGGAACCCGAACCGAGGTACTCCCTCGAGCCCTATGACTACAAACTCGCCCCGAAGTTGATTGAGGGTTTTTACCGGGACAATCCTCCGGACGAAGTAGACATACGTGCTTACTACATACCCAATGACAATAGCAGGGACAGGCCACTGAGTCTCGACGCCGAGACGGTGTCGGCGATGCATGCGGCAATGCGCGAGGACTCCGAGCCTGTAGGCACCCCACGAGGATACGGCGCTGCTGGGCCTGTGTTCATCCTCGACTTCCACGGGCCGGCCACCATGCTCAGGGTTGACCTTACGGGCAAGGGCTTCGCCTTGGGCACGATGTGCGAGTACTTGTTCCTCAATCCTACGCTCTCTCGGCTCCTGGGTAAGGCCTGCAAAGAGGACAAGCTGTATTCCCGTGTCTCTCGCGACCATGGCGCACGTATCCGCTACTATCTGAAGATCGTGGCAGATGAGGACCCAGGGCCGGTGGATTTTCTGATTCGGCTCGTCCCCGATGATGAATCAGTTCCCGGGAGCGCACTGGGGGAAGGCTGCGAGAAGTAACGCTGCTGAGCGTACCGCATATTCCGGCGTATTCCGGGGACACCCATCTATAAGCAAGTCTCTGCCGGAGTCGGAAGCGGGCCGCCTCCGCCATAGCCCGTACGGGCGGCGGCTGGATTCTGAAGCGGATTTCTTCCAGCCGTCTATTCGGTGTCGGCGCTCAGGACGCACCAGATTACGATATTCGCCCCGGCCCCATTCGCAGGCCACGGCGTCCCGAAGGCGCCAGGGTGTCAACCACGGGGTCCGGGATTTGGATCCGCTTCCGTTGACAGAACCAGCGTGATCTTCTACCACGCCTCCG
>JAUVZF010000142.1 GCA_030602705.1 Planctomycetota bacterium
AGAACCCGAAACGCATCCCGCTTTTCCTCTGAGGCATTTTCATGGATTTCCCGGTGCCGGCCCGAGGCCACACTCTCCTGCACCCGAACCGCCCACGGCCCTGCCAAAAGGGCAGACACGCAGCAGCACGGACGGAACACCACCCCCACACCTGAATTATACGCATAAAACGGCCAGTGCCAAGCCGATAAGCAGCATCAAATCCGTGGGATGGCCTTAGCGAATGATGCCGAGTCCCTTGAGATGAGCCAGCGGCGACAGGTCCGTCACCTGCGTGCCGGAGAGGAAGAGCGCCTCCAGGCTGGTGAGCCCCGCCAACCGATTCATCTACCGGGCTTCATCGTGCTGTCCCGCCGAACCGCCGAAGTGGTTGGCGGCATCCGTCACAGAAGGCAGACCAGCAGCCTTGAGCAGATCGTCATCTGGCGGGATGGCGACAAGAACCTCCACGTGAAGGTCAAGAAGAACGGCGTGGGGTCGCCGGACGGGACCGAATTGGACATGACGTTCAACGATTCGGGGCATGTGACGGACGCCTGGTGGGACTAAGGTTGGTGCAGCTTGCCTTCGTGTGGTCCGGTCCTGTGGCTACGGTTGCCGCTACATGTGTCGGAGGGCTTCCCTGGCGTCGTGGGCGAGTTCCGGGTCGCCGCTCCTTGCCCAACGCCGAACGGCTTGTGTGACTTCCGGGACTTGGATGTCGGCCGCATGGCGCAGCAGTTCCCGTTTCACGTCGAGAGGAATCGGCCGCGGGGCCAGATTGGAGGCCAGCCGGCGGTAGCGGTCGTGCGTCTTGGGGTTGGAGGCAAGCGCGGCGAGCAGGCTGACGTCGGCCCCTGTGTGCCAGTGGGGCAGGAGACGGACGCCATCGAGGAGTTCGTCGGCCATGGCCTCTGAGCAATAGCACGTCTGGGCCAGCCAAAGCATCGTTTCCAGGTCGGCGCAGCGGGCGGTAACGGGCGTGTGGAACATCTTCGCATCACTCTCTTCCGAATCGTCCTGCTGGGGGTCGCCGACCCGTGTCCCCACCCGGAACGCGAAGGCGTTGTATTCCCGCAGGGCCTCGGCGTCACCCAGATGACCAAGGGCGGCCAGGATCCAGGCAAGTTCCTCTTCGGCATCGTCGCGAGCGCGGTTGTCGCCGTGGCGGTCCGCCGCTTCCACGTTCTTGCGGGCTGCCGGCAGGATCTTGCGCAGCGCGGACACGTCCGTGCGGTCAAGCAGAGGGATGTTGCCAGGCAACCAGGTCAGGGCGTTACCCTCGCGCGCTGCCTCGTCAAGCAACAGACGCAGCAGCCAGGGGTCCCCGCGCGCCCGCAGGACGTCTTGTGCCATCCGGCGCACGAGCGCTTCGCTGTGCGTGGAAGCCTGGCGCAGGATCTCGAGGGACTTGGCGTCCTCGAGGCATTGCAGGGGCGTGAGCGCAGCGGCGGCCTGATACGGCGTGGCGTTCCCTTGGACCAGTCGCTGGAGCGCGTCCCGGGCGGCCTGCCGCGCCCGGTTGGGCAGGTGCTTGGCGATGAGCCGTTCCGGGCTGATGCTGGGCCAATCATCGGCCGGGAAGGGGGTCTCCGAGAACCTGTAGGAACTCCTGTGGGCTCGGATATACAGCCTGGGTCTTCGCCCAAGGTCCTCAAGGAGCAAGGAGGCCAACCACTTGGCATCGACCCGGCACAGCGTCTCGAGCACGTCCAGCCTGCCCTGATCGCCGTGGAGGTTGTCTTCCGCGTTCGGGGCGTCGTCCAGCGCCGCCAAGCAGCGGCGGATCAGATTCTCGTTGGCGGGGATCATCTTCACGAAGATCATCCCCTGGGAATCGGCTTCCGGGAGCGGTACGTCTTTCGCCTCGCCGTTCTTGCTGCCGCGCGACGGTGCCGGGTCAGGTGGCTTCGGCAGCTGGCACTCGATCTGTTCGGGGAGCAGTTCCCTCAGAATATCATGGTAGGAGAACGTGGAATGGTAGAAGTTGTGCGACTGCGCGATGGCCAGGACGTACCGGTCGAACTGCCGGGAGGCCTCCGTCTCTTCTTCTTCCCGCTGCCCGCCCAGCGCCCAACCGTCCCGCAACGGTTCGCGGCCTGTTCCGGCCGAGAGCGGCAGGAGCAGGTCGCGGACGAACTCGCGGACGGCCGGCTCCCGCCACCGCCAGCCGTACAGCATCAGAAACGCCTCGCGCTGCAGCGGCGAGCCGTCGCGGACGGCGGCCATGGCCGCCTTGACGGGCAGGCCCGTAAACGCGTCGGCCGCGAGATGCTTGCGTCCTTCGTGTATCCAGGCATCAAGGCCTTCTTGGCCCGACATCGGCATCCACGTCCGGGTGAAGAGTTGCCTGATCTCCTCGACCAGCGCGGCGATCTGCGGGTCCTTGGAATCGATGTTCTCCGGCCAGTCGGGTACCGCCGATGCCTCCAGGCCGATCTGCGCGGCCCTCTGCCGAATCTGGTCGCGCAGGCGGGCGAGGGTAGCCGCGTTCTCTTCGGCCTCTGCGGGGACGGCGGCCAGGCTCTTGAGCACCGCCTCCATGGCCCGCCGTCCTTCGGCGCGAAGGGCGTCATCGCCGCGCGCCCGGCCAACTTTCAACTGCATTTCGGCCACTTGGTACCGGACGGTCAGGCGGTCGCGGTCGCTCGTGTCGGGCGGGAACTCGCCGCCGATGAGTCGCCGGCCTACCTCAATGGCCTGCGTGCGGAAGTCGAGACCGCGCTTCGTCTCGCCGGAATCGTCGCACGTCCACGCGCCCGTCAGCGCCACGTGGAACCGCTTCCAGGCCGTCAGGCCGGGAAGCGTGCGCAGGAGGATATCGAGCCGCTCGGGGAAGTAGGCGTTGACGTAGCGGAAGACGGATGGGTTGACCGAGCGGGCCAAGGTGGCCTTGAGCGTGGCGAAGTCAAGCGGCTCGGCGGCAAAGAGCCCGACGTACGCGCGGTAGTTGTCGGCGTTCTCGTTTTCGTCCGGCTTCTGGTCTTCATTCTTCTTCGCCTTCGCTGGCGGCTCGGCGTACGGATTCTTCCGCACCTCAGCCTTGGTGCGGCAGACAAGGTGGAAGCCCGTGATCTCGTTGCAATAGCCGCAGTGCGGGCAGCACATGAACTCGTAATGGCCGGGATCCATGTAAGACCAGACGCGCAGTTCCGGCCCCATGCCCGGCTCGGAACCGGTGATGTAGAAGGGCCAAGGCCCCAAGTAGACGTCGGTGTAACTCTCCCGGCACAGAGGGCAGGTGAATTCGCCGAGGAGCGGATTGTGGGCCTGTGCGGGTGTTGCCACCAGGAGAAGCGTCAGTGCGGCGCCCGCAACGAGGGTCCGCCCGAACACCGCTCGAGGTCCGCGCACGCAGGGGTCCATGACACGCTCTTCAGCGGCGGCGCCGGACCGGCCTGGCCGGGAGTCCATGGCATCTCACCTCCCGAAGCATCATAGCGAGTAATGATTAAGGGGCAAGAACGAACCCGATGTTGCCGACGCGACGTCAGGTGACGGACTGGCGACTCGGCGAGGTGAGAGGAGAGGCACCAGGGCAACACGGTTCTGCCTTGCCACAGCTCACTCCACCCCCGATAACGCCGGCATCTATCCCCAAGGAAAGGAATCTTACATGGCAAAGGTAGCCAGAGCCGCATTCCGCAATCAGGCCGAAGGCTTCGGGCTACTTTCCGATCCCACGCGCCTCGGCATCCTGTCCATACTCGCGAAGGGTCCGAAGAACGTCACGGCATTGTGCAAGGCCCTGAAACTCGGGCAGCCGAACGTGAGCCACCACCTCGGGCTACTCCGCATGGGCCGGCTTGTGATCAACACCCGGCAGGGCAAGTCCGTGGTCTACACGACCGACAAGGCGAACCTGAAGGCGCTGGCGTCGGCGGTGGCGAAGCTGATGCCGAAGTAAGCGGCTATCTGGCAAAACGGCCCTTCGCGGGAAGTGTTTAGCCCTAACCCCGCGCGGCTCTCAGGCGCAAACAGAGAGCGCCGCGTGCGTTTTCCGAAGAGGGTTACGCCTGGGGAGCCAGATGAATAGGAGCGAACTTCCGAGGTCGCTCTGGTTAGCAGCGAGCCCCGAGCCGAGAGGTGGCGGGGCTTTCGCGTTTTAGGTCAGTGTTTATGCGGGTTTTCACGCGTCGGTCCTGTTGGTCCGCGCTCT
>JAUVZF010000096.1 GCA_030602705.1 Planctomycetota bacterium
CGCTGCCGTGCCACCCACCTTGCCGGGTGGCACGGCCCTTGGGCCGTGCAGCCGCCCTCGGCGTGCCCCGGCCCACGGCCGCGTCTTCGCCGCTGCCGTGCCACCCTCCTTGCCGGGTGGCACGGCCCTTGGGCCGTGCAGCCGCCCTCGGCGTGCCCCGGTCCACGGCCGCGTCTTCGCCGCTGCCGTGCCACCCTCCTTGTTGCCTGGCCACCTGGGGCGCCTTATAATCCATTTGGCGACGGGTTCAGTGCGGCGAGACGGCCATGGCGAAACGCGATTACTACGAGGTCCTCGGCGTCAAGCGCGGCGGGTCCGACGACCAGGTCAAGAGCGCCTACCGCCGCCTGGCACGCAAGTATCACCCCGACCTGAACCCGGGCGACCCGCAGGCCGACGCCAAGTTCAAGGAACTCGGCGAGGCGTACGAGGTTCTCTCGGACGCGAAGAAGCGGCAGGCGTACGACCGCTTCGGCCACGAGGGCGTCCGGATGGGGGCCGAAGCCGGCGGGCCGGCCGGCCAGAGGCAGACGTGGTCGTGGTCGGGGGCGGGCACGCCGTTCGAGGACGTGGCGTTCGAGGCGTTCGCCGGCTCGGCCGGTCAGGGGGCCGGCTTCTTCGAGGAACTGTTCAGCCGCCTCGGCGCCCGGCCGCACGCCCGCCGCACGCCGCGCGCCGGCGAGCCGCGCTTTCGCGGCCGCAACATCGAAAGCGAGTTCACGATCTCGTTCGAGCAGGCGATCCGTGGTGTCCGGACGCAACTGACGCTCCGCCGCCCGCAGGCCGACGGCTCGGCCCGTAGCGAGCGCCTCGACGTCCGCGTGCCGCCGGGCGTCCGTGACGGTCAGCGCCTCCGCCTCAGGGGGCTGGGCTCCCCGGGTGTGGGCGACGGGCCGGCGGGCGACCTGTACCTGAAGATCCACGTTTTGCCGCACCCCTTCTTCCGCCGCGACGGACGCGACGTCACCATCGACCTGCCCGTGACGGTGGCGGAGGCGGCCCTCGGCGCGACGGTGGCCGTGCCGACCGTCCACGGGCGCACCTCCGTCCGCATTCCGCCCGGGACGGCGAGCGGCATGCGGCTGCGCCTCAAGGGGCAGGGCGTCGGCGGAGCGAAGGGCGACGGGCGCGGCGACCAGTACTGCGTCATCCGCATCGTGCCGCCCAAGACGCTCGATGCGCGCCAGAAAGAGTTGTTCGAGGAACTGCACAACCTCCAGACCGAGAGCCCCCGCGCGGGGCGATACTGGATACCGTGAATCCGGAGGCCGCCATGACACAGGACGAGCCACAGACCTATTCGCTCGTGCAGGCCGGCGAGACGCTCGGCGTTTCGGTCGCCGAGATCCGCTCCTACGTCGAGGAAGGCCTGGTCTCGCCCGGCCAGGACGACGCCGGCCAGGCCGTCCTGACGCGGATCGACATGCGCCGCCTCTGGAGCGCCGTCACGCTGCACCGCGACCTGGGCATCAATCTGCCGGGCGTGGCGGCGGTGCTGCGCCTGCGCGAGCAGTTCGAGCAGGTGCACCGCGACCTGGAGACGCTGGTCGAGATCGTCGAACGCGAATTGGGGCCCGACGTCTGGGACCGGCTCTGGCCCGAGGGGCGTCCGCGGCCCGCCGCCAACGTGTCTGTCGAAGGGGTCACGGACCTGGCGGAGGCCGTGCCGCCGCCCGGAGAGGCGGAAGCGCAGACCTCGGATCGCGAGACCGAAGGCAGCGCCGCCGACGGCGACGCACCGGCCGATGAAGGGGCGTCCACATGATGCACACCGCCCTGATGCCCGTCGCGATGGAGCCCCGTGCGGAGGGGTGGGTCTGGCTGCTGGCGGTGGTCGGCGCGCTGGTGCTCGTGCTGCTGGTTCTGAGCATACTGAGGCGGCGGCTGCTGCGGCCGATGCCGCACGCGCCGACCGATACGACCGACGCGTGGAAGGAAGCGGGACGCCGGTTCCAGACGCCGGCGCCCGAGGACGAGGCCGACGGCCGGCCTGGAGACGAGGACACGCCATGATGGGCGTCCATCGAGATCGCGCGACGCTCCGCCGCCGCCACAGACTGCTGAAGACGACCGAGTTCCGGGCGGTTTATGCCGGCCGCGCCCGCGCCGGCGACGGACGCCTCGTGGCCTACGCCAGGCCCAACGGCCTCGACGTTGCGCGCCTCGGCGTCAGCGTCGGCAAGCGGTGCGGCGGGGCGGTCCGGCGCAACCGGATCAAGCGGCTGTTGCGTGAGGCGTTCCGGCAGGCGCGGGAGGCGTTTCCGAGCGGCTACGACGTGGTGCTCGTGCCCGTCGGCAAGCAGTACACGTTCGCGGACGTAGACGCCTCGGTCCGGGCGCTGGTGACGGAAGCGATTCGCCGCGCCGAGCGCCGCAGCAAAGACGCGGCCGGCCCGGTACGGGTCTCGAGGGAGAAAGCGAGGGACGGATGAGCGGGTTGCCGGCCCGGTACGGGTCTGCACAGACCAGTGCGGCTGGCCTCGCCGGCCGGGCGGCGGTCGGTGCCACGGTCTTTCTGGTGCGGGCCTATCAGGCGGTGGTCAGCCCGCTTCTCGGCCCGTGCTGCCGCTACGCCCCCTCGTGCAGCGCCTACGCGATCGAGGCACTTCAGGTGCACGGCGTCGTGCGTGGCCTGGCGCTGGCGGCGTGGCGTGTTCTGAGATGCCATCCGTTCGCCGCGGGCGGCTACGATCCTGTCCCGCCGCGCAGATCGTGAGGCACGGGCTCGGCAAGCAGGGTGTGGCAAGTTTTTCTGGCGAGCGCAGGCGGTTGTAGCGCCCGTACGGGCGGCCGTTGGCGGCGGCGCCGGCCAGGATGCGCCGGGGATAAACCCCGGCGCTACGGCCAAGCCGCAGGAAATCATCCCATGCCAGAAATCGTTGCCACCCCCGGCAAGCAGCGTCGTGTGTCAGTTCCTGATGCCGGCGCGGGCTTTGAGTTGTTCGAGGTTTTTTTGGATCTCTTCCGCCTGCGGCGATTCGGGGTACTTCTCGACGAGTTCCATGGCCAGGTCGTATGCTTCGCGGTGTCGTCCGGTCTGGATGTGCTCGGCGATTCGGCTTTCCCACTCGCGTCGTTCGAGGATGGCGGCGTTTCGGCGTAACTCGTCCATTTGCTCGCGCAGGGCGTTGGCCTCCGGGCTGTCGGGGTGGTTTTCGAGGAGCGTCTCGGCGGCCCGCAGTGCCTGTCGCCAGTGCTTGCGTGCGACGAGGTGTTCGATCTCGCGGTACTGGCGTTGCTGTTCCTGTCGCCGATTGGCGTCCTGTTCGAGGCCGACCGTTTCGGGCAGCCGTGCCGCGTCCGGGTTCTCCGGGAACTGCTCGGCCAGGGCCTGGGCCATCTCCATGGCTCGCTGCCAGAGGCCGAGGCCCATGTACCGCTCAACCTGTTCGGTGATGTGTGCGATCTCGCTGTGCTCGTGCCGGCGGAGTGCCTCGGAGAGTTGGGCCTCCATGTCGGCCACCTCGTCGTCGGCGTAGCGCAGGCGGAACTCTTCGAGGCGTTCGTGTGCCTCGTGGTACTTGGCGGTCTTGATGAAGGCCTCGATTTCGTGCTGCAGGGCCCGCTGGTGATGTTTCTTTGCGAGTTGGCGCTTGGCCGCTTTGTCCTTGTCGTCGAGGAGGGTGTTCTCCACGATCTCCGACAGCAGGCTCACGACCTCTTCGTGCGATGCCCCCCCGAGGCCGGACAGCGCCGAGCCGCCCTCGGCTTTCCGGGAACTTTCCCGCACGGCCCGTTCCGTCAGTTTCGCGCTGACGGCGGCGCTGAAGCCGTACTTGATGAGCAGCGCCAGACCGATGGCCGTCGCGCCGAGCAGGAGGGCCCCGATCGCGCCGGCGCCCGTCATCACCCAGAACGTGCGTGGGTTTTCCGGCTCAACGGTCAGCCCCAGGATGACGACACCCGCTGCGGTCCCCATCCACAGGAGGATGCCGAGGATCCAGAGCATCGCGACCGTCCATTTCGGCCGCGGCAGTTCCCGGCCGAGCGGTCTGCTTCCCCAAAGCATTGCCATGGTGCCTCTCCTTTTCTTTGGCGGGCCGGCGTCGGCGTAGGTTTTGCCCGCCTTACGGTATCCGCCTTAGGAATCGGCGTGTCCGGGGCCTGAAGTTGCCCAAAAAATCCGGCAGATTAAACTTGACAAACGAGAAATCCGGTTCATTATTAGTTGTCCTTAAAGAACCCATCCCAGCGCAAGGGCCTCACTCATGCGTCTATGGCGTGTGCGGTGGGGCCCGCTTTCTATTGGCATTGTAGCAAAGCCCAGGTGACCGGAAAAGCGTTTTGGCACACCGCACGGCGAATGCCGGGCACAGTGCTACTTTGTCAACTTCCCGCCGATGCAGGCAAGTGATAGCGCGGCGGTCAATCTTGGCCGCCGCGCGGTCCGTACGGACCGCGCTATAGGCTGCTAGAGTTGCACGTTGCGCGGTCCGTACGGACCGTGCTATAGGCTGCTAGAGTTGAAGGTGAAGTGCTCTATCGGCGCCGTCTGCGGTGGGCGAGGGTGATGGCCGAGGCAACGGCCAGCGCCGCCAGCATGCACGGTTCCGGGATGGGCGTGGGTGCGATGGGTGTCGGCCCACCACCGGGCCCTGGGCCCGGCGGCCCGTGGCCGCTGACGCCGCCCGACGGGTAGTACGTTTCCACGGCTGCCGCCAGCGGCAGTTCCGCCACGCCAACCGGGTGTTGATACGGCCGCTCGCGCGGGGCCCAATCGACCGGCAACTCCACCGTGCCGACCAGGGCCACCCTCAGATTGCCCGTCTCCCGGCCGCGCGATGCCACAACCGAGATGCCAACGCCCATCTGCGACAGGAACGTCGGCAGCAGTCCGAGGTCCAGGCCGGCCGTCACCGCCGTCTGCGGTTCGTCCGTGGGGGTCGGCACCGCTCGGCGACCGAATCGCGGCGTGCTGGCGCCGATGTCGGCCGAGTTCACCTTGGTTTGACGATCGACGGTCAGGTAAGCGTGTGGTTCCAGACCGGGCCCCTCGAAATCGTTGAGGGGTGCGGTGCCGGGCACCTCCAGCGCCAGCATCATCTGGAGGTTGACGCTCGGGCGGATGTAACTGATGGCGGTCCGTGTGATGTGGCTCCAGTTCTCGATGCCGCCGACCGGTCGGCCGCTCATGTACCCGCCGAATCCGCCCGGTCCCATCGAGAAGAACGTGGTGTCTCTCAGGGGCACGTCTCGCCCGCTTGATCCCAGGTCCGCCAGGCCCGACACGTGAGGAAACTCCAAGGACGCCAACTGGACGGGCGCCTGCGGCGCCACCGGCACACCGCCGGGGGCGGCCGGCGCGTTGTACGCCACGACAGTCGTCTTGACAGGCAGGTACTTGGGCAGCGGCGCCGGAGTCACAATTGCGGCCTTGGCCAGCGCGGCGATGTCCATGTCGGTCACCACCGCAAAGGTGTTCGATCCCGGGTACGCCGCCATGGCGTCGCTGACGTCGGTGGTTGCCGTGGGGCTGAGGTCGCTGCCGCAGCAAACCACAACGTCGTCGGAATAGCCGAGAGGCCCCGCCTCGACAGCGGCCGTCGCCACGAGGACGACCGTGACGGCCAAGGAGAGCGTCCCGCCCCAAAGTGCAAGTTCACGCATCGCTACCGCCCCTCCGCAAGCCGCCGCCTGGAGTATGCCTTGGCGGCAACTCCGGCGTCAGGCTGCGCGGACAGACACAGCATCCGTTCTGCGCTGGGTCTTGCCCGTTTCCCCCGGGTACTAGGCAGAAAAGACATCTTTCCTGCCACTACGTATTATACACACAATTCCGGGGAAAGCAAATCCGGGGGAGAAATAGGCAAGAAATGCGGGTTTTTCGGGTCGTACGGGCGATCAGGGGGCGCGCCGCTCCACGCCTCGAGGGCACAGCCCGCTTGATGCCGGGAGCGTGGGCTTTTACCCTGACGCCCCCGCCCGTTGCCAAAAACGTCAAGAAGGCGGGTTTTCGATGCTGTAGGCTACTTTTTCGGACCAGGTGGCATCCTTGGCGCCCGGCCGGTGCACGCGATCCACCGAGGCCCGATTTTTTTTTCGGCCGGAAGCAGGGGCCTTCGCGGCGTCACGCCCCACGAAACGCCGGTTCCAGCCCCAGCCTCCGGTCTGGCGGCGGGTCGGTGCCCGCCGCTGACTGCCTTCTGCTGCGCCTGTTAGCAATGCTGTCAGGGCTTGTCCGGCAGACGCCGGCGCCCCCGTTGCGGGGCCGCACGTATCTCAACCGCCGCGGGGGCTCACGTCGCGGCGGATCATCTTGATGACGAGTTGCGCGTTGGCGCGGCGGATGGCGCTGCAATCGGCCGGCCCGTCGGCGCCATCCGCACCGGCCCCGACGGGTGTTACCGACCGCCGCCGCGTGGCAGCCCGCTTCTCGTTCTGCTCGAACCCGGCGAGGTCCATGGCGATAGGCACATCTTTCCTGGCGAGCATCTCGCCGGGCGTGGTGGCGCGGTCATCGGTCCTCTCGCCCGGCCGCACGCCCGTTTCGCGGCCCGTGACGGCGTCGGCGACGGCGATCAGTCCGGAATCCGCCAGACCGTATTGCCCGCCGAAAACGGGGAAATAGCCGCACTGAATACCGCGGGTGCCCCGGACCGACAGCGTGGCCGACGGCGTGACGATCGCGAAATCGCTCTTGAGGTTCTTCTTCTCGACAATCGCCTGCATGTTGCCCTGTTTCATGTACAGACGCGTGCGGACCGTGTTGCCCTTGCGCTTGAGTTCTGCGATGCGGACCAACGTCAGCGGATCCACCTGGGCGAGGCTGTCGGTCATGTCGAGGATGCACCGGGCCCGAAAGCCGGTCCGAATGTCCGCTCCCTGGGCCAGTGTCATGCCCACTTTGACGGGGCCCCACGGTTGGCCGACGGCCGGTCGGGTCTCGACCGTCCCGACGATGGTTTTGACGACGCCGACGAGCGGCCCGGCGTCCGGCGCTTCGCCGTGAGTATGGGTGGCGATTCCCGCTATGAGGATCGCGCACGTCAGGACTGAAACAAGTGATCGCATGGTCGCTCCTGTGCCGTTTTGCCGGCCTCCCCCGGGGCTGGTGGTCGTGCGGCCGGCGTGATCCTGCAAAGGGCAACCCTGTGGCCCTGCTGCCGGCCGCGCCGGCTTGGTTCGCACATACACCGTACGCGCAAAAGGGGCTCGGTCAACCAAGGAGCGGCCCCGCCTTTTCCGGCATCCGTAAACCTCTGCCAGTTATAGGGTTAGCGAATGGAAGGACGCGATCACTATCGCCGGCTGATGCGCGACATGGCCGAAAAACGGAAGAAAAAATGGTTCTTGTCCCAACAGCGGGGAGCCTGAAAGGCTCCAATTCATCAGCCCAGGGCAACGCCCTGGGGCTCGGAGAAGATGGCGAATGACAAGCCCTGAAAGGGCGTTACAAATCCCGACTTGTCGGGATGGCGCCCTTTCAGGGCTTCGTTCATCTGGGGCCGACCCGCCAACCCAGGGCGTTGCCCTGGGCCCCCAGAATTTCAGCCCTTTGGGCTGAGGTCCCCCCAAATGGGTCATGAACCGAAAAAATCCCGGCCGGAGCCCTTGAAGCAGCGGCCAGTGGACCCGCATCGGAGGGGCGTCAGTCCCGCAGTTCCACGTGCCAGTAGGCCGCATCGAGGAACTGTTTCCACGACCGGTATCTCGGGCTGCCCGCGTGGATGGTGATGACGGGGCTGAAGCGCGGCTGCTTGGGCTTGCGCACCAGGCGCATGTGTGCTTGCTTGGGTGTGCGGCCGCCTTTCTTGACGTTGCACTTCAGGCAGGCGCAGACGACGTTCGTCCACACGGTATGGCCGCCGCGGCTGCGCGGCAGGACGTGGTCGATCGACAGGTCTGAACTCTTGAACTTGCGGCCGCAGTACTGACACCGGTTCTCGTCGCGGGCGAAGAGGTTGCGGCGGTTCAGGCGGACCCGCGTCCTGGGTACCCGGTCGTAGGCGATCAGGCGGATGACGCGCGGCACGGCGATGTCGAACCGCACCGTCCGGACCCACTCGTGCAAATCGGGCTGGAACCTGCGCCGGTGCTCCGACACTTCGGCCCACGAAGAGAAGTTGTAGCAGTTGTACGTCTCGTCCTCGACCGAGACGACCTCGGCGGTCTCTTTCCACAGCAGCCGGAACGCATCGCGCGCGCGGACCACCCGCACCGCCATAAACAGGCGGTTCAGCACCAGGACGCTCGCGTTCAGCGCACTGGGCACAGGCGCCACGGCTACCGCTGCCGTTGTCATATCGGGCAGACCTCTGGAAACCAGCGTGCGAACGTGGAATGCTACACGAAAACCACCCCCCGCGTCCAGCACGGAATCCTCCATTTGGGTACATTAACGTTTTGGAGGTCGCAGCCCAAGGAGGTGTGCGCGGCGGGTTCGGCCCCCGCTCAGGCGTGGGCGTTTGTCGCTTTACGGCCTGCCGGCGGCAAGAGGCCGGGGCTCAGCGGCCCGCGCCCAGATCCCCAAGCCTTGGTGGCGCGGGTGCGCCCTTGGTACGATATCGTTGCCGGGAGCGGAGGATAGGGCTCTGCCGGCGAGCAGCCCGAGTGCCGTGGTCGGCTGCGATGTGCTTCTGTTCTTTCCGCCCCGTTGCACTTACGATGTGAATTCGCCACGGGTGGGTTGGCACGGTCACAGCCCCGCTTGACGGACGGCGCGGCGGGCGATACTCTCTGGGCAGCGGAGAGGTGCCAGAGCGGCCGAATGGGCTCGGTTGGAAACCGAGTGTGCCCGAAAGGGTACCCCGGGTTCGAATCCCGGCCTCTCCGCCATCTTTCCGTTACGGACCCGGTTGCCATGGTTTTTCTTCAGCGGCGCTGCTTCACCGCGGCCTTCGCTTCGGGTGTGTCGATGTGCTCCAGGGCGCGGGCGGCATACGTGCGGGTGGCGTCGTTCTTGTCGTCCACGCCTACACCTACGACTCGGCCGGCCGGCTCTCGATCGACGACGCCGACACCCAAGCCGACCCCCTCCCGGCGGGCGTGGACAGTGCCGTCGTCAAACTCGGCCGCGCCTACGACGACCTGGGACGCCTCCAGACCGTCACCTCCTACGACAACGAGAACACCGTCGTCAATGAGGTCGAGGTGACTTTCGGCGCCTGGGGCAACGTCACCGAGAGCGTCCAGGACCATGCCGGCGCCGTCGGCGGCGGCGAACCCGCCGTCACCTACACCTACGAGGACGGGGGCCCCGGCTCCGGCGAGGCCAAATACGTCCGCCTCGATAAAATCGCTTACCCCGGCGCCGGCCGCGAGGTATATTATAACTACCCGACGATCGACACCGAACCGGGCTACTGGCTCTCGCGCCTGGCCAACACCGCCTCGGCCGCCAGCCCGACCGACGCACAGAAGTTCGCCGAGTACACGTACCTGGGAGCAGGAACCGTGGTCGAGGTCAAGTACCCGGCCGTGACGGTCTCAACCAAGCCCCTGGTCCTCACCTACGGCACCGGCGGCGCCTACCCCGGCTTCGACCGCTTCGGCCGCATCGAGAACCAGAAATGGGAAATCAAGGACGCCGAGCCCGACAACGTCAAGGACCAGTTCGCCTACGGCTACGACCGGGCCTCGAACCGCACGTGGCGGGAAGTCGCGCCCGACGGCGACGATCCGACCGGATTCGATGAATACTACACCTACGACGGCCTGCATCGCCTGGAGAAGGCCGAGCGCGGCACGCTCGACGGCGCTTCTATCACGAATCACACCAAGCGTCAGGACTTCGGCCTGGAGGCCCTGGGCAACTGGCGGACGTTCAACGAGGATGCCGGGCCCGGCGGCCCGGGCCAGTGGGACCTGGAGCAGGTGCGCCTCCATAACAAAGTCAACGAAATCGACAACGACGATAACCACGCCAACGATCCCGACGACGACACGATCACCGAGGGCGATGGCCAATCAGCCTGGCTGACGCCCAAGTTCGATGCAACCGGCAACATGATTGAAGGGTCGATGGCCCCGCGTGCCGGCGTCGCCAACCCCGAACAGACGCGCCACAAGTACGCCTACGACGCCTGGAACCGCCTCGCCCAGGTCAAGAACAATAGCGACACGATCCTGGCGACCTATCGCTACGACGGCCTCAATCGCCGCATCCGGAAACTCCTGGGCTCGAACCCCGCCAGCCCGACCACGGCCTACGATTATTATTATTCCGGTTACCGGGTCGTCGAGGTGAGAAAAGATGAAGACACCGATCCGTACGAACAATACGTGTGGGATATTCGATACGTCCACAGCCCCGTGCTGCGTTGGAGGGACACGACCAGCCCACCGGATGGGAACGTGGACGAGACGCTGTACTACACCAATGACGCGAACTTCAACGTGACGGCGCTTGTGGAACCCGACGGCGACGTCGTAGAGCGCGTGGTTTACGATCCGTACGGCAAAGCCACTTTCTACGACGGCTCGTGGGCGAACCCCTCTTCGACCAGCGCCTACGCGAATGATGTCCTCTATACAGGCCACCGCTTGGATAGCGAAACCGGCCTCTATTACGCCGGTGCGCGCTATTACCATCCCACGCTCGGGCGGTGGGTGTCTTGGGATCCGAGCGGGTATGCGGATGGGATGAGTTTGTATGAGTATGTTAGAAGCACACCGTTGGTAGCCGCAGACTTCACCGGGCTTCGTTCTTGGATAACTAAAATGCGTTGCTGGTCCCGCGAAAAGTTAATACGCGCCTTTTTGAATGATCAGGAAGGCAAGCGTGCATGGGATAGGTTTACTTCCGGCACCGGGTACGACATACATCTCTCGGATGGAGAGATGAAAGACTTGCTAGATGTATCTGAGAACACACAAAACTTCCTCGACAACCTTGAGCTGTTGTGCAACACCGGGGCAAACTGGTCTTGGCGAACCGACACACTCACCGAAGATTACGATAAGCCCACGAGATGGGATGAAGCCATAGGACACGCACATGATGTGCAGGTAGCGACGAAGTGTGAAGAATGTTGTCTGGGCTATAGAGTCTATCTCCAAGACTATTTCGATTTCACGCCCAGGTGGATTGAGAAGCTTTTCACGGACAAACCGTGGCGGAAACCGTGGGCCGAGGTCCAGGTTTCGATGGTCTGGCTCGCCCAGCAGATGACCCAGTGCCAGTGGAAGGAATTCTGTCATCGCGGCCAGATCTCTGGCACGCGTGGGACGTGTAGCTCCGGTGCTGAGTAGGCGCGGAGGGTAACCTCATAAAGACGGGAGGCGAGGGATGACGCGACGGGACGTCTGTTTGGTTATCATCTGGATTGTTGGCTTCCTTTCACCCGCTTTTTATCTTGTGCTTGGCGAGCTGCTTTACATGGGTTATGGGCAGCTGTATATGGACCCGTATTATGTAATGGTCCCTGTTGTGTTGCTCTTCTGTTTGGCGGCGTGCTTCGGCAGTATACGCGCCTCGCG
Source organism: Planctomycetota bacterium (assembly GCA_030602705.1). Taxonomy (GTDB): domain Bacteria; phylum Planctomycetota; class Phycisphaerae; order FEN-1346; family FEN-1346; genus JAUVZF01. Next base: position 11,419 of record JAUVZF010000096.1, read on the forward strand.
TCGCCCTCGTGCCATCAGGCGCAAGCTTATATGGGCTACGGTGGCGGCACTTGCTTTCCAACTGTTTGCCATTGTTCTGCTCGGTTTCGCAATGTTTGGGTTCAGCGGGATGCAATGAACCCGGGGGAACCTGGGGACGGTACCCATGTTTTTCGCTTGCATGGGGGAAACCCGGATTCGACCGCTTCGGCCGCGTCGTGGACCAGAAGTGGCAGAACGACACGCCGAGCGTCAAAGATCAATTCCAGTACGGTTATGATCGCAACTCGAACCGCCTCTGGCGGGACAACGTCGTGGCAAGCAGCGCCGCCAAGAAACTCGACGAAGTCTATCACGACAACGATTACGACGACGCCTACGACGGCCTGGACCGCCTCAAGTGGTTCCGACGCGGCACGATCACGGACAGCGGCGGCGAGAAACACATCACCGACGGGCCCAACCTCGCGCAGGAGCAGAACTTCACCCTCGACGCCGTCGGTAACTGGCCCGAGTTCAAGGACGACGCCGACGGCGTCGACTCGTGGGACTTGGACCAGAACCGCGCCCACAACGAGGCCAACGAGATCGAGGGCAACAGCGGCAACCCGATCTGGCCTGAGGCCGGAGGCGAAGGTTGGGAAGACCCCGTGTACGACGCCGCCGGCAACCAGACCTTCGGCCCGAAGCCGGGGGCCGAGACGACCGACGCCGAGGCCCAGCACTACATTTACCCTGTTTGCGGCCATCGCGACCTCCTTCCTGTTGATAACCGACACCATAACGCCGACCGCATGAGGTCACGCCACGCCTGGAACGCGTCGCGCCGAGCTGAGAAACGCCCCGCCGACTTGACTTCCTGGCGTTCCTGTGCTATACTATGGCAGAACCCGGGGGAAAGAGGTTGCGCGCCTCTTTCCCCCATCTCTTTTTGTGAGGGGGCTGGGTCCAAAGGAGTTCTGTGATGTCTGGCAAGAATAGCCTCCGTGCCCTGGTGGTGATGCTCGCTCTGGGTTGA
>JAUVZF010000040.1 GCA_030602705.1 Planctomycetota bacterium
GCGTGCTCTCGAAGCGATGTCATTTCGACCGAGCCCTCGCCAAAGGCGAGGGCGAGCGGAGAAATCTCGTCGTCCGGACACGCATAACGGCGAGATTCCTCGACTCGCTTCGCTCGCTCGGAATGACACGCTAAACACGTAAGCGAAGCGGGTGCTTGCGGCACTGCTGCACATTGGGTGGTCGGTCAAGCGGCAGCCCGCCGCTCCCGCGGAGGGCTCGAACAGCGCTCGGCTTTGGGTAGGCCGTTGCCGTTTGCCGTTCAATCCGAAATCCGCAATCCGAAATCCGCAATTGCTCACGCCATCCCCCACCGCCGCCGCAGCAGCCACTCGGCCGCAAGGAGGGCGATGACGATGGCGAGGAAGATGCGTCCCGTGCCAAGCGGCAGCCGCCGCTCGGCCGCCTCGTACTGCGGCTCGAGGCCCGCGGCAAGTTCGGCCAGGAGGCGGCCGAGGCCGTCCAGTGTGCGAAACGTGCCGCCACCCGCCTCGGCGATGCGTTTCAGGTTGGCGTGATCCGCCAGCACGTCGGCCATCTCGAAATCCTGCTCTTCGACAACCAACCGCGTCTCGGCCCGTTTCGTTTGGCCACCGACCGCCGCCTCCGCCACGACCGTGTACGTGCCCGGCACAGCAAGCGGCACGGCGCCTCGCCACTGCGACAGAGCCGCCCCGCGCGGGGCCTCGCCGCACCGTTTCATCGGCACGGCCACCATCGCAGGTCCGGTCAGGCGGACGCGCGGCATCTCGTTGCCCTTCGCGCCGACGGTGACTTCAACCGTGGGCGGACGGTCCGGCTCTGCTATCACGTAGCGCGTTCGGTCGGTCATGACCCACACGTCGGCCCGGGGCCGACCATCGCGACCGGCCAGCCACAGGATAAGTTGCCGCCAGAAGTGCCGATGGGCACGCGCGCCGCCCGTCTCGGGGGGCGCCAGAACCCACTGCCACGTCGTGTCGACCGTCAGACTTGCCACGCGGCTCCGGCCCAACTCGCGGACGGCCAGCAGCGGATGCCCCTTCTCCGATTGGGCCAGCAGCCGGGCCGTCGCGTGGACCGGCCCCACGGCGCTGGCGCCGGAGAGCGGCGGCAGGGCATCGAAATCCACCGGGCGGGGGGCCGGGTCATCGAGGTTGAAGACAAAATGCTTCGCACCTGCGGCCGTTGGCTTGAAGCGAATCGGCCCCTTCACCTGGCCGTCGCCGGAGCGAATCGTGACGGGCAGGATACCGGCCAGCGGCGTGGCGGCCCATCCGCCGGCGCCGTAGGCAGCCAGGCCGCCGAGCGTCAGGACCGAGAGGTTGCCGTTCCTCGCTCGCTCGACGATCCGCGAGATCGTCGCGCGAGACAAACTTGAGGCCGGCAGGTCGCCGAGAATGACCACGTCGAAGCCGTCGAGGTCGCCGGGGGCGGGCGCAGCGGCGCCGGCCGTTGCGCCGACCAGAATCCGGCGCGACAGGTCCATTTCCACGGCCTCGCCAAGGACGCGGGCAATGTACTTGCCCTCCGGATGCAGGCGGCCATCGAGGTACAGGATGCGGATGCCGCCCTTCTCGATGCGAACCGCCCCCAACGCCTGGTTGTTCGTCGTGACCAGTTCGCCATCGAGCGGTGCGACCGCAAGAGCCAAGCGCGTGAGGCCCGCCTCATCGGCCATCGGCGTGAAGACCAACTCCTGGACCGTCCGGTTCTCGCCGGGCGCCACGCGGCGGCGGGCGACCTCCTTGCCGTTCATCGTCAGGACGGCCTCGATGGTCCTGCCCTTCATGCCGAGCGTTGTAAGGACGGCACGGACCTCGAGGCGGTTGCCGACAAACACGCGCTGCGGGGCCCTGAGGTCGCGAACCACCACGTCGCCCGCGCGGTCGGTCGGCGTCTCGCTCCCCACCGCAACGGTGTGGACCTTGACGCCGCGCTCTGCCAGGTGCCGCGCGGCCGCCGCAGCCATGCCCTGCGACCGGGTCGCGCGCCCGTCCGAAACGAGAATCATAGCCGCCGTCAAAAAGGGGCCGGGACCCTTTTCCCGGGCGAACTGGAGGGCGTCGGCAAGGTCGGTTCGCCGGTCTTCGCTCGTCGGCGCGAAGCGATCGATGGGCCGCGTGTGCGTGCCGAACGCGTACGGACGGATGACGGCCCGGGCCGCCAGATCGCCGTACGGCTTTCCCGCAGACAGGAAAGCGTGCCGGACCGCCTCGATGCGGGTGACGGCCTCTCCGTCTGGCCCCAGGGCGTCGCGCAAGCCCATGCTGCGGGTGGCGTCGATGAGCACAGCCACCTCCCCGCGAACCTCCCGCCGCCCCTGCCACCGGACCGAGGGGCGCAGCATCAGCGACGCGATGCCCGCCACGACGAGCAGCCGCAGGACGAGCAGCGTTGCCCATCGCCCGCCCGCAGCCGGCCACCGCCGCGCACCGGCAACCACGACGACCGCGAGCGCAAGGGTAACCGCCGCCACCCACAGCGGCGGAATCACCGGATCGAGCACCAGATGGTCCGTTACGACAATCGGCGTCACGGCGCAAACTCTCCACGCTCAGGCCTGGGGCCTCTATCCCTTCCATCGGCAAGAACGTTGCGGCGGATTGCGGATTTCGGCACCACCGACGGCCAGCCAGAACTCGCTTGTCTCCCCACACCGGCACACCTATACTCGCCTTGCGCGATCAGGCGCAAAGGAGACGCGGCGTGAAAGCGCTCCTGGAACGGGCGGTGGAACTCTTGCAGCAGGCGGGGGCGGCCTACGGCGACATCCGCGTCCGCGAAGACCGGCGTGAGAACCTGGCCGTCAAGAACGGGCGGCCGGAGCACATCGCCAAGAGCGAATCGGCCGGCTTCGGCATCCGCGTCATCATGGACGGGGCGTGGGGCTTTTTCGGCACACACCGCCTCGAGGAATCCGCCGTCGAGAACGTCGTCAGGCAGGCCGTGGCCATCGCGCGGGCGAGCGCCCGCCTGGCCGGCGACCCGGTCGTCCTCGCGCCGGTCGAACCCGCGGTGGACCACTACGAGACGCCGCACGAGAAACCCCCTTTCGACGTGCCGCTCGAAGAGAAACTCGAGTTGCTCGTGACGGCCTCGAAGGCGATGACAGGCACGAACGTCAAACTTGCCCAGGCGTTTTTCGCGGCGTACGAGACGCGTCAGCACTTCGCTTCGACCGAAGGGGCGCGCATCGAGCAGCACATCGTGCAGACGGGCGGCGGCATCGCCGCCACGGCCATCTCGGGCGGCGACCTTCAGGTCCGGTCGTACCCGAACAGTTTCCGCGGCAACTTCGCCACGGGCGGCTACGAGTTCGTTGAGGCGATGGACCTGGCGGGCCAGGCCGCACGCGTGGCCGAAGAGGCCGAGGCCCTCCTGGCCGCACCCCCCTGCCCCGAAGGCCGACGGACGATCATCCTCGACGGCGGGCAGTTGGCCCTCCAGGTGCACGAATCGTGCGGCCATCCGATTGAACTCGACCGCGTGCTGGGGATGGAAATCGCTTACGCGGGCGACTCGTTCCTGACGCTCGACAAACTGGGCAGTTTCCGGTACGGCTCCGAGAAGGTGAACATCGTGGCCGACGCGACGTGTCGCGGCGGCCTCGGCACGTTCGGCTACGACGACGAGGGCGTGCCCGCCCAGCGGACGCCCATCGTCGAGGCCGGCCGCTTCGTCGGGTACCTGTCGAGCCGCGAGACGGCCCCTGCCATCGGCCGCACCTCAAGCGGCACGATGCGCGCCGGCGGCTGGAACCGCATCCCGCTGATTCGCATGACCAACGTGAACCTGCTGCCGGGCGACGCCGGCACGCTCGACGATCTTCTGGCCGACACCGACGACGGCCTGCTGATGCTGACCAACAAGTCGTGGTCGATCGACAACAAGCGCCTGAACTTCCTGTTCGGCACCGAGATGTGCCGCGAGATCAAGGGCGGACGTCCGGGCCAGGTCTACAGGAACGCCACGTACACCGGCATAACGCCCGAGTTCTGGGATTCGTGCGACGCGGTCTGCGGCCACGAGGCCTGGCGACTGTGGGGTACGCCGAACTGCGGCAAAGGCCAGCCGGGCCAGACCGCACGGGTTGGTCACGGCGTGGCGCCGGCACGGTTCCGCAACGTTCAGGTAGGAGTGAAGGCATGAAGGCGGCCGACCGCGAGAAACGGCTGCTCGAGATCGGCAGCAAGGTCGTCAAGACCTCACGCGCCGACGAAACGGAGGTGCTCCTATCGCAGGGCCGCGAGTTCCTGACCCGATTCAGCCGCAACCGCATCCACCAGAACGTCGGCACGGAGGAGGTCTGGGCGGTCGTCCGCCTCGTTAAGGGCAAGCGCGTGGGCGTTGCGAGCGCATCGAGCCTCGGGGCCGAGGCCCTGGAGACGGCGGTCGCGTCGGCCCTGGCGATTGCGGAGGCGTCCGAGCCCGACAGCAACTGGCCCGGCCTGCCCAAACCGCGCCCCGTCAAGGCGGTGGCGGTGTACGACGCCGAGACGGCCGAGGCCTCGGCCGACGCGCGGGCCGACTTTGCCGCCGAGATCATCGCCGCCGCCACGAAGAAACGGGCCGAGGCGGCCGGAATCGTCGAGACCGCCGAGAGCACTCTGGCAATCGTGAGTTCCGCCGGCGTGGCGGTGGCCTCGAGCAGTACGCACGCCGAGGCCAACACCGTTGTCACATGTGGCGACGGATCGGGCTACGCCGAAGGGCTCGCAGCGCGTCTGGCGTCCCTGAGCGGTGGCCGCATCGGACAGCGGGCGGCCCTGGAGGCATCGATCAGCCGCAATCCACGCCCCCTGGATGCGGGGCGATACGACGCGGTTCTGGAGCCGGCGGCGGTCGGCGAGTGGCTACAGTTCCTCGCCTACATGGCGCTCGCCGGCAAGGATTTCGAGGAGGGCGCCAGCCCGCTTTCAGGCCGCCTGGGCGAGAAAGTGACAGGCGAGCAGGTGACGATCTGGGACAACGCGCTCGACAGGCGGACGATTCCACAGGGGTTTGATTACGAGGGGATGCCGAAGAAGCGGCTCTTGCTCATCGACCGCGGCGTTGCGAAGGCCGTCGGGACCAACTATTATCGGGCACGGCGCCTCAAGAAGCGCGTCAGCACGGGCAGCGCCCTGCCCGCCTCATCGAGCGCCGAGTGCCTGCCGCTGCACCTGTTCCTGAAGGGCGGCACATCGAGCGCGCGGCGGCTCGTCGGCGAGATGAAACGCGGCCTGCTCATCACGCGGTTTCACTACACGAACGTCCTCGACCCGATGAAGACGGTCCTGACGGGCATGACGCGGGACGGAACGTTTCTCGTGGAGAACGGCCGCGTGGTGCATTCCGTGCGGAACCTGCGATACACCGAGAACGTGCTGGAGGCGCTCGGCCGCATCGACGGAATGTCGCGCAAACTGACACTCGTCCCCGGCCCGTGTCTCGTGCCGGCCGTGCGGATCAAGGGCGTCCAGTTCACGGGGACGACCGAATTCTGATCCTTCGACAAGAGGTGCACTTGAGGGAGCGCTAATATGGCTTGGCTGGACCTGGAAGGCAAGGCGGCAATCGTGACGGGCGGGGCGTCGGGTATCGGGAAGGCCATCTGCCACACGCTCGCCGAGCAGGGGGCCAGCGTGGCCGTCGCCGACGTGAACCAGGAGACCGGCACGACAGCGGTCGAGGAACTGAAACGCCGGCACGGCGGCGACCACATCTTCGAGGTGGCCGACGTGACCGACTCACGCGACGTCGAGGGCCTCGTCGCGAAGACCGTGGCGGCCTTCGGCAAGATCGACATCCTGGTCAACAACGCGGGCATCAACGTTCCCAGGCTGCTGGTGGACCCCGCCGGCGAGGAGGAACTGACCGATGCGATCTGGGACAAGGTCGTCGCCGTCAATCTGAAAGGCGTTTTCCTGTGCACCCAGGCGGTGGCCCGCAGCATGATACAGGCCAAGCGCGGCGGTGCAATCATCAACATGGCCTCGGAGTCCGGACTGGAAGGGTCCGAAGGCCAGAGCGTTTACGCGGCCACCAAGGCGGCGATCTACTCGCTGACACGATCCTGGGCCAAGGAACTGGGCAGGCACGGCATCCGTGTCACGGGGGTGGCGCCGGGAATCCTGGAAGCCACGGCGATGCGCTCCGAAGGGTACGAGCGTGCCCTGGCGCATGCGCGCGGCATCACGGCGGAACAACTCCGGGCGGCCTACAAGAACGTTTCGATTCCGCTGGGCAGGGCGGGCACGCTCCAGGAAGTGGCCGACGTGGTCGCGTTTCTCGCTTCCGACCGCGCCGGGTACGTCCACGGGACGGTCATAAACATCTCCGGCGGAAAATCCAGAGCGTGACCGTGTGCTCCCCGGCGCGACGTGCCACACGGCCTCCGTACGGATGCCGTGCCACCCTCCTGGCAGGGTGGCACGGCCCTTGGGCCGTGCAGCTGCACTCGGCACGACGCGTGGCACAGCCACGCGCAGCGTGACCGTGTGCTCCCCGGCGCGACGTGCCACACGGCCGCGGCTGCGCCGCTGCCGTGCCACCCCGATAGACGGGGTGCGGTGGCGCAAAAAAGAGGATCCGGGTTCGCCGCGGCCCGGACCCTCAACCATCAGGCTGTCCCCGCAAAGCGGGGTGACCCACAGCCTCACGGCATACATCGACACGGCGGGCAAAAGGCTTGAGCGAAATCCGGTAGCGTGAATCGGTTTTTCGACGTGCGCCACGGTCCGGTTTTTTCTGGCATTCGATTGACCTTTCGTGTAGGGTTTTGCAACGGCGCGAGCCCCAGGCAGGGCAAGCGCCGGCCGTTTGCGCCAACCGGCAGGCGCGAGGGCGGCCGCACCCCGCCAGGGAGGGCGGCACAACAGTGGGAGGCACGCCCAACGTGAGCGCACGCAACAACACCTGCATCGTAGGCCTGACCTGGGGCGACGAGGCCAAGGGCAAGATCGTCGACATCCTCTCGGCCGAGCACGACCTCTGTGTCCGATACAACGGCGGCAACAACGCCGGCCATACCGTGGCGTTCGAGGGCGAGACGTACAAACTGCACCTTGTGCCGTCCGGCCTGTTCCATCCGAACGTCACGTGCGTCATCGGCGGCGGGCTCGTGGTGGACCCCAAGGTGCTGCTCGAAGAGATCGCGAACTACGAGGGCGCGGCCACGGGCCTCAGAGGGCGGCTGCTCGTCTCAAGCCGCGCCCACACCATCTGGCCCTGGCACAAGAAACTGGAAGCACTTTCCGAGAAGTACCTCGGCAAGGGCAAGATCGGCACGACGCTTCGCGGCATCGGCCCGGCCTACGGCGACAAGGCCAACCGTGTGACGGCCATCCGGATGGGCCGCTTCCTGGCTCCGCACGACCTTGAGCAGGCGGTGCGGCAAATCGTCGAGACCAAAAATCGCATCTTCACAGGCGTCTTCGGCGAAGAGCCGCTCGAGGCCGACGCCGTCTGGGACGAATACGCCGCCTACGGCCAGCAACTTGCACCGATGATCGCCGACACGACCGCCTACCTCCACGAGGCGCTGGCCGCCGGCAAACGCATCCTCTTCGAGGGCGCCCAGGGCACGCTTCTGGACATCGATCACGGCACGTATCCGTACGTCACAAGTTCGAGCGCCTCGGCGGCCGGCGTCTGGCCGGGTACCGGCGTGCCCGCCCGCGAGATCGGCCGCATCCTCGGCGTCGTCAAGGCCTACACCACGCGCGTCGGCGAGGGACCGTTCCCGACGGAACTGACGGGCGACATCGGCAGCCAGATTCGCGAGCAGGGCAACGAGTACGGCACGACGACCGGGCGTCCGCGCCGTTGCGGGTGGCTCGACACGTTCGCCATCCGATACGCGGCCCAGGTGAACGGCCTCGACGACATCGTCATCACGCTGCTCGACGTTCTGTCGGGTCTTCCGGACCTTCGAATCTGCACGGGCTATCGCCTGGACGGACGGCGGCTCGAGGCGTTCCCCGCCTGTCCAGGCGCGCTCGCGGAAGCCGAGCCGCTCCTGGAAGACATGGAGCCGTGGTCGGACGACATCACAGGCGTCCGCAAGTTCGACGACTTGCCGGAGGCGGCCAAGGCGTACGTGAACCGCGTGGAGGAACTGGTCGGGGCGCCCGTGCGCATCATCAGCGTCGGCCCCGACCGCCAGCAGACGATCTTTCGCGAGTGAGGGCGATGACCAGCCCCCGATGGCAATCGGGGGCCGCACGCGACCCCCTGTTGCCACAGGGGGCTAATGAATCAGACCCCTGTTGCCACAGGGGGCTAATCGATCAACTAATCAAGCAACGCAAAATGGGCGAAGCCGAATACACCCCCGACATCCTCGCCGACGTGCCCCGGGAGGCATGGCCCGGACACATTGCCGTCATCATGGACGGCAACGGGCGGTGGGCGAAGGCGCGTGGGCTGCCCCGGATCGAAGGCCATCGCGAGGGCGCGGCCAACGTCCGGCGCATCACCGAGGAGGCATCCCGCCTCGGCCTCGGGCAACTGACCCTGTTCGCGTTTTCGAGCGAGAACTGGCAGCGGCCGCCCGAGGAAGTCGCCTTCCTGATGGAACTGTATCGGACGTACGTGGCCCAGGAACGGCCGACGATGATGAAGAACAACGTCCGGTTCCGGACCATCGGCCGCCGCGACGGGATTCCGGACCATGTCCTGGAGGAAGTGGACCGAACGATCGAGACGACGGCGGCCAACACGGGCACCACCCTTTGCCTGGCGGTCAACTACGGCAGCCGCCGCGAAATCGTCGATGCCGCCCGCACCCTGGCCGAACGGGCCGCGCGCGGCGGGCTCGACCCCGCCACGATCTCCGAAGAGGTGTTTAGCGCCGCCCTCGACACGGCCGACATGCCCGACCCGGACCTTTTGATCCGGACGGCCGGCGAGATGCGGCTGTCGAACTTCCTTCTCTGGCAGATGTCGTATGCGGAACTATGGGTGACCGAAACACAGTGGCCAGGCTTTCAGGAAGCGGACCTGCACCGGGCCATTCGCGATTTCGCCGGCCGCCAGCGCCGCTTCGGCGGTCTGCTGCCCCAGGACGAGACGCCATGAACAGTCCATTGATGCGCGTGACGATCGGCGCAGGGCTTATCGCCGGGACGGCGGCCATTCTGCTCGGCGACGTCGCGATCACCGACTGGGCCGGCATGGGCCTCGCACCCGGCTTTTGGTTGCTGTTGGCCGTGGCGCTGCTGACGGGGTGCTGGGAGTTCTTCCGGATGCTCCGTGGGCGCGGGCTGCCGTGTCGGCCGGTCATTGGAATGGTGTTTGTGGGCCTGATCCTCGCTGCCGCCAGGCTCGAGATCCACCGTCCGTCGCAGGTTCTACCGTGGCTTTACGGGCACGGCCTCGAACTGTACCTGCTGCTGATCGTCGCGCTGGTGTTCACGACGTTCCTGGCCGAGATCTTCCTGGTGGAGCGTGCGGGCCGCGACACGTCGCAGGCGCTGGCGAGCGTCGGCTGGACCGTGCTGGTGGTCCTGACGGTCGGCCTGCTGGGCATCTTCCTGGTGAAGGTGCGATTCCTCTCGGACAACCCCCTTGAAGGCGTCCTGTACCTGGCGCTGACGCTCGGCGTGGTCAAGGGCAGCGACATCGGCGCCTACGCCGTCGGCTCGTCGCTCGGCCGCCACCAACTCGTGCCGAAACTCAGTCCCGCCAAGACGGTCGAGGGGCTGATTGGCGCCATCGCGGCAGGCACCGCCGTCGCCGTGGCGGTCGGCGTCGGATGGGGACGGTTCACCTGGAGCCAGATGCTCCTGTTCGGCGCCCTTGTGAGCATCAGCGGCGTTCTGGGCGACCTGGCCGAGAGCCTCATGAAACGGGCGTGCGGTGTGAAAGACAGCGGCGTGATCCCCGGTTTCGGCGGCGCGCTCGACATTCTCGATTCCATGCTGTCGGCCAGCCCGGTGGCCTATGTGCTGCTTGTGGTATTGACCGGGCCGGTTCCGATGGGATAATAGTCGGCAGGCCGCTCGGCTTCACAGTGGCCGCAAATACCCATGGAACGAACGTTCAAACTGGCCAGTGATGTTCACCGTCGCCTGGTGTTCGGCCCTCGCGACAAGTACCTGCGGCTTATCCGCGACGCCTTCGCCGTACGGCTTGCGGCCCGGGAAGGCAAGGTCCACGTCTCCGGGGCCGCCCAGGCCGTACGCTACACCCAGACCGTGCTGGAGGAACTGATGCGCATGGCCGGGGACGGCCAGGTCATCACCGAGCGTGAAGTGCGGCAGATCGTCGATACGGTCGGCCGCAACGGCCGCACTCCCTCGCTCCAGACCATCGAGGTTTACACGACGGGGCGGCCCGTTCGTCCCCAGACGCCCGGACAACTGCGCTACTGCCAGGCCATCGAGAAAAACGACCTGGCATTCTGCATCGGGCCGGCCGGCAGCGGCAAGACGTATCTGGCCGTCGCCATGGCGGTCCAGGCCCTCAAGAAGCAACAGATCAAGCGGATCGTGCTCGTGCGGCCGGCGGTCGAGGCGGGCGAAAAACTCGGCTTCCTGCCCGGAGACCTGGAGGCCAAGGTCAACCCGTACCTGCGGCCGCTCTTGGATGCGCTGCACGACATGATGGGCTTCAAGCAGGTCCGGGCCTATGTCGAGACCGACGTCATCGAGGTCATTCCCCTGGCCTACATGCGAGGGCGGACGCTGAACGACGCCTATATCATCCTCGATGAGGCCCAGAACGCCACCACCGCCCAGATGAAGATGTTTTTGACACGCATGGGTATGCGCTCCAAGATGGTCGTAACCGGCGACATCACCCAGGTGGACCTCGAAGAAGGCCACAAAAGCGGACTGGTGGATGCTTGGGAGAAACTGGCCGGCATCGACGGAATCGAACTGGTGGAACTGACGCGAGGCGACATCGTCCGACACCGCCTCGTTCAGGAGATCGTCGATGCCTACGAGCACGGCGAGCGCGGCAGCGAGGACCGTTCGCCGCGGCGACCGGCGCGAGGCACGGCCAAAGCCAACACGGCCGAGCAGGAATGATCCATGGCCCTGTGGAATCGTAAACGGTCCAAACCGAGGCGCGTCGATCGGCTCCGGCCGGAGGGCGAGGTGCCGTGGTACAGGCATCTGAAGTCCTCGCGGGTCCGCTGGCAGGTGGGCATCCTGTTGGCGTTTCTCGTCGCCGTGCTGCTCATCGTCCAGATGCCACGGCCTCCCCTGCCCTTCCACGAGGGCGAGCGGACGGTCCACCCGATTCTCGCCCGCGTTGACTTCCAGTACATCGACCGCCAGGTCACCGCCAACGTCAGGGAACTGACCGCCCTGCTGCGTGTGCCCGGCCTGTACAGCCCGGACGCGCGCCAGGCGATTGTGCTGCGCGAGAGCCTGCTTTCGCTCGCGGACGAGGTCGCCAAAGCCACGACGCTCCAGGAGATACCGGCCGCGTCCCGCGACGTCTGGAACGCGAGCGCCGACATGTTCGGCGCGGTCAAAGCCGCCTTGGGCGAGAACGCGGCGAACCTGGCGGCCGTCCAGGAAGCCATCACCACGGCCACGGCCGCAATGGCCGATCCGCTCAGTCTGCCGATCGTCCACGAAGAGGACTACCAGCGTGCCTCGGCTCGCATCGCGCGGTTCCGCGACATCCGGAAACAACTGCCTGCCGGCCTGTCGTCGGATACCGCGCCCGTCCTCGAAGATCCGACCGCCGTGATCGTCGTCCAGTTGCCCGAGGGCGACCAGACCATGGCGCTCGAGAAGATCATGACGCTGATGCAGACCGACCGCATCCGGTCGCGGATCGAACGCCTCATCGATCCCGCGCTCCAGCCGGTGTTCGGCAGTACGGGCGTCGGGCTGCTGGCCGTCACCATGGCGCCCCGCGTCGGTCCCACGCTCGCCTACGATCAGGCAAAGACCGAGAACAGCCGCGCCGACGTCAAACGCAAGGTCCGGCCCGTCCCGATTCTGCGCAAAGCCGGTACGACGCTTGTCGAGGCCGGCACGGCAATCACGGAAGCCGACCTGAAGGTCCTCAAGCAGGAACAAGAGGCGCACTTGGCGCGGCTGGGGTGGGTGCGAACGGTCCTGGCCTGGGTCAGCGCCGTTGCGATTCTGGCCGTCCTGATTCTCCTGCAGGCAGGCCACACCGCTCGGATTCAGGTGAACGTTGCCCGGAGCATCCCACGGAGCCTGATGTTGGTCATCCTGTCGCTGGTGGTTGTGGGCGTTTCGAAACTGGCGGCTCAGGCGGGCGGCACGGCCGCCGAGCCGGAGGCCGTCGCCACGTTCCTCGTAACCGCCGCCGCTATGATCGTAACCATCGCCTACAACCAGACGTTCGCCCTTGCCGTGGTGTGGACGCTGGTCCTGCTGGTTTCCGTCGCGGCGCGGGCCGACCTGGACTGGGCCTTGATGACTGCGGCAGGCGCCGGGGTCGGCATTCTGGCCCTGGGCAAGATTAGTAACCGGTCGAAACTCATCAAGGTCGGCGCCCTGGCGGGCCTTATCTTCCTCGTGGTGCGCAGCGCCCTGGCCTTCTGGCGGCTGGACTACGCTGACATGCCGTTGGGGATGGTGCCGCCCGCCGTTCTCTGGCCGTCGTTCCTGTGCTTCTGCGCCGGCCTGGCCGCCGGCATCGTGATGCTGGCGATCCTGCCGGGCATCGAACGGCTCTTCGGCATCGTCACGAACATCAGCCTGCTGGAACTGTGCGACATCAACCAGCCGGCGCTGAAGCGCCTGGCGCTGGAGGCGCCCGGCACCTACGCCCACAGCCTGCTGATCGGAACGCTGAGCGAGGCGGCGGCCGAGGCCATCGGCGCAGGCGGCCTCCTGGCCCGCGTCGGCGCCTATTTCCACGACATCGGCAAGGCCAGCAAGCCACGGTACTTCGTCGAGAATTACCAGGAAGGCGAGCAGGCGCACGGAGGCCTGACGCCCACCATGAGCCGCCTCATCATCATGAGCCACGTCAAGGACGGCCAGGAGATGGCCGACCGCCTCAGCCTGCCGCCCGTCATCAGGAACTTTATCGCCGAGCACCACGGCACGACGCTGATGGAGTTCTTTTACCACGAGGCCAAACAGCAGGCCCAAGAGGCCGGCGAGGACCCACCCGACGAATCCGACTACCGCTACGGCGGCCCCAAGCCGCGCACCCCGGAGACCGCCATCGTCATGCTGGCCGACGCCGCCGAAGGCGCAACGCGAAGCCTCAAGGAACAGACCGCCACCCGCATCGGCACGACCGTGCACGACATGATTATGAAACGGCTCCTGGACGGCCAGTTGGACAACTGCAGCCTGACCCTGAACGACCTTCACAAGATCGAGGAGGCCTTGACGAAGACCCTGCTTTCGGTTTATCATGGTCGTGTCTCCTATCCGTCGCGGGATGAGGCCGGCGAAGGCGACGCGACGACAGCCGATGGCACAGCCGGCGCTGAGCAGAACCCCGACGACGAGGGAGCCGATACACAGACGCAGAAACCCAACGCTTCTGCCACCGAACGGGACTGACGCGCGGCCGGCGAGCCGGCCACGGCACGAGCCGTACCCGTGTCAGGGACGTTCGCGGGATGCCGGAGATACAACCTAATGACCTGCTGACCGGGAGACACACGCAAGGGCACGGGTAGCCATGGCCAAGATCGAGATTACGGATCTACAGGATCACGTCAGCCTGGATAAGAAACTCATTCTTCAAGTCGTCCGACACGTCATCAAAGAAGAGGGCCGATCGGCAAAGAGCCTCAGCATCGTCCTGACGGACAATCGGCACATCCGCGATCTCAGCAACGAGTATCTCGGCCGCGACGCCATAACCGACGTCATCAGTTTCCCCCTCCAGGACCCGGACTGGCCCGGAGGCCACACGAACGACAACGGCGGCATCAACGGCGAGATCATTGCCTCGGCGGAACGCGCCCTTGAACAGGCCAAAGCCATCCACGGCAACCCGGAGGCCGAACTGCTACTGTACCTCGTGCACGGGCTCCTCCATCTGATCGGTTACGACGACCGCACGCCGAAAGACGCCAAACACATGCACGCACGGGAAGACGTCCTTCTGGCCGAGTTCGGTTTTCCGTGCGTGTACGCCGGCCGGCCGTTGATTCAGTAGGAGGACCCGTTTGCAGCCCTACCTATGGTTCGCACTCGGTGTGGCGGCAACCGGACTCGCCCTGTTCTCTGCGCTGACCCATAATGCCCTTCGCTCGTTCTCTCGGGCCAGACTCCGGGAGGCGCTCGAGCGGAAGGGCCGCCTCGCCCAACTCCCGCGCCTGTCCAAACATCACCACGACCTGCTTCAGATGACACGCTTGCTGCACCTGGTCGGCGTCGTGGCCCTGGTGGTGCTGGCGGAGGTGTGGGCGACGGGTCGGTTCGGCCCGGGCGCGGGCGGCTGGCTGATCGGCGGCGCGGTGGCGGCAATCGTGGGCGTGCTCGCCACAGGGGTCATTCCGCTCGCGTGGGCCGGTTGCGCCGCCGAAAGCGTCCTCGCCACGGCCCTGCCTGTCTGCCACCTCTGCCGCGCCATCCTTACCCCGGTCCTTGCGGCATTCCGGATCGTGGACGGACTGGTGCGGCGGCTGGCGGGCGTGCCGAAAGACGCGGCGCCCGGCAGCGACATCGAACAGGAGATCGTCAGCGTCGCCGACGAGGGCGAACGCGAAGGCGCCATCGAAGAAAACCAGGTGGACATGATCGAGAACGTGCTGAAGTTCCGCCGCGCCGACGCCAGCCAGATCATGACGCCCCGGACCGATATCGTCAGCCTCGACGCCCACGAGAGCGTCGAGGCCGCCCGCCGTCTCATCGCCGAATCCGGCTACAGCCGCATCCCCGCCACCAGAGACAATCTCGACACCATCGTCGGCATCCTCTACGCCAAGGACCTCCTGGACCATGCCTTTGACGAAAAGGCCGAGCACCTTACCGTCGAGGACGTGATGCGCAAAGCGTTGTTTGTGCCGGAGACCAAACCGCTCGACGAACTGCTGCGCGAGTTCCAGGCCAACAAGGTTCACATGGCGGTTGTGCTGGACGAATACGGCGGCACGTCGGGCCTGGTGACCATCGAGGACATCCTCGAGGAGATCGTCGGCGAGATCGTAGACGAGTACGAGCCGGAGCCGCCGAAATCGATCCGCCGCGTCGCCGAACGTGTCTTCGAAGTCGAGGCACGCGTCCACATCGATGAACTGAACGACGAATTGGAGGTGGACCTGCCGGAAGACGACGATTATGAAACCGTCGGTGGATTTGTCCTCAGCCAACTCGGCTACATCCCGAAGGCCGGCGAATCGCTCGAACACAACGAACTCCGTATCACCATTCTGGAGGCCGAGGAGCGGCGGATTACGCGACTGAGGATCGAACTCGCCGCCGCAAAGGCGGAATGACAAATGACGAAATCCGAATGACGAATCAAACCACAATGACGAATGACCAACGGCGACGCGCGCCACGGGCAAGGGGGATGATCGGCTCAGCGCCTCTGTCATTCGTCATTGCCGTTTCGTCATTCATTCGTCATTCTCTCCTTCGTCATTCGTCATTGCGTACCTGTTTAGCGTGCTCTCGAAGCGATGTCATTTCGACCGAGCCCTCGCCAAAGGCGAGGGCGAGCGGAGCGCTGTACCCCGAGTGCCCGCAGGAAATCTCGTCGTCCGGACACACATAACGGCGATCCCGGCGCGCCGGGACTCGACTCGCTTCGCTCGCTCGGAATGACACGCTAAACACGTACATCATTGCTTTGCGGGAGACGCCGGTGCCGGTCCATAAGTCAACGGTGCTTCTGCTAAGATGCCGCGACTGGAGCGAGACCAGCCAGGTCGTGGAACTGCTGGCCCGCGAGGTTGGCCGTCTCAGGTGTCTGGCGAAGGGCTCGAAACGCGGACAGAATCCGTTCAGCGGCCCGCTCGACCGATGGACGCTCGGAGAGGCCGTCTTCAGCATCAGCAGCCCGAACCGCCTGGCCACGCTCATGGAACTGTACGAGACCGGCCGGTTCGACGGTCTGCGCCGAAAACTGCCGGCGTTCTACGGGGCGTCGCTCGCCACGGAACTCGTCATGGCGCTGGTGCCGGACCTTGACCCGCAGCCGCCTGTCTTCGACCTTGTGGTCCGAACGTTTGAGTTGCTGGCTGAGGCCGAAGCCGAGGCAAGCCGGGCCGTCACGTTTGCCTTTACGTGGCGGCTGCTGGCGCTGCTCGGATACGGGACGGACATAGGCCGGTGCGTCCAGTGCGACCGCCCGCTCGACAACCACAAGCCCCTCCAGTACAGTGCCGGCCTGGGTGGTCCGGTGTGCCCACAGTGCCGCCCCGAGGGAAAGGGAAAGATCCATCGTCTGACCGCCAAAACCGCCCAGGCCATGGCGTTTCTCGCGGGTGCCGACTGGAGCGAGGTTCGGCGCGTACGGCTCAGCCAGCGCACCGCCCGCGAGATGCGAGACGTCCTGGTGGCAACCGTGGCGGAATTGGCCGGGAAGGAACTATCCGCCGCCAGATACGTTTAACTACCAAGACGCCGTTGACGCGTTATAATAGGGGGGCCGCGGTCACGGTGACCGCGACGGGAGCCGGGGATGCCTGCCGGAGGTGAGAGGACAACCGACGTGCGACGCGCTGTCACCTGGTTGACGATCGTTGGACTGCTTCTGGGCTGCGCACTTACCGTCCAGGCGGGCTGGGTGTGGCACAACGGCCGGTGGATGTACGTGGACCCGTCGGAGCCGCCCCTGCCTTCCATCAAGACGCCGCCGGCCAAGACGCCGCCCAGGCCGCCGAAGGAACCGATTCCGCCGACTCCGAAACCGGAAGAGCCGCCGCCGCCCGCACCGAAACCCAGGACGCCCGCGCCGCCCAAGGCCGGGCCTGCTGCCCCGACGCCCAGTGAACCGAAAAAACCGGCCGATGCCCAGACGCCATGGTGGAAGCGGCAGTGGTGGAAACGCGAGGCGGACCGGAACGCCGACAAGGTCCTTTTCGGCCGGGCCGAAGACCGGCTCAGCGCCGGTAACCGTCGCTCGGCAGAAAAGGACTTCAAGAAACTCATCAAGGATTACCCCGAGTCGGCCCACCGCGAAGAGGCCATGTGGCTGCGGGCCGGGTCCCTCTTCGATCGGAAGGAGTATTACAAGGCGTACAATCAATACGAGAGCCTTATCACCCAGTACGCCGGCAGCGTCCACTACCGCACCGCGCTGCTGAAAGAGATCGAGATCGCCGAGTTGTTCCTCGGCCCCGTGCGCCGCCGCATCCTCGGCATACCCGTTCTGTCGGGCGAGGACGAGGCCATCGAGATCCTGCGCCGCGTCTACGAACACCAGCCGGCCGGCGACTTGGCCGATGACGTCATCCTCCGAATCGCCAACTACTACTGGTCGAAGCACAAATGGGCCGAGGCCGAGGATTACTACGACAAGTACTGCCGCGAGTATCCCAACGGAGACGCCATCCTTCACGCGGAACTCCAACGCGCTAAATGCGCTATCGAAAATTGCAGAGGCCCGCGGTATGATGTAACCGGGTTGCGGCTGGCGTACGATCGGCTGCGGCAGTATCGGAAGAAGTTCCCGGACGAGGCCGCACGCCGGGGCGTGCCGGAACTGCTCGTCCAGGTGCGCGACTTGCAGGCCCAGTCGCTTTACGAGGTTGCCGCCCGATACCGCCGTGCCGGACAGCCGCTGGCGGCGGCGTTCTACGCCGAGCGATTGCGAGAGCGATTCGCCGACTCATCGTGGAGCGCAAAGGCCGGGACGTTCCTGGCCGGTCCAGTGCAGATGGGGCCTCCGGCCGAGTTCGCCGGCCGCCGGAAGGCAACCGCACAACCGGAGACCCCGGCCGAAGAGACCGACGAGCAGGAGCCAACCAAGTGAACACCGTGCGTGATAGGGTGCTGGTTCTCTGTACGGCTGCCGTGCTGGCGGCGGGGTGCGGCTATTCGATGCAGCCGTTGCATCGCGGCGACGTGCAAACGGTGGCCGTCCCCATTTTCTCGTCGAAGGACTTCCGCAGGGAACTCGAGTTCGGCTTGACGCGCCAGGTCGTCAAGTTCATCGAACTCCGCACGCCCTACAAGGTCGTCCACGACCGTAAGCGGGCCGACACCGAACTGCGCGGCGAGATCTCCTGGCTGCGCACCTCCGTCCTCTCGGAAGATACCGACACCGACCAGCCGCAGGACCTCCAGGTCGCCATCACCTGCTGGTTCGAATGGAAAGACCTGCGCACGGGAGAGATCCTCAAGCGGCGCGAGCGCATAACCGGGGCCGCCACCTACGCCGGCGCGGTCGGCGAGACACCGGATTCCGCTACCGTCGAGGCCACACGCCGCCTCGCCGAACGCATTGTCGAGGCTATGGAAAAGGACTGGTAATCTCCCTTGGCGGCCGCCCACCGCAACGCGCCGCCACAAGGCAACCGCCGGTGCAGAAAAGCGTACAATGAGCCGCAACGAGTTCGATGAAAAACAGGACAAGCCCGAGGGTCAGCCGCCCACCCCGCGCCTTCGCGGCGTGCTGGCATGGGTACTTGTCATCGGACTGGTGGTGCTCGCGGTCTGGGTGATCACCAGGGGATGGTCCGACGACACCGAGTTCTCGCGGGACGACCTGGAGCGCCTTCTGGCAAAGCCCGACGCCCTGCAATCCCTTTGGATCCAGGGCAACGTCCTGCACGGCCAGATCAAGCCCGGCGAGTGGCTGAACGAGTTCGCCAGCGAGGAGTTCACCGTCCATCTCCATGACGGCGAAGTGGCCGGTTTCAACGACCGACTGACCAAGAACGAGAACTTGCGGGCCCTCTTCCGCGACGAGAAAAACCGCAGTTTCGTCCCCGCCGATCCCATGTTCTGGCAGACGTTCCTCGCCAGCGCCTTGCCGCTGCTGCTGGTGGTCATAATCATCTGGTTCTTCATCTCGCGGCAGATGCGATCGGCCTCCGGCCCGGGGGGTGTCCTCAGTTTCGGACGCAGCCGCGCACGCCTCGCCAAGAAGGAACACGTTAAGGTCACCTTCGACGACGTGGCCGGCATTGAGGACGCCAAAGAGGAAATCAAGGAGATCGTCGAGTTCCTGCGCGAGCCGGAGCGGTTCCGCGCCCTGGGCGGCCGGATGCCGCGCGGCGTAATGCTGGTCGGCCCGCCCGGCACCGGAAAGACGCTCCTGGCCAAGGCCATCGCGGGCGAGGCCAACGTCCCGTTCTTCTCCATCAGCGGGTCGGACTTCGTCGAGATGTTCGTCGGCGTCGGCGCCAGCCGCGTCCGCGACCTCTTCCGGACCGCCAAGGAATCGAGCCCCTGCATCATTTTCCTCGACGAGATCGACGCCGTCGGCCGGCGACGAACCGGCGACTTCCCGTCGGGCGGCGGGCAGGAAACCTCCCAAACCCTTAATGCCATCCTCGTCGAGATGGACGGCTTCGAGACCAACGAGCACGTCATTGTGATCGGTGCCACGAACCGGCCCGACATCCTCGACCCGGCCCTTCGCCGACCCGGCCGGTTCGACCGCGAGGTCATCGTCCATCTGCCCGACGTCCACGAACGCGAGGCAATCCTCAAAGTCCACATCAAGGACGTCAAGATGGACCCCGCCGTAAACCTCTCAGTCGTGGCTCGCGGAACCCCCGGCTTCAGCGGGGCCGACCTGGCCGCCATCGTCAACGAGGCCGCCATCCGTGCCGTCATGCTCGACAAAACCGCCGTCCAGCAGGATGACCTCGAAGAGGCCCGCGACAAGACCCGCTGGGGACGCACCAAACGCAGCCGCGCACTCGACGAAGCCGACCGCCGACTCAGCGCCTACCACGAAGCCGGCCACGTCCTTATGTCGCTGCTCACCGAACCGCACTCCGAGCCGCTGCACAAGGTCAGCATCATTCCGCGCGGCATCATGCTGGGCGCGACGATGTTCCTGCCCGAGAAGGACCGCTACACGGTCAGCCTCCGCCAGTGCCTCGCCCATATCGACGTCTCGTTCGCCGGGCGCATCGCCGAGGAACTGTTCTGCGACGATATCACCTCCGGCGCCTCCGACGACATTCGCCGCGCCACACAAATGGCCCGCCGCATGGTCTGCGACTGGGGCATGAGCCACCGCATCGGGCCCATCAGCTACGCCCCGGCCGAAGACCATCCCCCGTGGGGATCCGACATCTACGGGCCCAGAGAACACAGCGACGCGACCGCACGTAAGATTGATGAGGAAATCCAAAGCATCATTAACCATGAGTATGCACGGGCCAAGCAACTCCTCGAGCACAACCGCGAGGCACTTCAGCGCGTCGCCGAGGAACTGCTGAAACGCGAGATCATGACCGCCGATGAAGTCAAGGAGGTCATCGGGCCCGACCGCCTCGTCAAACCCGACCAACCGGAGTCCGAATCTGCGCCGACGGCATCGTAGCAGCGCGAGGAACCGCGCCGTGCCCCATCTGAGCCTGAACGCCCGAGTCATCGCGGCAGCGAACGTCAGGCCGATCCTCGAGGAAATCGGCCGCACCCACACTGCGCCGGCCACCGAATACGTGCTCCCCGGGAGCAACACGGTCGCACTGGCGCTGGAGAACCTCTCCGCAGCGCAGGCCGGCCTTCTGCAAGCCGAGATGCTTGAGGCCGGCGGCGACGTGGTCGCACCGCAACGCGCGTCCGCATCCGGGCCGGCCAAGGTCGATATCGTCCTCATCGGTTCGCGGAGCCAATTCCAGACCCTCCTCGCGCGCTCCGCCGACGCTGCGCCCGAGGCGGCGGCCGTCCGCGATGAGGTCCGACGCGCTCTGGACAACCATGCCCGCACCCGCTTCGAGATACGCATGGGGGCACGCCGGTTGACCGTGGGTCCCGAGCCGGCCGTCATGGGGATCCTGAACGTGACGCCCGACAGTTTCAGCGACGGCGGCAAATGGCTGGAGTCGAGCAGCGCCGTCGCCCGTGCCGACAGGCTCGTCGAAGAAGGCGCCGACATCATCGACGTGGGCGGCGAGTCCACCCGCCCGGGGAGCAACCCGGTCACGGAGCAAGAGGAACTCGCCCGCGTTCTGCCGGTCGTCGAGACGCTCGCCTCGCGGATAGACGTCCCCGTCAGCATCGACACGCGCCACGCGCGCGTGGCCCGCGAAGCGGTCGCTGCCGGGGCATGCCTCGTCAACGACGTCACCGGCCTCCAGGGCGACCCCGGCATGGCCGCAGCGGTCGCCGAAACCGGCGCCGGAGTCGTCATCATGCACATGCTCGGCGAACCGCGCTCGATGCAGGACCACCCGCACTACGACCACCTGATGGCCGACATCTGCCGCTACCTGCGAAGGGGAATGCAGATAGCCGCAGACGCCGGCGTGCCTGAGGACGGCATCATCATCGACCCCGGCATCGGCTTCGGCAAAACGGTTCGGCATAACCTTGAGATCCTGGCGCGCCTCGGTCAGTTGCGGACGCTCGGCGCGCCCGTCCTGGTCGGCCCCAGCCGCAAACGTTTCATCGGCAAGTTGGCCGACGTCGAAACGCCGTCGGAGCGGGTGTACGGGACCGCCGCCGCGTGCAGCCTGGCCGTGGCGGCCGGCGCGCTCGTGCTTCGCGTCCACGACGTGGGCGAGGTACGTCAGGCCCTCGCCGTCGCGACCGCCATCACCCAGGTTGACGAGAACGCGTCATGACCGAAATCCTGAACTACCTCGGGCGGACCTACGAGACGTTCCGGTGGACGGACGCGATTGAGTTCGGCGTCATCGCGCTGCTTATTTACCTGATTTACCGCGGCTTGAGGGGCACGCGCGGCGCCCGCGTGGTCCGCGGGTTTATCTTCCTGCTCGTGACGAGTTTCGTGTTCTTGCGTCTGCTGTCGGACTACCTGCACATGGAACGTCTGAGAGACCTTTACCGTCTTCTCGTGCCCGCTATGGCATTCCTGGCGGCGATCGTGTTCCAGCCGGAACTTCGCCGCAGCCTGATGCGGTTGGGCGAGAATCCGCTCTTTCGCTTCTTCCTGAAGGAAGGCGCCTCGGCCTTCGTGGACCAGATCGCCCGAGCGGCCGCTACCCTCAGCCGCAACCGTGTCGGCGCCATCTTCGCCGTGGAACGCGAAACCCGTCTCGGGGCCCTCATAGAGACGGGCACCCGTCTGGACGCCGCACTGACGAGCGAACTGCTGACGACGATCTTCTGGCCCGGCTCGCCGCTGCACGACATGGGCGTGGTGATTCGGGGCGGTCGGATCGCCGCCGCCGGGTGCGAGTTTCCGCTCTCGCGCCATGCGATCCTCGATCCACACCTTGGAACGCGGCACCGCGCAGCGGTGGGACTCTCGGAGGAAACCGATGCCGCCATCGTTGTCGTCAGCGAAGAGTCGGGCAGCATCTCGCTGGCCGAAGGCGGCAAACTGGAATCGGCCATCACGCCCGACCGGCTCAAAGAGCGACTGACCGAACTCCTGCGCGGCGCAGAGGCCACACTGACCGAACACGCGCTCGCCGCCGACGAAACGCCGGAACCCATTGAACCTGAAAAACCGACAGACGCAGCCGCCTCATGAGCGAACGCATACGCACATTTCTGGCCGTCGCCGTCCTGACGATCGCCGTCTGGGTCTGGACCGACCTGGAGCAGACGGGCGAGGGCGAAGACCTCGTGCCCGTCGTGATCAACGGACCGCCGGACTTCCAGATCCGCGACATCAACCCGAAACAGTTGACGGTGAAATACGAAGGCCCCAAAGGAGAACTCGAGAGCCTCAACGCCTCGCTCAAAGACAGGGTCTGCCGCTTTAACCTGGCCGAAGCGGAACTGAAGACCAATCCGCTGGTCCTTCCCGCACGCGAGGGGTTCCGGCACTGGACCGGTCGGCGCATCGCCGTCACCGAAATCCGGGACCAGCACGGGGCAACTTTCGACGGCAAGATCTATGCCAACGCCAGCCGCCTCGTCACCGTCAAAGAGGTTGACGTGAAGGTCCAGGTGACCGGGGCTGTGGCCAAGAACCCTCATGCGGAGCCGGCCAAGGTCACGGCGCGCGTCGCGGCAGCCGACCTCGCCAAACTGCCGGAGGGCCGGCGATTCGCCGTCGCCAACGTCGAAGTCACCACCCTTCCCGAAGACATGCAACTGAAGGAACCCGTGCTGCTCGATCCGAAACTGGGCGGGCCCGACGGCATCGACGCAACGTTCGACCCGCCCACCGTCACGGTCAGGGCAACGCTGGAATCTGCGGTCACCAAGAAGGGGTTCGGGCGGCTGCCGATTCTTATCTCGGCTCCGTCCGAAATGCTGAACCGGTACCGCATCGTCTTTCAGCCCGAGGCGGACCGATGGGTCGAGTTGGAGGTCGAAGGGCCCACACCGGCCGTTGAACGCCTCAAAGCGCAGGATATTCGCGTCCAACTCGTCCTGACGGCGGACGACAAGCCCAACCCGGGCTCGTGGCTGCCGCGCGAGCCCGTTGTGCTCGGCCTGCCGCCCGGCGTCAAACTGGTCAAGCCGCTGCCCACCGTCAACTTCAACCTCGAGAAACACAACGCGAAGCCGCCCGCCCCGTGAGGAGACGCGTTCATGTCCCCGAAGGACTGGTCGCAGGAGGCCCGGACCCTCGGCCGCCGCGCACGCACAGCCGCCAGACAACTGGCCGCCGCCGGCGCCGGCGCCAAGAACGCGGCGCTGCGGGCCATGGCCGAAAACCTTCGCGCGGGGGCCAAGACCATCCGGAAGGAAAACGCCGCCGACCTCGCCGCCGCCAACCAGGCCGGCCTCGCGGCCGCCATGATCGACCGCCTGACACTGACCGACGAGCGGATCGAGAAGATGGCCCGCAGCATGGACGAGATCGCCGACCTTCAGGACCCCGTCGGCGAGATTCTCGAAGGCTACGTCCGTCCGAACGGCCTGCGCATCGAGCGCGTCCGCGTGCCGCTCGGCGTCGTGTTCATCATCTACGAGTCGCGGCCGAACGTGACGAGCGACGTGGCGGCGCTGTGCCTGAAGAGCGGCAACGCGTCCATCCTGCGCGGCGGCAAGGAGGCGCTGCGCTCGAACCTGGCAATCCACCGCCTGCTGGCGGAAGCCGTCGCGAGCCAGGGCCTGCCGGCCGACGCCGTCCTGATGATCGAAACCAGCGACCGCGACCTGCTGGCCGCCCTCCTCCGCCAAGACGAGAACATCGACGTCGTCGTGCCGCGCGGCGGCGAATCGCTCATCCGCGCGGTCGCCGAGGGGTCCACCATCCCCGTCATCAAGCACTACAAGGGCGTCTGCCACGTCTACGTCGATGACTTGGCCGACCTCGACATGGCCGAGGCCATCTGTTTCAACGCGAAGGTCCAGCGGCCGGGCGTCTGCAACGCCATGGAAACGATGCTCGTCCACAAACACGTGGCGGCCCGTTTCCTGCCGCGCATCTGCCGCCGACTGTCGCAAGCCGGGGTGGCGTTGCGCGGCTGCGACGAGACACGCCGCATCTGGCCCGACGCCAAACCCGCCACCGACGAGGACTGGTACGCCGAGTACCTGGACCTCGTGCTGGCGGTTCGCGTCGTCGAGCACGTTCAGGACGCCATCGACCACATCGCCCGATACGGGTCGGCCCACACCGACGCGATCGTCTCGGAAGACGTCCGGCGGATCCGGCGGTTCGTCCAGGGCGTGGACTCCTCCAGCGTGATGATCAACACGACGACCCGCTTCTCGGACGGCGGCGAGTACGGCCTGGGCGCCGAGGTGGGCATCTCAACCGACAAACTCCACGCCCGCGGACCGATGGGATGCCGCGACCTGACCACCTACAAGTGGATCGTCACCGGCGAAGGGCAGTTGCGGACCTGAGCCGCCGCAGCGGGCCGCACGCCTTGAGGGAGGGCCGAACATGAAGACCGCCGTCTATCTGGCCGCGATCGTCGTCCTGGTGTCCGTTTGCCCGCAGGTCCGCGCCAACGATTTCAAGCCCGTCCTGGCCGAGATGGGCGACATCGACCCGGACCGCGCCGCGCCGACCTTTTCCGTCGAGAAGGTGCTCGATGAAAAGACCAGCCGTGCAAGGAGCACCCCGGACAGGTCGCTCCGCATCTACGAGGTGGACGTGCTGCTGGAGGGGTTCGGCCGCATCCGCTTGGGCAACTACCACGTCGCCGGCCCGGACCGTGAAGGTCGCGTGCGCGGGGGGGGCGGCGTGGACGAGGCCAGCGCCCAGGTGGGTTGGCTCAAGGGCGCGCCGGACTTGGCGCTGCTCGTCTGGCGGGAGAAGTATATTGGCGGCAACGCGTCCTGCTGCCACTTCAGGTCGGCGGTCCTCCGGCTGGCGAAGGGCGGCGCGTCGGTCCTCCTGCGAGCCAGCGGCCGCGTGACGTATGCTACCCGACATTTGTCTTATGACATCGGCTTGAGCGAGGATCATTTTGCCTACGACGCCAACACCCGGACGCTGACGCACAGAGTGTCTCGGTACACCAAGATCTGGAGCGCCCGGCGAGGTGGGCTCTACGTGGCTGAGGCGCACTGGCACGGCGAAGGCGCCCTCGCAATCATCCGGGAAACTATAATCCATACGTGCAAGTATGGCGATGGGAAACTCGTCAGCGATTCCATCGAGTTGTTCCACCAATCGCAGAAAGGCGTGCGCCTGAAGGACGTGGCGCAGTTCTACCTGGGACCCCTGGCTCCCCGCGAGGTCCTCCTGGAGGCCAACCCCGAATTGGCCGCCCGGTACAAGGACCAGCACCCCGGCGCCTACATTTATCTGCCGGAGGACACGCTCGTGAGGATTCCCGTGCCGCAGGAGTGGCTCAGGAAACGCTCCGCGCGCCCCGTGGGGCCGTAGGCACCTGCGACCGCCGCTGACAAGCAGGGTCAAACGCTGTCTCTCTTCCACCCGTCTCTGACGCGGTGGCTTGGTGCGGGAGGGGGGATTCGAACCCCCAGGCCCCGAAGGGCACAAGGACCTAAACCTTGCGCGTCTGCCAGTTCCGCCACTCCCGCACGGCCGGACCTGCATTACATACCGCAACCGGCGCCGGCCTGCAATCGCCTGCGCCGCGTTATTGGTCCGAGTGAAGCGCGGCAGGTCGGGAGACCCGCCGCGCGGCAAATCTGCGCCTACGCCAGCATCCCCGCGTAGCAGGCCGTCATGAACGCCGCCAGCGTGCCCGACACCAAGGCCCATATCCCCAGCCGCGCAAACAGCCCCTTGCGGTCGCGGTCAATCATCCCCAGGCCGCCTACCAGGATCGCCACCGACCCGAAATTGGCAAAGCCGCACAGGGCATAGGTCGCGATGGTGACCGACCGCTTTCCGATAACCCCCTCCGCGACCAGCGGCTGCATCTGCTCGTACGCCAGGAACTCGTTCAGGATCGTCTTCGTGCCCAGCAGTTGGCCGACCTCGTAGGCATCCTCCCACGGCACGCCCATGACGAATGCCACCGGACTGAACGCCCATCCCAGGAGGCCCTGGAGCGTCAGCGATTCGTCCAGCCACAGGCCGGAGGCCGCGCCAAGGATCAGGTTCACCAGATGGATGAGCCCGACGAAGGCGATCAGCATCGCCCCGATCGTAACCGCCAGCCTGAGCCCCTGCCCCGCCCCGTTTGCGGCGGCGTCGATGACGTTGACCGACTCGCGCGGCGGGTCGAACCGGACGCGGCCGCGAGTCAGCGGCTGTTCGGTCTCCGGAATCAGCATCTTGGCGATGACGATGGCCGCCGGCGCGCTCATCAGGCTGGCCGTCAGCAGATGGCCCGGCGAGGCGCCGAACGACACGTACGCCCCCATGACCGTGCCGGCAATCGTCGCCATGAAGGCGGTCATAAGGGTGAAGAGTTCCGAGCGCGTCATGCGGCGGATGTAGTGGCCAATGGCCGTCGTGGACTCGATGCCGAAGAAGACGAACAGCGCCGACGCCAGGCTCTCGGCGCCCGAGATGTTCATGACCTTCTGCATGAGGCGCGCCATGGCCCGGACGACCAACTGTGTGATGCCGAAGTGGTGAAGAATGCCCGCCAGTGCCGCGAAGAAGATGACCAACGGTAAGACGTGAAAGGCGAGCGTGGCATGGACCTTCAGCAGAGTCACCGTCTCATTGGCAGGGTCAGTCGCATCGAGGATCGTATCGGTCGTCAGGCCGCCGAACAGGAACCCCGCCCCCTCGTTGCTGGCCGCCAGGAAGAACGCAAAGGCCCTGTCGGTCGCCGTGAACAAGGCGCTGCCGATTCTCGTCAGAAAGATCACAACCGCCAGGACGAGTTGCAGCCCGAGGCCCGTCAGGACGACGCGCAGGCTGATCCGGCGCCGGTTCTCGCTCAAGGCAAACGCGATGGCGAGCATCACCAGCAGCCCGCCGAAACTCATCAGCCGCAACGGCCAGTCGCTCATCAGCCCTTCCTCCCGTCGGCCGTGGCGCAATTCTCGCAAACCGGCGGCCGGGTGTCGAAGAAAATCGGCGCGCCACACGCCCCGGGTGTGGAAACGATTTCTGGCATGGGACGATTTCCTGCGGCTTGGCCGTAGCGCCGGGGTTTATCCCCGGCGCATCCTGGCCGGCGGCGCCAACGGCCGCCGGGCATAAAGCCCGGCGCTACAACCGCCTGCGCTCGCCAGAAAAACTTGCCACACCACACGCCCCGGAACGGGCCTTGCCGACGTGAACGCAATGCAGTAGAATCACCGGCAGTCGCACCGCCGGGGGAAAGTTGTTCCCGGTCGAGCGCGAGGGGTGAGGCCACATGGCGATCCTGGTCGGAATCGACGAGGCGGGGTACGGTCCGCACCTCGGCCCGCTCGTCGTAGCGGCGGCCGCCGGCAAGTTCCCCGGCGACGCCGCCGGCGACCCGAACCTGTGGGGAGCCCTGCGCGGGCACGTCCGCAAGCGGCCGTCCGGCACGAGTTCGCGCGTCGTCATCTGCGACTCCAAAGTGGCGTACGGCGGTGGCGACATCGCGACCCTCGAACGGGCCGTCCTCGGGTTCCTTGCGGCGATGGATACCAGACCTTCGTCGCTGGCGGAGTTTCTCGCCGTGACCGCCGTTTCCTCCGGGGCGGACGAGGCCGGGCGTGCCGCGCCGCGGCCGTGGGACAGCCCTAAGCGGCTGGCCCTGCCGGCGGCGACGCAGACCGAGGAGATCAGGACGGCGGCCGAGCATCTGGCTGGTGGACTCGCAAGGCTCGGCGCTGCTGCGGCCGGACTGTGGGTCAACGTCGCCGCGCCCGCGCGGTTCAATCGCCTGGTCCAAACCACTCGGAACAAGGCGTCGGCGCTGTTCGCTCTTACGGCCGACATCCTGACCGACCTCCGGACCCGATGGCCGCACCAGCCCATCCACGTGACGATGGATCGCCACGGCGGGCGGCGATACTACGCGGGCCTGTTGACCGCCGCCTTTCCGATGACGCGAGTCGAAACGCTCGAGGAAGCACGGGCCGTCAGCCGCTACCGCCTTCATGGCGGCGGTTCGGCGGCCCCGGTGCACCTGACGGTCCGCACACGGTGCGAAACGTGGAGTCTGTTCACGGCCCTGGCGTCGATGGCTGCCAAGTACGTCCGGGAACTCCACATGCGTCAACTGAACGGTTACTTCCAGTCGCTCGTTCCGGGTCTGGCGCCGACGGCCGGCTACGGACGGGACGCATGGCGATTTCTGGACGACGTGGCAGCGGCGCGCAAGGCGGCGGGCGTGCCGGACGCGGCAATACTCCGCTGCCGATAAACGGGGGCCGGCAGGAAGGAACGCCAATGGCCGTACAGCAGTGGAACGAAGACACGCTGGTCGTCAAACTGACCGACGATCCGGTGCTGTCGGAAGAAATGGCCGAGGTAAACGTGCGCCTCGACGAGACGGACCGCGACGTTGTGCTCGACTTCTCGGACCTCGCGCTCCTGACGTCGAGCGGCATCTCCAAACTGCTGCGCCTGCGGAAGCGCATGATCGTAGCCGGCCGCAAACTCCTGCTGTGCTCGCTGCAGGACCGCGTCTGGAGTATGTTGCTGGTCACCGGCCTCGACACCATCTTCGTGTTCGCCGAAGACGTGTCGGAGGCCCTGACACGGATCCAGCGCGAGAAGGTGGACGACAAGCCCTGAACCCTGCGCGGCGGCCTTTGCCGTGGAGTTGCTGTTCGAGTCCGTCGCGCTGCTCAGATGCTCCGGCGAAGACGCCGGGCCCACAGCGACAAGAAAATACAGCCGGCGGCCCCCAGGAAGAGGAAGAACTTCATCGCAGAGATGAACCAGAACCAGACCTCCCGGACCTGCTCCGTGGGGACACGCCACATGGAACCCACCCACTCAATCAGCGACTCGTTGCCCGTGAAAATCATGTAGAGAACGCCTTGCAGGGCGATGAAGAGCCAGCAGATCAGCAGGCACCACCATCCTGCCCGGGCCGCCGCCCCCACATGGCGAGCCAGGTCACGCGTCTTTTCGGATCCGTCCATCGGACACCTCCTTAGGTTTCGGCCGCGCTTCGCGCGGCCCGTACGGGCCGCGACAGTGGCATCCAAAGCGCGGTGGTTGCGGAGAACCACCGCGCAAGACTTATGTCAGACCGCTTAGACCTCCTTCGCGTCGATGAACGGCATCAGGCGCCGGATCTCTCTGCCGACGGTCTCGACCTGGTGGGCGCGTTCGGTGGCCTCGAGTTGCTTGAACTTCTTGCCGCCCGCCTTGCACTCCTCGACCCACTCGTTGGCGAACGAGCCGTCCTGAATGTCGGCGAGGATCTTCTGCATCCGCTCGCGTACTCCCTGATCGATCAGCACGTCGCCGCGCGTCAGGCCGCCGTACTCGGCCGTGTTCGACACCGAGTACCACATGTACGACAGGCCGCCCTGGACAAGCAGCCGCACGATCAGGTTCAGTTCGTGCATGACCTCGAAGTAGGCGAGTTCCGGCTGGTACCCGGCCGCCACGAGCGTCTCGAAGGCGGCCTTGATGAGGCTGGTCACACCGCCGCACAGGACCACCTGCTCGCCGAACAGGTCGGTCTCGGTCTCCTCGGCGAAGGTGGTTTCGAGGATGCCGGCCCGGGCGCCGCCGATGGCCTTGGCGTAGGCCATCGCCACGGCGCGCGCCGTGCCGGAAGCATCCTGCTGGACGGCAAACAGCATCGGCACGCCGCCGCCATCGACGAACTCGCCGCGAACCGTGTGGCCGGGGCCTTTCGGCGCCACCATAATCACGTCGACGTCCCCGGGCGGCACGATCTCGCGGAAATGGATGTTGAAGCCGTGGCTGAACCCCAGCGCCTTGCCGGCCGTCAGGTTCGGGGCGATCTCCTTCTCGTAGACCCCGCCCTGGATCTCGTCGGGGATGAGGATCTGGATAAGGTCGGCCTGCCGGGTGACCTCGGCGGCCGTCATAGGCTCGAAACCGTGGTCGACGGCCAGTTGGTAGTTGTCGGTGCCCTCGACCTCAGCCACGAGGACGCCGACGCCGGAGTCGCGCAGGTTCTGCGCCTGGGCGTGGCCCTGGCTGCCGTAGCCGACGATGCCGACCGTCTTGGCGAGGATCGGCTCCATGTCAACGTCGTCGTCGTGATACACTTTGGCCATGACTGTCTCCTTGCGTGGCGTCCTTGCAGAGGCTCAGCGCGGTGGGTCTCCTGACCCACCGCGCCACCATATAGGCCGGGGCACGTCCCGGCAACATGCCCCATGCGCCGGGGCACGCCCCGGCCTACATGCTACGTACTCCCGCGGCGGGCTCGGTCGACGCCCCTACGCGCCGCGGGCCAGTGCGATGCGGCCGGTCCGGACGAGTTCCTTGACCCCGTAAGGCTTCACCAGGTCGATGAACGCCTCGATTTTCTTCTCGGGGCCCGAGACCTCGAGCGTCAGATGTTTCGGCCCGATATCGACGACCTTGCCTCGGAAGACCTCGACGATCTCGAAGACCTCACCGCGGCGGTCGGGGCTGGCGGCCACTTTGATAAGCATCAGGTCGCGCTCGACGGTGTCGGCGCCGGAGAAATCCACCACCTTGATGACGTCGATGATCTTGCCGAGTTGCTTGCGGATCTGTTCCAGGACCGCATCGTCGCCGCGCGCCACGACCGTCATGCGGCTGCGCATCGGGTCCTCGGTCTCGCCGACAGCGAGGCTGTCGATATTGAACCCCCGCCCGGCGAAGAGCCCCGCAATGTGGGCCAGGACGCCCGGCTTGTTCTCCACGATAGCACTAATGACGTGACGCATATTAACAACCTCCGACTGTCCGGCAATCCGCGATTCTATCCCTGTCCGTCAGGCGCGGCAAGCGGAAAGGCACCGCCGCGCCAATTCGCAATCCTCCCTCGCCAAGGCTTCGGAGGACAAGTCCGAAATCCGAAATCCGCAATTCTTACGCCATTCCGCCGATCATCCGGTCGATGGCTTCGCCGGCGGGGACCATCGGAAAGACGTTTTCCTCCGGCTCGATCGCAAAGTCGAGAACCCAGACCTCGCGGTCAGCGAAGGCTCTGTCCAGCGCCGGGCGGACCTCCTCGGGCCTGGTCACCCGCACGCCGCTGGCCCCGTACGCCTCGGCCACGGCGACGAAGTCGGGGTTCCCCAACAGTCGCGTTGCGGAGTAGCGCCGGTCGTAGAACAGTTCCTGCCACTGGCGCACCATGCCCAGGTACCCGTTGTTGAGGATACAGACCTTGACGGGGATCTTCTCGTGGACCGCCGGGGCGAGTTCCTGGATGTTCATCTGGATCGACCCGTCGCCGGCCACGTCGACGACGATGGCGTCGGGCCGGCCAACCTGCGCGCCGATGGCGGCGGGGAAGCCGTATCCCATGGTTCCGAGCCCGCCGGAGGAGATGAAGTGCCGCGGCCGCGTGTGCGTGTACCACTGGGCCGCCCACATCTGGTTCTGGCCGACCTCGGTGCAGACGATGGCCTCGCCCCGGGATGCCTCGCATATCTGCTCGACCACGTACTGGGGCTTCAGACCGTCGCCCTTGTAGGCAAGCGGGTACTCGGTCTTCCACGCCTGAATCTGTTCGAGCCACACCTTGCGGTCGCGATGCTCCATGAGCGACAGCAGCCCCGCCAGGACGTCGGAGGCGTCGCCCACGACCGGGATGTCCACACGGATGTTCTTCGAGATCGATGCCGGGTCGATGTCGATGTGCAGGATTGTGGCGTTCGGGGCGAAGTTTGTGACGTCGCCGGTAATCCGATCGTCGAACCGCGCCCCCACGGCTATCAGCAGGTCGGCCTCCTGGACCGCGTAGTTGGCGTACGCCGTCCCGTGCATGCCGAGCATCTTGAGCGAGAGGGGATGGTCCTCCGGAAACGCCCCCAGGGCCATGAGCGTCGTCGTGACGGGAATGTTGCCCTTGACGGCCACCTCGTGCAGCAGGTCCGACGCCTCCGAGATGACGACGCCGCCGCCGACATAGAGGAGCGGCCTCTCGGCCGCGTTGATCGCCTGAGCAGCCCGTTTGATCTGGCGCCGGTTGCCTTTGTAGACGGGCTTGTAGCCGGGAATGTCCACGCCGTCCGGAAGCGGCGCACCGGTCTTCGCAACGGCCACGTCCACGGGGATGTCCACGAGGACCGGCCCCGGCCGGCCGGTGCGGGCAATGTGAAACGCCGCTCGCAAGTATTCGCCCAGCCGGGTCACGTCCCTCACAAGGTACGTGTGCTTGGTGCAGGGGCGAACGATGCCCGTGATGTCGGCCTCCTGAAACGCGTCGTTGCCGATCAGGTGCGTCTTGACCTGGCCCGTGATGGCCACCATCGGCACCGAATCGAAATTCGCGGTCGCCAGTGCCGTCACGAGGTTCGTGGCCCCGGGCCCGGAGGTGGCAAGGCAGACGCCGACCTTGCCGCTGGCCCGGGCGTACCCGTCGGCCGCATGCCCGGCGCCCTGCTCGTGCCGCATGAGGATGAACCGCAGGTCCTCATCGTCGTAGAAGGCGTCGAGAAGGGGAATGACCGCCCCGCCGGGGACGCCGAAAACCGTGTCAACACCTTCGGCCTTCAGGGCTTCCAGGAGGATATGCGCACCGTTGCGATCAGGCATGGGGCGGCTCCTTCATCCGTGGACGATGGCCGGTGAGGCGCACCGCCCGAGTTCCATCACAAGACGGGGCCTTGCCCCGCCTAATCGGGCGCGAAGCCGGCGTGGCTCCGCGTCCCGGCGCCGGCCTCCGCAGCCGGTCGCCGTCCCTCTCAGCCGCCCGTCAAACCGAACGTCCGGGCAGGAACAACACCACTACTATACACTGCAAACCGCGACAAGTCCAGCGGAATTGGCGGCCGCGCGGTTACAGGGCGTGGCAACGATTTCTGGCATGGGACGATTTCCTGCGGCTTGGCCGTAGCGCCGGGGTTTATCCCCGGCGCATCCTGGCCGGCGCCGCCGCCAACGGCCGCCGGGCATAAAGCCCGGCGCTACAACCGCCTGCGCTCG
>JAUVZF010000138.1 GCA_030602705.1 Planctomycetota bacterium
GTCGCGCGGCCGGCCCGAACGCCGCCCGCGCTCCGGACCCCCGCGAGTCATCATCTCCAAGGCCAGGGACAAGCCCGAACCGCGCGAACCCGACGCCATGGGCCGACCGAAAATCCGATGGGCACATTACGACAGCGACCCCCTCGAGGACGAGTGGGAGGAAGATGTCGTCGAAGAAGAACCGGCCGACGACCGGGCCGACGAACCCGAGACCGACAACGGGCAAGACGAGCGCCCGACAACGCCTGTGAGTTAGCCGCCGGGCTTGCCCGGCGCGTAACCGTTCACCTATTAGCGAAAAAAGGATTGCCGCTATGGCTTGCCTGGACGACTACCGTAACGTCACCGGCTCGTACCGGATCCCCCGGACCAGCCGCACGTGGAACCTCTACGGGGCCGGCCTGGAGAACCTCACACTCGAAGCGATGCCGGTGCCCGAACCGGCCGACGACCAACTCCTGGCGCGCATCGACGCCGTCGGCATCTGCGCCAGCGACTGGAAGATGATCTCCCAGGGCGCGGGCCACGCCCGCATGCGCGGACGCGACCTGGCCGCCGAGCCCACCGTCCCCGGCCACGAGGTCTCGATGACCGTCGTCAAGGTCGGCAAAGACCTCGCAGACACCTACCACGTGGGCGAGCGCTACGCCGTACAGGCCGAGATCTACATCGACGGCCGGAACATCGCCTACGGCTACAAACTCCGCGGCGCCGACCAGCAGGTCCAGACCATCGGCCCGGAGATCTACGGCGGCGGATACCTGCTGCCGATCGATCCGGCCCTCGGCTACGCCCAGGCCGCCCTGGCCGAACCGTGGGCCTGCGTCTATCACGCCTACACCCACCACCGCGAGACGCAGAGCGTTAAACCGGGCGGCACGGCGTGGTACGTCGGCGCCGGGCCGCTCGGACTCATGCACATCGAGAAGGGCATCCAGGACGGGGCCGCACGCATCATCGTCAGCGAGATAAAGGCCGATCGCATCGAGAAAGTCCGGCGCAGCCTCAGCCCGCTCGCCGAGGAAAAGGGCGTGGAACTGGCCATCGTGGACCTGACGAAAGAGTCCATCGACAAGTACCTCGCCAAGGGCGGCGCCGACGACATCCTGATCCTCGCCCCCGTTGCAAAGGCGGCCGAGGCGGCCCTGGAGTACCTCGCCAAGAACGGCTACCTCAACATGTTCGCCGGGTTCGAGAGCCGCGAGGAGGCCTGGATGCGGTTCAACCTCAACGACATGCACTACGGCCAGTGGACGTTCGTGGCGACGAGCGGGTCGCCGATCTGTGCCCTCCGCCGCGCCCTCGACGCCGCCGCCGCCGGCAAGATCGACCCCAACAACTCCGTCGCCTGCATCGGCGGCATCGACGCCATCAAGGACGCCGTACACCACACGCACGAGGGCACCTACCCGGGCCGCATCGTCGTGTACCCGCAGATCGAGATGCCGCTCACGCCCGTCGAGGACCTCACGCCCGACGGTCGATGGACCAAGCAGGCCGAGCAGTCGCTGCTCTCGCAGCACCTGGGGTAAGTCCGAGCCCGCCGCGGGAGCGGCGGGGTACGTTCCGCACCTTGGCACGTGCCACGGCACGGCAAGTTACCGCGACCTACCGCTCCCGGCTCGAAGGGGCGCTGCTACTCATCCCACGCCGACTGGGTCACCGCATCGTCGGCGTCGGGCCGGTCGTTGCCCCACTGCTCCAGGATGCGTCGGAACCGGCTCGCGTAGATCATCTCGAACAGGTCGGCGCCGTCCGGATAGCGGCGCAGGCACGCCTCGCGGAAGTTCTCGATCTCGATCCGGATGTCCACGCGGGGCAGGCTGGTATGGAGGATGAGGTTGACGATGCGGTCCGCTTCGCGGCCCAGGACATCGAGGCCCTCGCGGCGCTGCGCATCGGGCTTCATTTCGGCGGATCCTTCTCGCTCGGTTCGGCCGTCAGCCGGTCAAGCGCCCTGAAATAGGCCGTCACGGCCGGCCGCAGACGCGGACTGACCCACGACGCCGTGCCCTGGACCGACCCCTTGCGGCCGTCGGGCCCCAGGTCCACCGGGCCGACGATCGGCGCGGCCTCGCTCCCGCCGGCCGGGCGAAGCACATCGCCTTCTTTCTTGCCGGCGGCGGAGCGCACCTCGCGCGGCCGAGGCGTGACTGTTGGACCGGAGGTCGCCGCCTCGAACTTCTGCTGCCACGCGACGACGAACCGCCGAAACTCGGCGTTTCCGACTCCCATGCGGCCGAGAAACGCGTCCGCGACCTCTCCCTCGCGCAGCCGCCGGTCCGCTTCCTTTATTAATCGCCTCGCGCGACGCATCGCGTCAAGGGCATTCTTGGGAAACGCGTCGCTCGGCTCGCGGTCCGGCAGCGGCGAATCGCCCGCCGTCTTGCGCGGCGGCTTCGCTGACTCGGCGCCTCCTGCGGCACGCGGGCGAACCCCTTGTGGCGCGGCCGCGCCACCTGCGCCCGACGGTGGCTCGCTGCCGTCAACGGCGCGCGCCGGGGAAGCGCGACGGCTAACGGCGCCCTTGACGGCGTCGGCGCCGGACTCGTCATCGTTGCGCGGTCCGTACGGACCGCGCACAGCGTCCCCGTCATGCCGCGGCGTCCCGGTGCCTGCGCCGTTGCCCTCGGTGTCGGAAGCGCCGTCGGCGGCAAGGGCGGCGGCCAGGCGCTCGAACGTCTGCGCGTCGGCCCGAATCGCCGCCGCCAGCGACTGGGCCGCGGCCGCTTCGCCCTCACGCTCGGTCCGCGACGGCTGCCGCGCGGGCGCCTTCGCCGCGCTGCTCGTGTCCGCCGGACTGCGGCCGGCTGTTTGCTTCGCGCTGCGCTTGGTGCCGCCGGACGGACGCGGCCCGGGCCAGTCGAGCGCGACCGGACGCGGCACATCCGGGGCCGGATGAACCGGGACGATGTCGGCGGCCATGACACCCCCGTCGGCGGACGCGACCCACGGCCGAACCCGCGTGCCCTGGGCGAGCCACAGCATCAGGCCGACGATCGCACCGGCGCCGAGGACGGCGGCCAGCGGACGGCGGATCTGGAGCGGAGGAAGAAATCGGCCCGGAACGTCCCGGGCGAGGATCGTCGCAGCGCGGCGGCCGACGGCAGCCGTCATCGACGGGTCGGACGACGGATCGCACGCGAGTTCCACGAACGTGGTGAGCGCGTTCTTGAGTTCCGGCCGCCCCTTCTCGATCAGCCGCGCCGCGTACAGCCGAGACGGTTTTCGCCGCCACGCCATGAAGGCTGCACCCGCCACGACCGCGACCGCGGCCGCGCCGGCGGCGCCGCAGGCGGCCGACCGGGAGGAATCCGGCGCTGCCGTGGACCAATCGACCGCCAGCAGACCGGCGATGGCTGCAAGCGCCCCCGCCGTCGCCCACATGGCCGCCACCCCGGCCGCACGGCGGCGCAGGACCGACTGGAGCGAACCGATCAGATGCGAAAGCAGACGCGAACCTTCGTCGCCGTCGCGGGTCGGCACGACAGAGGTATCCGTGGTAGGGGAGAACCGATTGCAGCATCCGTACGCAGGGGCCGCGCCTTTGGAGAATATCGGCACTTCAGCCCGCCGAACTGCTGTGGATTTAGACGCGAGAAGCGGAGGGTGAAGCCCCGCTCACTTACGTTCGCGGCTAGTCAAGACCACG
Source organism: Planctomycetota bacterium (assembly GCA_030602705.1). Classification (GTDB taxonomy): domain Bacteria; phylum Planctomycetota; class Phycisphaerae; order FEN-1346; family FEN-1346; genus JAUVZF01. The sequence goes on from JAUVZF010000138.1 coordinate 3,653, forward strand.
ACATCGGCTAGTCAAGGCGACGACGCTGGCTAGGCAAGGCGACGGCCGTGGCAAGTTTTTCTGGCGAGCGCAGGCGGTTGTAGCGCCCGTACGGGCGGCCGTTGGCGGCGGCGCCGGCCAGGATGCGCCGGGGATAAACCCCGGCGCTACAACCACCACAGAGGCCAAGCCGCAGGAAATCGTCCCCTGCCAGAAATCGTTGCCACCCCCAAGGCGACGGGCGTGGCAGTTTCTCATTGAGGCAGAGCGCGCCTGCTACTATGCTGGCTGCTCTTGAGCAAGGCATAGGAGGAACGGCGGATGGCCGTGTGCGACGTCTGCAAGCAGCGGCATAGACGGCTGCATCGGCGGCTGGCCATTCCGGAATACCGCTCGATGATCGGGTTCTGGCCGTGGATCCACATCAAGGTCTGCGAGGATTGCGTGGCGGGCCACGACCGCGACTTCCGCGAGCGCCTGGCACTGCTCGCACCCGACGTCTTCGAGAACGACGAGCCGATCGTGCGGCAGGTGTGCCTGGCGTGCGGCGCGGCCGAGACCGACGTGGCCTGGCATCGGCACAGCAAGTGGCTCGATGCCGCAGGCCGGCCCACCCGCCGGGCCGCGTTCTACCTGTGCGGCGAACACGCCGATCTGCCGTACGTCGGCGGCATCGTCATCGGTACGAACCTTACGTCGCGAAGACGGATGGCCGAGGTGCTGGAAGAACTGCCCGTCGTGGGATCCGAGTTGATCAAACGTGTCGAACGGTGGGACCCCGAGCAGGACCGCGGGCCGGCCGGCGCTGCCGACTTCGCCGCCGGACGCAGCCCCGACGATGCCCTCGCCCACGCGATGCGGTTCTGGCAAGATTCGCCCCACGCGCTCGAGGCAAAGGCCGCATGGCTCGGACCCGTCCGCAAGGATTACCGGATGCGGTACCGGCTGGACCTGGTCCGCGACTTCGACGACGGCCACCGCGAGACCTTCGTCGTCGTCCGTACGGCGGCCGAGCAGTTCGTCACGTATCGGACGGTCGGCGAAGCCCCCCGCGAAGGGCGCTTGCCTTGACACGCCGGGCGGGGTGGCACGGCCACGCGCAGCGTGACCGTGGTTGATGTGGCGAGCCCACGGCCCCCGTACGGGTTCCGTGCCACCCGCCTATTAGGGGCGAGGCGCAGTTTTCGGGGGTGGCACGCAACGCCGTAAACTATCTCGCGCCAAGGCGCGCGAAAAGGCCCGGTTTTCGGGGTTTTCGGGCAGCAATTGGCTCGGCAATCGCGCGCATCGATTGTCAGGGCGTAAGTGCCTTCGTTATAAGGGTTT
>JAUVZF010000007.1 GCA_030602705.1 Planctomycetota bacterium
CGCCGCGAGGCGGAGGCGACGTGCCGGCACCTGGCTGCCGCCGGCCGCAGCGAGCCGCCTGTGGAGACCGGCCGCACCGCGCCGGCGTCTTCGGCCGACCGGCCCAGGTCGGTCGTTTACTTTGCGCCGCGCGAGGCGCCCGCTGCCCCGGCGGCCGCCGACGCGGCGCCTGGCGCCAGGACGGAGCCCGAGCGGCCGGCCGCGCCGCCTGCGCTGATTGAGGCTACCTCCTTCGGCGACGTCCTCAAGAGCGACCTTCGCGAAGCGCCGCGACAAATCTGGAGCGGGACGAAACACTCCTTCGCCAAACCCGAAAACCTTCTCATCCTGGGCGCGGCGTTCGGCGCCGACCGGATCGTCCGCCACAACCTCGACAGCCGCATCCGCGACGACTTCCGCCACGACGATACGAGCCTCGCCGAGACGGGCGATTTCGGGTCGGTCATCGGCAACCCGGCCCTACACTTCGGCATCGCCGGCGCGTGGTACCTCGGCGCCGTTCGTCAGGGCGACGCCAGGCATCACGCGATGAGCAAGACGATGATCGAGGCCCTGGCCGTCAACGGCCTCGCTACCGTGCTTCTCAAGGTGTCGATGGACGACCGGTCGCCGAACGATGAGAGGTACGGGTGGCCGTCCGGCCATACGTCGTCCTCGGTCTGTTTCGCGGCGGTGATGCACCAATACTACGGGTGGAAGGCCGGCGTGCCGTTGTACCTGCTGTCCGGCTATTCGGCCGCCACCCGCCTGGAGGACCGGGAACACGATCTGTCGGATCTGGTTTTCGGGGCGGCCCTCGGATGGGTGGTCGGCCACAGTGTTGCCAAGGGCGAGTTGCCCGAAGTCGCCGGGTTTCACGTCTTGCCGTACGGCGGGCCGGGGGCGGGCGGCCTCATGCTCATAAAGCAGTGGTAACGGGTGCGAAGGCGTCCGGCGAATCGTCCGAACCCGCCGCCTCCGACGGCGGGTTGTCTTTGAGGTGATCGACCCATGCGACAGGCGGCCCTCGTCATCGGGTTGCTGGCCTTCTACATCGGGCCATGCGAGAAGCCGGTGCCCGAACCAACCGCCGACGCGCCGCCGATCCTGGCCGCAGGCAACCTCAACAACCTCTACGTCGCGGTTGCCGCACGCGACGGCGGCGTCTCGGGCTTTCGATACTGGCAGAGGGACGCCCAGGGGATGTGGCACGAGGGACGATTCGCCCGCGGCAGCCCTGCGGCGGTAGCCGCCTGGCGCGAGGATCTGCTCGTCTTCTTCCCGAGCGGCCGCTGGGGACGGTTCGGCCTCGGCCGGCCCGTGATCGAGCCGTCGCCGATCCAGGCATGGACGCCCGTTGCGGCCTGCGAAGACGGCACCAGCGCCGACGCCTTCGGCTACAACAGCGCGGGCGACCCGTTCTACGCCAGGTACCAGGACGGCACGTGGACGGCGGCGCAGGTGGAGGCGGGCGTCGAACGTGAGAAGATGATGGACCCCCGGGCCGTTCGCTTCCGCGGCAGGCTCTTTCTGCTCTGGCGCGAGGAGGTGCCGACGCTGACCGGGCCGGCGCCGAACGTTCGCCTTCGGTTCCTCACCCTGGGCGCTGGCGGCTGGCACGGGCCGATTACGTCGCGACTGCGCGTGGGGTCGGCACTGCACGTGGCGGCCGATGACGAGACGATGGTGGGCCTCTTCCTGAAAGACGCCCCTGACCAGACCGCCGGGCAATGGATGCTGGCCACGTACGCGGTCGCCGACGAGGACTGGCACGAGATAGGGCCGGTTATCGGGACGGTGCCCCGAGGGCCCGTCGGGCTGGGGCGGTCGGGCCGGCACTTTTTCGTTGCCGCCATCGCCGACGCCGAGCCCGTCGTTGCGCCGTTGGACGTGGCCGGCGCGCGGGTCGGAGCGTTCACGCCGGTGGGTGCCCGGGCGCGCGCTGCCGACGGGGACGGGACCGACTACGGGCCGCTTCTGCTCTTCATCTTTACGGCGTTTGCCGCACTGCTGATCCTGGCGAGTTGGCGCCGAGGGCGGGCGACGGTGCCGCCGCCCGTCGAAGGGCAAGACCTCGTCCACGCGCCATTGTTGAGGCGTGCCGTGGCGCTCGGAATCGACTACCTGTTGGTCAGCCTGCTCGTCGTGCCGGTCATGGTCGAACTGCTGCCGGAGATGCCGGACCGGCTGCTTCGGGGCGAGGTGATCCCCTGGCGGGAGATGGCGGTGCTGCACCTCGTGCGGCTGGGCGTCATCCTCGTTTACTTCACGTTCGCCGAGGCCGTCTCGGGCCGGACGCTGGGCAAGGCGCTGATGAGGCTCCAGGTCCGCAGCGAGTCGGGCGCTCCCGTCTCGACGTGGCAGGCGCTCGTGAGAACGCTCCTGCGCCCCGTCGATGAATTGCCCGCCCTGTACCTGGTGGGCCTGGTCCTGATCCTGACCGGCGCGAAGCGCCAGCGTCTTGGCGATCGTCTTGCCCACACGGTTGTAGTCGTGTCGAGACCTTCCGAACCTGCCGACGGATCCTGATCCCTCCCCGTGGGCGCTCTGTGCTGATGGGCGTGGAGTCACCGCAGCAAGTCTAAAAAAAGCGGGCCGAAAATTTTTTTCCTTCTTTTTGATGGTGGCCGCAGCATTCAACCGATAGTGGACAGGCGCGCCCGCGCATACCGTTTGTAGTATACCGATCCAACCTGCTTACCATCCGCTGACCGTGAGGCAAGGGAGGGCCGGAAAAAAGGTCTTGACTCGCTTTCTTGGAGACCTAAATTGGTGGAGTGAGGTGGGGGGTGAAGACGATGAAAACTGCTGCAAAGTAAGTTGGGCGCCCCACCCACGCCGGTCCGGCGCGGGTCGCCCTGTTGCCCGGGGCGCGAGGGCGGGGAAGCCCAGCAGTGGGGAGCCAGGCGTGGCGAAACTGACCGGGCACTACTTTCACACGATTGATGCCAAGTCTCGGCTGACGATCCCGGCCAGACTGCGTGCGAGCATCAACCAAAGGGAAGAGGGCTACGGCTTCGTCGCCGTCAGCAACATTGATAAGATCTTGTATTTCTATACACCGAATCACTACGATGAAATCGCTCCGGAGTTCGACACGAGTTCGCGAACGAACCCCGACGTGCGGAACTTTGAACTTATAACCTACGGCCTGGTGGAAACCCTTGAGATAGACCGGATGGGCCGCGTCCTGATCCCGGAGCGCCTGATGGAGGAGTGCGGTCTCTCGGCCAGAGAGGTTGTCGTCGCCGGCGTCGGTGATCATATTGAGGTGTGGCCGCGCGACAAGTGGGTGACACATGTCGAGAAGCAGAAGGCGAACCGGGATGAACTGGCGAAGCGGGCGCTGGTGCACGAGAAGAAGAAGGCGCCGCCGCCGGCGGAAGCAGATTCCACATAGCCCCCTTGGGGGTTGCCTGGGTCGCTTAGGCGACCCGGGCGGCCCTTTTATTGAAAAGTGAACGGCTGCGAGAGCGAGGGCGCCGGTCGGACTCGTGCCGGCGCCGCGACCGAATCCGATGCCGGCAAGGTCCAAGCGAGGGGCGCCTTGCGGCAAGAGGCGCGGGAGGTGAAACGTGCAACGACATGCGGACGCACAAGGTTGGGACGTGCTGCGACAGGCGATGGAAGCCTCCAACGCGGAGGCGTATCTGGCACAGGGCGGGCGGCACCGCGAGGTGCGCCGGCTCCAGACGCGTCTGCGGCGGTTCCAGGCGCGCGGCGGCGTGTATCGCGACGTCGAACTCAGCGACGACGTCGGCCTACTGCTCGCACGCCTGGAAGCAGGGGCTGCGTTGAGCACATTGGTGCATTGACTGTAAGGTGGGGTCCGCGTGGGGACGCAAGCCGGGCATGTGCCGGTCATGCTCGAGGAGGTGATCGAGCATCTGGCGCCCCGGCCCGGTCAGGTTATCCTTGACGGAACGGCCGGGGGCGGGGGGTACGCGGCGGCGTTGCTCGAGCGGATTCGGCCCGGTGGCCGACTCGTCTTGCTGGATCGGGATTGTGGGGCTCTGGAGCGTTTGATCGCCCGATTCGGACGCTCCGGGGATGTCAGGTATTTTCACGCCAACTTCTGCGATTTCGACGAGGTGCTGTCCGAAATCGAGCAGGAGCAAATCGACGGTGCCACACTTGACTTGGGACTCTCGAGCCTACAACTGGCCGACGCGGACAGGGGATTCAGTTTCGAGGCGCCCGGCCTGCTCGACATGCGTTACGACCGGAGCCAGGCGCTCACGGCCGCCGAGATCGTCAACCACTGGCCCGCCGACCGCCTGGCCTCGATCTTCCGCGATTACGGCGACCAGCCGTTTGCCAGGCGGATTGCGAAGGCCGTCGTCCGGGCCCGGCGCCGCCGCTCGATCCGCCGGACCGACGAGTTGGCCGAGACGGTGGCTGCGGCTGTGCCGGCGGCCTGGCGGAGAAAGCAGAAGATTCATCCGGCAACTCGCGTCTTTCAATCGATTCGAATCGCCGTTAACGATGAATACGGCAGCCTGAACACGTTCCTTGACAAGATATTTGACTACATAAAACCCGGCGGCCGCGTGGCCATCGTCGCGTTCCACAGCGGAGAGGACCGCATCGTGAAGACCCATTTTCGCGAGGCGGCGAGCAGGGGCCTGGTAACGCTGCCCGTGACCAGGCCGATTACGCCTACGGCACGGGAGGTGAAGGCGAACCCGCGCTCGCGCAGCGGTCGTCTAAGAGTTGCCGTTCGCCTCGCCGCCGCCGGTTGAGCATATAGAGGACGCCTTCCCGGAGCGTTGCGGTGGCGCCGGGCTGCGGGGGCGTCGAACGTGGGGATCCGTGGGGCACGCCGCATAGAAACATGAGGTGAGGGTATGACCGTGGGGAGAGAAACCAAGGTTGGACTGTTGGTCGGTATCATCTTCATTGGGCTCTTTGGCCTGATTCTGGGCGGTCGGGCCGGGTCGGCCACACAGGAGCACGCGGCCTTGCCTGTTGGCGAGAGCAAGGTCCACGGCGCGATGGCCCGGACGATTCATCGCACGATTGACCCGTTTGCGCAGGATGAGACGCTGGATATACACGGTTCGGATACGACGCCGGCTTCCGATGATGCCGTGACCGGCGTCGAGTCGCTGCCCGTGCCGGAGTCTCTGCCGTTCAAGGAACCGGAGTTCGATGACAGCGCCGAGCCCGCCGGGGCCGACGATTTCGGCCTGGTGGCGTTCCTGCCGGAAACGGTGAAGACGCCGATGGGCGACACGACGCCCGGCGGCGGGGAGGCCGAGGATGCCGGAGGGGAGGTCGCATTCACGCACCAGCCGCCACCGGCGCCGGCCGAGCAGGAGTCCCGCCCGGTCCACACGGTGCGCCGCGGCCAGACTCTGACCGCCATCGCTCGCGAGCATTACGGCAAAGACGGCCAGCGCCTGTGGCGGCGCATCTGGGAGGCCAACAAGGCGGCGGTTCCCGATCCGCACCGTCTGGCACAGGGGCAGAAACTGGTGATCCCGAAACTGCCGGTCCGTCTGCGGCCGGCAATGCGCGAGGCGGCCATTGCCAAGGCATCCGAGGCCGCTCCGTCAGACGTGTCCGGTCGCGACGGCGCCGGCGTCGTGACCGCCGAGGAGTTGGGCCAGATGCTCGGCAATCGATCGGACCTGCTCGAGCGGCAGACCAAACCGCCGGCTATGTACAAGGTACGCAAGGGCGACACGTTCTATCGGATCGCCACCAACCTGTACGGCGACGGCCGTCTTGCCCGGTTGCTCTTCCTCAAGAACAGGCATCTGGTGCCGGATGAGACGAAACTGCAAATCGGCCAGCGCATCGTGCTGCTGGATGGCGTGGGAGCGACCCCGGCGCCCGATTTGAGGATCGCTCGGCGATGAGACTGTGCATCAGGCTGGTTGTGCTGACGGCGCTTCTGGTGGCTCTGGCCATGGGCCTGATCGCGTTGCGGACCGACACGCATCAGGCCGGCAACCGGCTCCACTTGCTGTTTCGCGACAAGCAGCGACTGCAGGGGGACTGCTGCCGGCTTGAAATCGAGATCGCTCGCCTCAAGAGCCAGGAGCGCCTGTACGAGCACGTTGCCGACCTCGAAGACGAGTCAACCGATGGACTGAATGACCGCGGCCCCGCCGCGCCGCCCGGAAGCGCCGGCTGGCGCACGCGCCTGACCAGCGACACCCTGCCGGGTCCACCGTAACAGCGCACGCCAACGCGAAGGAAGGAAGGGACTGCCCTGTGACGCCGGAGCCCTGCCAACGCCGCGTTGCCGCCGTCTTGACGGTTGGCCTCGCCCTGCTGTTGGCGGCTCTGGCGGGGTTCCTGGTGTACATCTACGCCGCTTCGTCGGATGCGCTGGCGGCCCGTGCTTCGCGGCAGCAGCATATGTACATCCCCATCCGGCCGATGCGCGGCAACATCGTTGACGCGAAACTTCGCATCCTGGCAGGCAGCCAGGCGATCCGGAGCGTCTTCGCGGACCCGAAGGTGGTTGAGGACGTGGCGGAGGCGGCCACCCGCGTCGCGCCGGTTCTCGGCCTCGACCGCGACGAGGTGTACCGAACGCTCGCCGAGGCGTCCGACAAACGGTTCGTGTGGCTAAAGCGGCGAGTCCCCAACGAAACGGCCGACGCGATCCGCCGCCTCAAACTTCGGGGCGTCTCGCTGGCCACCGAAGGGGTCCGGCACTATCCGAACGGCTCGCTGGCCGCTCACGTTTTTGGGTTTGTCGGCGTCGATGAGCAGGGCCTGGAGGGCCTGGAACGCCTTTTCGATGCGCGTCTGCGCGGACGGCCGGGCAAGGCCTACGTCCTGGCCGACTGCCGGCGCCGGCCCATCTGGATGGAGCCCGACGACTTCACCCCGGCCCAGGACGGTCAGCACCTGGTTCTGACGATCGACGCCGTGATCCAGGCCGCGGCCGAACGGGCCATCGCCGAGGCCGTCCGGAAGTATCGCGCCGCCAGCGCCACCGCCATCGTCATGGACCCCACGACGGGTGCGATATGGGCCATGGCCAACGTTCCCACATACGATCCCGCGCGCTACGGCGAGTTCTCTGCCGACGCACGGCGGAACCGGGCGGTTACGGACATGTTTCCGCCCGGCTCGAGCGCCAAGCCGTTCACCGCGGCGGCGGCGGCCGAGGCCGGCGTCGTCCGCTTCGGCGAGGTCATCTATTGCGAGAACGGCTACTGGCCTGCCGCCAACCTTCACGACGCCGGCCACGCCTACGGCAACCTGACCTTCGAACAGGGAATCCAGAAGTCGAGCAACATCATGATGGGCAAGATCGGCACGCGATTCGGAAACCGGCGCCTGCGCGACGCGCTGGTGGCCTTCGGCTTCGGCCGCAAGACGGGCGTCTGGCTCCCCGGCGAGGCGCCGGGGTTGGTCTTTCCGCTGGCCCGATGGACGCGGCTCAGCACGACACGTGTGCCGTTTGGCCAGGAGTACATGGTTACGCCGCTGCAACTGATCACGGCGTTTGCGGCCTTCGCAAACGGGGGACGGATCATGCGGCCGAAGATACTGCGCGGCGTGCTCGACAACCGCGGCCGCGTGGCCGTGGACCTGACGGAGCCACAGGTCGTCGGCCGGGCCATGAGCGAGAAGACGGCCCGCGAGATGCTCGACCGCGCGCTGGTCGGCGTCATCGAGAGCGGCACCGGGAAACGGTGCAGAATCCCCGGCTACAGGGTCTTCGGCAAGACGGGTACCGCACAGAAGATCGACCCGGACACCAAAAGGATCAGCCACACGCTCTACGTGGGGGTGTTTCTGGCGGGGGTTCCTGCGGCCAGTCCGCGGATGGTGGTGCTCGTGTTGGTGAACGAGCCGGACAAGTCGCTCGGGTATTACGGCGGGACGGTGGCGGCCCCTGCTGCGAAGCAGATCCTCCAGCAGACGCTCACCTACCTGGGCATTCCACCGAGCGAGCCGGCGTCCGGGCGCCGGGAGACGTATCTGGCCGGGCAGACCGTGAGGCACTGACCGGCGCGTCGGCCGTTGTGCCTTATCAGGGGATGAGTCATGAGGCTCAGCGAGTTAGCGGATCGCATTCCCGGCTCGCGTTTGATCGGGCCGGGCGACGTGGACGTTGTGCGTGCGGTTCATGATTCGCGCCGGGTCCGGGCCGGCGACCTGTTCGTGGCGCTCAGCGGCACGAAGGTCGACGGTCACCGGTTCGTCCAGGCGGCGCTTGAGGCCGGCGCCCGGGCGGCGGTGGTGGAGCGGTCGGTGGACCTTCCCGGCAGCCCGCCGCTGCTTCTCGTCAGCGACGCCCGCGAGGCCCTTGCCTTGGGTGCGCACGCCCTGGCCGGCGACCCGACGCGGCGACTCATCGTTTGCGGCGTAACCGGCACGAACGGCAAGACGACGACCACGTACCTGGTCCGCAGCATCTTCGAGTGCGCGGGCTGGCCGACGGGCGTCCTCGGCACCATCGGCTACGTCATGGGCCGGCGCGAGATTCCCAGCCGCTTGACGACGCCCGACGCCGACGACCTGGCCGATTACTTCTCCGAGATGGTCGAGGCCGGGCTGAAGGCGGCCGTCATGGAGGTCTCGAGCCACGCCCTGCACCAGCGCCGCACGGCCGGCATCGCGTTCGACGTAGGCGCCTTTACAAATCTCTATCCCGAGCACCTGGATTATCATCCCGATATGTACTCCTACCGGGAAGCAAAGGGCATGCTCTTCGCCGGATTGGCGCCGGGCGCGCGGGCGGTCCTCAACGCCGACGAGGACGCAAGCGCCTCGTTCGCGGAAGCGACCGAGGCCGAGGTGCTCTGGTACGGCATCGAGGCGGCCGCCGACGTTCGGGCCGCGGACATCCGGAGCGACGTCGACGGCAGCCGGTTCGCACTGGTGACGCCGCGCGGACGGGCCGAGATACGCACGGCGTTGCTCGGCCGCCACAACGTGTACAACTGTCTGACCGCCGCGGCGATTGCCGAGGCCCTTGACGTGCCGCAGGAAGCGATCTCCGAAGGGATCAGGGCGGTCGAGATCGTCCCCGGCCGCCTCGAGCCGGTCCCGACGCGGCTGCCGGTCAGCGTCCTTGTGGATTATGCACATAAGACAGATGCGCTCAGGCATGCCCTTTCGACGGTGCGGCGGCTGGTCGCGGGGCAGGGACGGCTGGTCGTGGTGTTCGGGTGCGGCGGGGATCGTGACAGAGGCAAGCGGCCGGCGATGGCCGCCATTGCCGAGCAACTTGCCGACCGCGTGTTCGTCACCAGCGACAATCCACGCACCGAGCAGCCCGAGGCGATTGCCGATGAGATCCTGGCCGGCTTCTCCTCGATGGAGACCGTTACCGTGGAACTGGACCGGCGTGCGGCCATCGGACTGGCGCTCGGCGAGGCGGAGCCGGGCGACGTCGTCATCATCGCCGGCAAGGGGCATGAGACCTATCAGATCATCGGCGACGTGACGCGGCCGTTCGACGACCGCGAAGTCGCCGCCGAGATCCTGCGAACGTTGGAAGGTGACAGGCACTAACCGCCGGCTTGGTCCGAGCGCCGGCGCGTCACAGACGGGGCGAGATGAAGTTTCGAGTTGACGAAATCGTTGACGCGACCGGCGGCCGCCTGGTTGCGGGGCCACCGGAGGCGGACGCGGGAACCGTCTGCACGGACACGCGCTTGCTCGGCGAGGGGCAGACGTTCCTGGCCCTGCGCGGTGAGCGTTTCGACGGGCACGATTTCCTCGTGGATGCCGCCGGCCGAGGGGCGGCGTGCCTGGTTGTGGACCGCCAGGACCGTCTGCCGGAGTCTGCCCTGTCGCCGACGGTGGCGATGGTGGTTGTCGGCGGCACGCTCGATGCCCTGGCCGCACTCGGCCGCGCGGCCCGGGCGCGCCTCACGTGCCCGGTCGTTGCCGTGACCGGGTCTTGCGGAAAGACGACCGTCAAGGACATGCTGGGTGAGATCCTGATCCGTCACCTGCGCGGGCGCACGCCGCGCGACAGTTTCAACAACCAGATCGGCGTGCCGCTGACGCTCCTTGACGCCGAGCCCGAGGACGAGTTTGTCGTGTGCGAGATCGGCACGAGCGCCCCTGGCGAGGTCGCCCACCTGGCACAGATCGCCCGGCCGACCATTGGAATCGTGACGCTCGTCGCGCCGGTCCATCTCGAAGGCCTCGGTACGCTCGAAGACATTGCCGAAGAGAAGGCGGCGCTGGTCGAGGCCATCCCGCCGGACGGCGCCGCTATCCTGAACGCCGACGACCCGCGTGTGGCGGCTATGGCCCAGCGGTGCCGCGGCCGCGTCGTGACGGTCGGCCTGACGTGGGAGGCCGACTTTCAGGCGGGTCACGTGATCCAGACGGACCGCGGCCTGTACTTTACGACGACCGGCTCGGCGGGCTTTGAGATTCCCGTGTTAGGTGAGCACCAGGCGGTGTTGGCGCTGGCGGCTGCTGCCGCGGCGCGCGAGTTGGGTGTGTCGCTCGAGGATTCGGCTGCGGCGCTGCGCGTTTTCAAGCCGCCGCCGATGCGGCTGGTCGCCGAGGAAGCCGGCGACGTGGTCGTCGTCAACGACGCCTACAACGCCAGCCCCAGCAGCATGGCGGTGGCGCTGGGGCTGCTGGCTCTCTGGCCCGAGCGGCGGAAGGTGTTCTTCTGCGGCGACATGCTCGAACTGGGCGCCGAGAGCCGCACCCATCACGAGCAACTCGGACGGGTGATCGCCGAATCCGGCGTGGTACGGCTCGTTTGCGTCGGCGCCGAATCGAAGGCGACCGCCGCCACGGCCGTCGCGGCCGGTCTGGCGGCCGAGAACGTGATGAGCGTGCCGGACGCCGACGCCGCAGCCGCAATTGCTTCAGACGTGGTTGCCGACGGCGATGTTGTTCTCGTCAAAGGGTCGCGTGCCGTGCGAATGGAGACCGTGGCGGAAGTGATTCTTGCCGCGCGGCGGGCACTGGGCGACAGGCCGCAGGGCACTCGCGGTCCGGCATAAGTTTTGCGCGGTGGGTCTCCGTACCCACCGCGCAAGACGGCGAATATCCGCGGCGGGTACGGAGACCCGCCGCGCACCAAGTTTAGCAGATTTATGTAGGACCGCATAACCATAACGGATATCCCACACCCGGAGGGTGGTCCTCCGGTCCCGCGACAGGCGCGAGCGGGATGAGTCGGGCCCTCGGGTCGGGCGCGCCGAAACCTGGGTCACGGGCGCACCCGAACTCGAGGGCCCCGTGGGATATCATGGAGTCAGATAGATGTTTTACCAGTCGTTATTCTACTTCCAGGAGTTCCTCCAGGAGGTCGGCCTCTGGCGGTACGCCAACGTGTTCCGCTACCAGACGTTCCGCATGATGTTCGCCATCGTGACGAGTTTCTTCCTCCTGATGGCGCTGGCGCCGGCGGTGATACGCATCCTGAAGTACCTGAAGGTGCGGGGCGGGACGGACTTCGGCAACAAGACGATCGACCAGATTTACGCCTCGCGTGCCTCGACGCCGACGATGGGCGGCGTCCTGATCCTGTCGGCGGTGCTGGTCTCGACGATCCTGTGGGCCGACATCTTCAACTTCCACGTCTTCCTGGGGCTTCTGACCGTCGTCTGGCTCGGTCTGCTCGGCGGCGTGGACGATTACATGAAACTCGTCAAGAAGAGCCGGTCGGGCCTCCGGATGTGGGAGAAACTGCTCTTCCAGATCGGCCTGGCGTTTCTGCTGGCGTTCTTCCTTTACCAGATGCGCGACTCGATCCGGCTGCCGGAGGACGGCACGGGCATCGCCCTGAACCTGCCCTTCTACAAGTTCCCGATACCCCTGCCGCTCTGGATCTTTGCGGTGGTGTGCGTTCTGGTGGTGGCGGGGACGAGCAACGCGGTCAACCTGACCGACGGCATGGACGGGTTGGCCGTGGGCAGCATGGTGCCGCCGACCGTCGTGTTTCTGATCATCAGTTACATCGCCGGGCGGGTCGATTATTCGGCGTATCTGTATGTGCCGTATGTGTCGGGCGTCGGCGAACTGTCGGTCTTCTGCGGGGCGGTGCTGGGCGCGTGCCTGGGGTTCCTCTGGTACAACTGTTCGCCGGCCCAGGTGTTCATGGGCGACACGGGCAGTCTGGCCCTCGGCGGAGCCATCGGATACGTCGCGATGGCGACGCGGCAGGAGGTGATGCTGCTCGTGGCGGGGGGGCTGTTCGTCATGGAGGCGATGAGCGTCATCCTCCAGATCGGCTTCTTCAAGGCGACGGGCGGGCGGCGAATCTTTCGGATGTCGCCCATCCACCACCATTTCCAGTTGGGAGGATGGACCGAAACGCAGACCGTCGTCCGGTTCTGGCTTCTCGGCGCCATGTTTGCCGCCCTGGCCCTGGCGACGCTGAAACTGAGATGACACAGCCGGCCGCCGACATCGTCGGACGGGCCATCCGTTGGCGCCGGCGCCGGCCAGGATGCGCCGGGGATAAACCCCGGCGCTACGGCCAAGGTTGTAGCGCCGGGCTTTATGCCCGGCGGCCGTTGGGGCCGGCGCGGTTCGCATGAAGCACGGGAGGCATGACATGACCACAGCGGCACAGCCGGTGGCACGCAGCGGGGGCCGCAACGTGCCGACCGACACGATGGGCCGCCCGCTGACCGAGCCGTGCATCCTCTTCCTGATCGTGTTGGCGCTGGTGACGCTCGGCGTGCTGCTCGTTTACAGCGCCAGCCGGACGGCCGACGCCGCCGACACGACCCGCTATTTTCCGAAGCAGGCGTACTTTGCCCTGGCGGGGCTGGGGGTGTTTATCCTCGGCGCGATCGTTCCCTACCATCGGCTCAACCGTTGGTGGGTGGCCATTGGGGTGTTGGTCCTGGCGGTCGGACTTCTGGTGCTGGTTCTGTTCATCGGCAGCGGGCGCGGCGGCGCGAGGCGGTTTCTGAACCTGCCGCTCGGGCTGCACTTCCAGCCGTCGGAACTGGCGAAGTTTGCCGTCGTGATCTTCCTGGCCTGGTTCTACGGCCGGTCGAAGGCGCGGGCGCGCAACTTCGTCAGGAGTTTCCTCCCCGCCATCTTCGTCATCGGGGGGGTCTGCTGGCTAATCGTCAAGGAGGACTTCGGCACGGCCGCGCTGGTGGGCGCGGTGGCGGTGATCCTGTGCCTCATCGCCGGGTGGCGGTGGTGGTTCCCGACGCTGATCCTGGCGCCGGCCGCCGTCGGCGCCTACGTCACCGTCTGGCTGGTTCCCTACCGCCTGGACCGGCTGAAGGTATGGCTCGACCCGTGGGAGTACTTCACCGGCGCCGGGTGGCACGTGTGCCAGAGCCTCATGGCCCTCGGCAGCGGCGGCCTGACCGGCGTGGGCCTGGGCGCCGGCATCCAGAAACTGTACATCCCCGACAACGCGACCGATTTCATCTTCGCGGTCCTGTGTGAGGAGATGGGCATTCTGGGCGGCATCATGGTCATCGGCCTGTTCGGCGTGTTCGTGTGGCGTGCGGGGAAGATCGTCCGGTCGGCGCCGGACCGGTTCGCCTTCCTGCTGGCATCGGGCATTCTGCTCGTGATCGGTCTTCAGGCGATCATGAACATCGGCGTCGTGACGAGCGCCCTGCCGGCCAAGGGCATCGGCCTGCCGCTGGTCAGTTACGGCGGGTCGAGCCTGGTGATGATGTGCTTCGCGGCGGGGCTGCTGGCCTCCATCGCAAGGCGGCGCGATGCGCAGGCGGCCGGCATCAGGCCGCTGGTCCACGTGCCGGCCAGACGAGGCTGAGGACACCCATCGGCATGCGCGAAACGGGGCGGCGAATCTTCATGGCAGGCGGCGGCACGGGGGGACATCTGTATCCCGGCCTGGCCGTGGCCGAGGCGATTCACCGGCTCCAGCCCGAAGCGGCCATCGCCTTCTCCTGCACGCGCCGGCCCATCGACCGGAAGGTCCTGGCGGACTGTGGCTTCCCCGTGACGCCGATCAGCGCCCGGCCGTTCCGGACGGCCCCATGGACGTGGCCGGTCTTCGTGGTGGGCCTCGTGCGGAGCGGCAACCAGGCCCGCCGCCGGCTTCGCGAGTTCTGTCCCGACGTGGTCCTCGGCCTCGGCGGATACGGCAGTTACGCCCCCGTGCGGGTCGGCCAGAAATACGGCGTCGCCACCGCGATCCTCAACCCGGACATCGTGCCGGGCAGGGCGAACCGACGCCTGGCGAGACGGTCCGACCGCATCTTCTGCCAGTTCAAGGAGACCGTCGAGTTGCTCGGCGACCGGGCCCGTCTGACCGGGTGCCCGGTCAGGCCGAGCCTCCTCGCCTGCACCCGCGAAGAGGGGCGCCGGGCGTTCGGCCTGGACCCCGAGCGGCAAACGCTCCTCGTCACGGGCGCGAGCCTCGGCGCCCGAACCGTCAACCGTGCGGCTGTTGCGATGCTCCGCCGGCGCGGCCTGCCGGAGGGCTGGCAGGTGCTTCATCTGACCGGCCACGGCCAGTACGAGGACGTGTCGGCAAGTTACGAGGGGCTCGCGGTTCCCGCCGCCGTCCGGCCGTATGCCGAGAAGATGGGCCTCGCCTACGCCGCCGCCGACCTGGCCGTGGCCAGGGCCGGGGCGTCCACCATCGCCGAACTGCTGGCGGCCGCCGTGCCGGCCGTCTTCATGCCGTACCCGTTCCATCGCGACCAGCATCAGGTGCGGCAGGCACGGGCCGTCGAGGCGACCGGCGCGGCGGTCGTCGTCCAAGACCGTCCGGACGATCCCGGCACGTGGCAGCGCCTGGCCGAGACGGTCACGGCGCTCGTGATGGATTCCGGCCGTCTGGATGGGATGCGTGAGTGTGCCCGCGCGGCCGCCCGCCCCGATGCGGCCGAGGACGTTGCGCGCCGGGTTCTGGAACTCGCCGACGGCGTCGCACGGCGCCGACACGCGCAGATTGAATCCGAGATGGCCCCCGCCGGGCGAGACGTTGACACCGCCGCCTGCGCACCTTACACTCGAACCGGAGACGGAAACGGATGACCCCCTCAAACTCACGACCGCCGTCCGGACCTTACGCAGGACGCTCGATCCATTTCATCGGCGTGGGCGGATGCGGCATGAGCGGCCTGGCGGAATTCGTCCTCACCGAAGGCGGCCAGGTCAGCGGGTCCGACATCAAGGCCGGCGCCGTGACCGAACGCCTGGCACAACGGGGGGCGACCATCCACATCGGGCATGGCGAGGGGAACGTCCCGGCGGGGGCGGACCTCGTTGTCCATAGCGCTGCCGTCACGGCGGACAATCCCGAACTCCTCGAGGCCCGTCGCCGGGGCACTGCCACGCTGAAGTACGCCGAGTTCCTCGGCCAACTGATGACGCTCAGGCTGGGCATCGCCGTCAGCGGGACACACGGCAAGAGCACGACGACGGCCATGGTGGCCTACGTGCTGTCGGAGGCGGGGCTGGATCCGAGTTTCGTCATCGGCGCCGACGTGCCGCAACTCGGCGGCGGGGCGCACGTTGGCAACGGACCGCATCTGGTGGTCGAGGCCTGCGAGTACGACCGCTCGTTTCTGAAATTCGCGCCGCATGCCGCCGCCGTGTTGAACGTCGAGGAGGACCATCTCGATTACTTCCGGGACCTGCCGGACATTCGGGATGCGTTTGCCGATTTTGCGTCTCGCACGGTGACCGAGGGCCTGCTCGTCGTCAACGGGGCCGACCCCGGCATGGACGAGGTTGCCGCCCGGGCCCGCTGCCGCGTCGAGACGTTCGGCATCGGCGGCGGGTGGGATTGGCATGCCGAGAACCTGCACGCCGACGCCGGGCGATACGCGTTCGACGTGTACCGCCGGGACGTGCTGTTTGCCTCGGTCAACCTTGCGCTGGCCGGCGAGCACCACGTCATGAACGCCCTGGCGGCAACGGCGCTCAGCGCGTGGGCGGGTGCGCCGGCGGAGGCGATCGGCGGGGCGCTCGGACGGTTCCAGGGCGCATCGCGGCGCATGGAGGTCCTTGGCCGGATCGCAGACGTGACGGTCGTGGACGACTACGCCCATCATCCGACGGAGATCCGTGCGACGCTCGCGGCCGCACGTCAGCGGTTCTCGCCGCGGCGCCTGTGGGTGGTGTTCCAGCCGCATCAGCACAGCCGCACGCGGTTCCTGCTAAAAGATTTTGCGCAGGCGCTGAAGGTGGCCGATAAGATTATCGTCCCGGATATCTACTTCGTCCGCGATAGCGAGAACGAGCGTCAGGCCGTCTGCAGCCAGGACCTGGTGAAGGAGATCAAGCGCCTGGGTGCCGATGCGCGGTACGTCGAGGACTTCGATTCCATCCGCCGGCACCTGATTGAGGGCTTGGGTCCCGGCGACGTGCTCATGACCATGGGCGCCGGCGACGTGTGGCGCCTCGCGGAGCCGCTGCTGGCAGACCTTGTCGGGGCGCCTGGCCGGGGTCAGTCCCAGGCTTGAGCGCACGCAGAGGAAGCGCGATGACGATCTTCAAAGGGCTCGAGGACATCGTGCAGAAGGACTTTCCACTGGGCCCGATGACCACGTTCGGTGTCGGCGGCAAGGCCCGGTATTTCGTGCGGCCTCGGACCGAGGATCAGTTGCGCGAGACAATCGAGCGGTGCGGAAAGAAGAAACTCGACATCCACGCCATCGGACGAGGCTCGAACGTCCTGGTCAGGGACGAGGGCGTCAAGGGCGCCGTCATTCAACTCGACACGAAAGCGTTTGGACGCATCACGATCGAAGAGGACCTGCTGCGGGTCGGCGCCGCCGCGCCCCTGCCGAAGGTGGTTGCCGAGGCCGCGCGGCACAGCCTCTCGGGGGTCGAGTGCCTGGTCGGCATTCCGGGAACCGCCGGCGGAGGCGTCCGCATGAATGCCGGCGGCGCCTACGGCGACATCGGCCAGACCGTGGAGCGCATCAAGGTCATGGATGCCCACGGCGAGACGTTCTATCGCGAGCGAGAGGACCTGGCGTTCGGCTACCGCACGAGCAACGTCTCGGCCCGGTTCATTCTGGAGGTCGAGTTGCGGCTGCTGCCCGATAGCGTCTCGGCCATCAACAAGCGGATGAAGAAGATCTGGATCGCCAAGAAGAACAGCCAGCCGACGAGCGCCGCGACGGCGGGCTGTGCGTTCAAGAACCCGCGGGGCCTGGCGGCCGGGCTGCTCATCGAGCAGGCGGGCCTGAAGGGAACCGCCGTCGGCGGCGCCGCCGTCTCACGCAAGCACGCCAACTTCATCGTCGTCAGGGACAAAAAGAAAACGAAAGCCGCCGACGTGCTCGCCCTCATCGAACTGGTGCGCAAGGCCGTCAAGGACCGGTTTGACGTGTACCTGGAGTTGGAGATCGAGGTCTGGCCATGACCGTCCCGGTGCCGCAACTCGAACCCGCGAAGTTCATCGAGCCGGGCACGCTGACGATCGGCGTCCTGATGGGCGGCCCGTCGCGCGAACGGAAGATCAGCCTCGAAAGCGGTCGCGCGGTGGCCGAGGCGCTCGAGGGGCTGGGTCACGAGGTGCGCTCGGCCGACGTGCGCCCAGGGGACGTGACGCCCGAACTGGTCCGCGGCATGGACGTGACGTTCCTCGCGCTGCACGGCACGTGGGGCGAGGACGGGGGGGTGCAGCGGGAACTCGAGACCCTCGGCGCCTGCTACACGGGCAGCGGGCCCGAGGCCAGCCGACTCGCCATGGACAAGGTGGCCGCCAAGGAGCGATTCTCAGACGGGGGGATACCGACGCCGGCGTTCCGCGTCCTGACGAGCGGCGATGAAGAAATGCTGGAGGAGGCGATGGAGCGGATCGGGCCCGACCTGGTCGTCAAGCCCGTCGCCGGCGGGTCGAGCATCGACGTGTACATGGTGGACTCGCTTCGGGCGCTTCGCGACGCCCTCGAGAAGGTCTGCGTGCGAGGTGAGCCGGCGCTGGTCGAACGCCGCATCGTCGGCCGCGAGTTTACGGTCGGCGTGCTCGGGGACTCGGCGCTTCCGACGCTGGAGATCCGCACACCGAGCGGCCGCTACGGATACAAAGAGAAGTACCTGGCGAAGAGCACCAGGTACATCTTCGACCACGGCCTGCCGGCCGGCGTGGAGCAGCGTGCGGTGAATGCGGCGCTGGCGGCACACCGCGTGCTGGGGTGCCGGGACCTCTCACGCGTGGACATGATCATCACGCCGGAGGGCGAACCCGAGGTCCTGGAAGTGAACACCATCCCGGGCTTCACGAGGCACAGCCTGGTTCCGGCGGCCGCCGCGCAGGCCGGGCTGGTGTTCGGACGACTGTGCGAGCGAATCGTTGCCATGGCCCGCCAGCGCGCGGACCGCCCGGACTGAGGCCGCCCGGACTGATGTTAGCCGCCGGGCTTGCCTGTTTAGCGTGCTCTCGAAGCGATGTCATTTCGACCGAGGCCGTACGGCCGAGCGGAGAAATCTCGCTGTTGGGCTGGCGTAGAACGGAAAACGGCGAGATTCCTCGACTTTTCTTCGCTCGCTCGGAATGACACGCTAAACACGTACCGTGTGAGATTAGGATCGTATGGGAGGTGCAGAATTGCCAAGAGGCACCGTGAACAAGGTCGTGGTGAAGGGTTCCAAGCGACGGCCTGCCCGCCGCGTGGCCAAGGCGGCGCTGGTCGCGGTGGCGACGGCGCTGGTGGGCGTGGCGGCGATGTACGGTCTCGGCCTCTTGCGCGGGCATGCCCGGGAGGCGCCCACCCATCAGGTGTCGGCAGCGAGTCTCCGCCTCGTCAAGGGCCCCGCCTGGATGACACCGGCGATCCTGGCGGAACTGGACGTCGGGTTGCTGGACCCGGAGTTCCCCCAACGGTTCAGCCTGCTGGATGACGGTGTCTCGCAGCGGATTGCGGCCGCATACGAACGGTGCGTGTGGGTCGAGCGCGTCCGGAAGATCGTCAAGCACGATCCGCGTGTGGATCCCGACCGTCCGCCGCTGGAGGTTTACCTGAAGTTCCGTCGTCCTGCGGCGTTCGTCAAGTCGCGGGGCGGGTTTTGCCTGGTCGATTCCTGCGGCGTGCGGCTGCCGGGCGTGTATCGCGAACCCCGCCTCGGCCGCGTGGCGCTGCTCGTCATCAGCGGTGTGACGTCGAGCCCGCCGAACGTCGGGCAGGTGTGGTCCGATGCGTGCCTGGAGGCGGGCGTCTGCGTGGCCGAAGCCATCGGGCCCAGGCGCCAGGTGTTCCGCCTGGTCTCGATCGACGTCTCGAACGTGGGCGGCCGGCGCGACCCGCGCGACACCGAGATCGCCCTGTTCACCGCCAACGGTACACGCATCAAGTGGGGCAAGGCGCCCACCGCCGATGCGAAATTGCTCCAGGAAAAGAGCCCCGACGCCAAGGTCGCCTACCTCGACTTCGTCTACAAGCACATGAACGGGCAGGTGGACGGCGTCCTGGCGTACATCGACATTCCGAACGAGGCCGTCCGGCGGCGCACTGCCGATACGAGCCGGCTGCGGAGTTAGGCGATGGCCACGTCCGGCAGCGACGCGGGTGCTGGTGTGTCCGGGATGGCCGGGCCGCCGGCGCCGGCCCGCGCCTGGGTGCTCCTGCCCGTTGTGTGGTGCCTCTGGCTGCTTCTGTCGCTGGTTCCCACGCTGCTTGTTGCCCCGCATCTTCTCTCGCCACGGCCGTGGCTGACGCGCGAGACGGCGCCGTCGGCGGTGCTTGCGGCGATGGCATTCTTTCTGGCGGCGGTCTGGCCGTTCTGGCCGGCGTTGGCGGGGCGTCTCGGAGTTCCGCGCGTAGGGGCTGTCGCCAGGTGGCTCGGCGCCAGTGCCCTGGAGTTCGTCGTCCTTTTCTCACTGGCCGCGCCGTTTGTCCTCGTGGCATGGTCGGTGAGCGGCGGGAGACTGGCGGTGGCGCCCGCGGTGGTCTCGGTCGCCGGGCTCGGCATCTTCGGCCTGGGTCTGCGGACGGCCGCCGCGGGAATGGTCCCGGGCGCGGCCCGCTGGCTGATGCTTGCCGCCATGTTGGTGTGCGCGGGGCCGCTGGTCCTGGGGTACGCCGCCGCTGAAACGATGGGCGTATCGGTGCCCTGGCTGCTGGAGGTCTCGCCCGTTTTCGAGTTGGTCCGCGTCGGGCTGGACGCCTGGCCCGAGGCGTTGTGGCCGAGGATCGCGCGGCTGTGGCTGTGGCCGGGCGTCGGCGTGGTTCTGGCTGTTGTCGGCGTCGTGGAAGCGTGCCGTTCCCGGCGCGACCGTGAACTGCTTTAGTCGTTGTCCTTTTCGGGCAGGCCTAGTTCGCGTCGTTTCTTTCGCTCTTCGGGCGGCCGGGTCTTCCAGCGGCGGTGGACCCAGAGGTATTGCTCGGGAGCGTGGTGGACCAGCCTCTCGATGGCGGTCGTGTAGCGCTGCGTGATCGCCATCGCGCCGTCCACGCCCTTCGGGTACTCATCCGGGTGGATCGCGTCCGTCATGACGAAGCGGTACCGGAACCGGTTCCCCACCCGGTACGCGCCGCCGACGAGGATGGGGATGTTTTGCTCCATGGCCAGATACGCGATGCTCTTGTATGCCGATGCCTTGCGGCCGAAGAAATCGACGAAGAATCCCCGCCGGCCGGCGTCCTGGTCGGCGATGAAGCCCAGGCGCCGTCCGCGACGGAGTTCTGCGAGCGCCTCGTCCGTCACACCGAACTTCATCAGGATCTTCTGGCCCGACCGCTGACGCAGCCGCAGCATGTAATCGTTCAGGTACGGGTTGTCGAGCGGGCGCGCCACCGCCGTCGGCGCCAGCCCCATTGCCGCCATCGCGTACCCGATCATCTCCCAGTTGCCGAAATGGCCCGTGATGAGGATGCACGGCTCGTCGCCCGCCAGGTAAGGCAGCGACTCGAGGCCCTCGCCGAGGTCCACGTACTTGAGGAAACTGTTGAATTGCATCAGACGGGGCAGGCACAGGACCTCGACACCGACCATGATCAGGTGCCGGCACGAGCGGCGGGCGATGCGCCGGAGCGTCTTCTCGCCGGCCGCGGGGTAACTGGCCCGCAGGTTCTTCATCGCGCGCCGACGGTGCCGGCCGTCGAGCCGGTACAGGAGGTCTCCCGCCAGGCGGGCGCTGGCCAGGTTCGTGTCGATGGGGAAGCACTGAAGCGCCGTCTCCGCCACCCGCAAGGCGGCGTACTGGAGCAGCCAGACCGCGCGTTGGCGCCAGGAACTCATGGGGTCTCCGCTCTGTGAGCCGAGGTCGGCCGTCGGCCCCGCAGGCGGCGATTGTAGAGACGGCCGGGCGCCCGGTCAAGGCAGGTACGGGCCTAGCGTTCCGTGGGGACCCGCGCGGCGGCCTTCCCAGGCCGCCGCGGTGCCAGGGGCGGTACGTTCTCGTGCCCGCCTGGCGGCCTTCCCAGGCCGCCAGGAACCTCTCCGAGGGCCTTTCGCGGCGGCCTGGGAAGGCCGCCGCGCACATTTGCTTGGACTGCGACCCCCAAAACGTTAAGGTACCCGCAATCCGTTTGCCGCTCGCCGCCCCGACGCTTACAATCCGCACATGAGGACCGAACACGGCGCGGCGCCGGACGACGAGGTCGTCCTGTCGCAATTCGACTACGATTTGCCGCCGGACCGCATCGCGCAGCAGCCGGCCCGGCCGCGCGACGCGTCGCGGCTGCTGGTTCTGCCTCGCCGCGGCGGCGCGGTCGCGCACCGCCGGTTTCTCGACCTGCCGGATGTGCTGGCGGCGGGGGATTTGCTGGTCTTGAACGACACGCGTGTTATTCCGGCGGCCTTCACGGCCCGGCGCGAGTCGGGTGGACGCATCGAGGGCTGTTTCCTCCGCCGGCTTGACGACGGGCTCTGGGAAGTGCTCCTTGCCGGCCGCGGGCGGATCGAGGAGGGTGAGTCGCTCCAACTCGTCGGCGCCGGCGGGCGGGCCGTTGCCGAGATCACGCTCGTGGCGCGCGGCGAGGCCGGCCTCTGGCACGTGCAGCCACCTGAGGGCGCCGAGGCGATGGCGCTGCTCGCCGAAGTCGGCCGTCCGCCGCTGCCGCCGTACATCCGCCGCAGCGGCGCCGAGGACAGGCGAACGGCCGCCGATTTCGGCGATTACCAGACCATCTATGCGCGGCGCGACGGGGCCGTGGCGGCGCCGACGGCGGGGCTGCATTTTACCGACCGGGTTCTCGACCGGCTCGACGCACGCGGCATCGAGCGGGCGACCGTGACGCTGCACGTGGGGCTGGGCACGTTTCAGCCGGTCCGTGCGGAGCGGCCGGCCGACCATCGGATGCACGACGAGTTCCTGGAGGTTTCTCCGGAAGCCGCCGGGCGCATCAACCGCGCCCGCGTCGCCGGCCGCCGCATCGTTGCGGTTGGGACGACGACCGTCCGGGCGCTCGAGTCGGTGGCCGAGGGCGGCCTGCCGTGCCGGGTTCGCGCCGCCCGCGAGTGGACGCGGCTGTTTATCTATCCGCCGCACCAGTTCCGCGTCGTGGACGCGATGCTCACCAACTTCCACCTGCCGCGCACCACGCTCCTGATGATGGTCTCGGCTCTTGCGGGGCGCCGCCGGGTGCTGGCGGCGTATGCGGAGGCGATTCGTGAGGGGTACCGGTTCTACAGTTACGGCGACGCGATGTTGATTCTGTAAGGTGTGTGCTATGCTTCCTCGGGGCCGAGGTACAGATCGTCGGTGAGTTCCGTGATGCCGCGGCGGGCGAGGAGGCTCTTGAGTTCCTCGGGCGTCCTGGCGGCCAGGGGACTGATCTGGACCTTGAACGTCACCTGCCCATCGGCGTCGCGCGGCACGTCGACGCCCGCTTCTTCGAGCCTTGCGGCGTCCAGTCGCAGCATGTCGCGGCGTGCGGTGGCGGGGCTGTCTTCGCCCTCGGCGTTCTTGACGGGGCTGAACTCGCGGGCCCGGTCGATCTCAAGGACCACGGGGTTCGAGGCCTGCGGCAGCGCGTCGAAGACGAACATCTCGAACTTGATGCCGTTCGCCTCGGCGGGCTTGACCGTGTTGCCGTCCTCATCGGTGCAGGCGATCTTCTTTTCGGCCGGGTGGAAGGGCAGGGCAAACCGCTCGCTCTCCGTCAGACGCTCGACGAACGCGCGGCTGAGGATGTGGATGGCGATGCTTCCGGCCTCGAACCGCAGGTCGTCGCCGTCCTTCTCCCTGGCGAGTTTGCCGGGCGGGTCGCTGTACTCGATGACGTGCAGGCGCCCGCCGGACGTGCAGAACACGCCGATCTTCTCGGCGGCGTCGCGTTTGCGGACCATCTTGCTCGACATGTCGCTGCGGGCGTCGGCGTGATACCCGATGAAGACCGGATCGAGCGGCGGCACGAGCGGGTTGTCCACCTGGAAATAACTGATGTGCTCGATGCCGCGGTCTCGCATGTCGGCCAGGATTCCCTCGCGCGCCAGCGCCGGCAGCGTGCCCCCGTGGCCGTTGGGGTTTCGGGCCAGTTTGTCCGGCGCCTCCAGGATGAGTTTGCCCTCGAGGTCCACCGCCGGCATCATGCCCTGGACGAAGAACGTGACGTCCTCGGGCGGCAGGCCGAGGAAGTCGCGCTCCCGGAAGAAGTCGCGCGTCCGGCGGTCGGTGGCCTCGCTGGTCATGATGTACCAGGGCACGGGAGCGCCGCACGCGCGGCGGGCAGCAAGGATGCCGTCGGCGAAGACCTCAAACAGCGTCCGCTTCCCCATCGGCCCGATAGGGTACGTGCCTTTCGGCTTGGGCCAGTTGAGGCGTGTGCCCTGTCCTCCGGCCACGACGAGGGCGGCCACCTTGCCGGCAGCCAGGAGTTCCTCGCCGAGGCCGCGCATGCGGCGGCGGCGCCGGTGCTCGGCGGCGGTCGTCGGCAGGGCGATGAAATCGGCAGGTTCGAGGTCCGGCGGCAGTTCGACCGGCTTGGGGTTCGTGATGTGCTCGTCGATGAGTTCCGCAAGGAGGCCGAAGTCGATCCGGGCCAGTTGAGCGAGCAACTGCCGCCGGCCGCCCTCCGAAAGGCCGTCCCAGAAACGGAGAACCTGCTCCTGGTCGGCCTCGGCCAGGCGCCGGCGGATGATCGATTCGTCCGGTGTCTCTTGTGGCACGGGGGCTCCTTGCTCTGCCCGGCCCGCGAAAAACGACCGCGAAACCCGACACAACGAAGCGTAGCAGAGCAGGCGCCCGCCGACAAGCATTTTGGACCTGCCGACGGAGCCGCCAGGGTGGCACGGCCACGCGCAGCGTGACCGTGTGCTGCTCGTCGCGATGCGACTCACGGCCGCGTCTTCGCCGCTGCCGTGCCACGCTCGTGTAGGCGACTCACGGCCGCGTCTTCGCCGCTGCCGTGCCACGCTCGTGTAGGCGACTCACGGCCGCGTCTTCGCCGCTGCCGTGCCACCCTCCTGTAGGCGGCCCACGGCCGCGTCTTCGCCGCTGCCGTGCCACCCTCGTGTAGGCGACTCACGGCCTCCGTACGGATGCCGTGCCACCCTCCTTGACCGGCGCGGGGGATAAACCCGCGCCGGCGGCATCCGGCAAAATCTTGGGATAATAGTGGTGCGTTTTGTTTGACATGCGGCCCGATGTGGTCCATAATATAGGAGAGAAGGGCGTCTGTCGAAGTGCCGAGAATGTGCAGTTTTCGGGGCCTGAGGGGGGGGTGAAAGGGGGTGTCCGGGAACCCAATCCAAACAAAGCATACCAGCAGTAGGAAACGGCGTTATTCCTTATACTTTATTCCGTAGGCGGCGCCTGACGGCGCCAAGGTTTGGAGGACCAACCATGAAGCATAAAGGGTTTACGCTGGTCGAGCTCCTGGTGGTCATCACGATCATCGGGCTGCTCGCAGGCCTGTTGATGCCGGCCGTGTACATGGCCCTCGAAAAGGCCAACCAGGCCGCATGTAAGAGCAACCTGAAGCAGATTGGGACGGCGTGTCAGACGTGGGCCACGGGCCATCGCCAGAAGTGGCCGGACGTGCTCAACGACGGGTCGGACAAGTGGGACGACGTCGGGTTGTCGCGGACCGACCGGGTCGATGCCAGCGAGGACGTCCCGGAAGACTTCGAGCAGGTCGGTCTCCAGGACGGACCGGTGGATTCCAACACGGCGAACTTCTGGCGGCTGATCGCCTCGGCGGGCATGACGATCGACGTGTTCCTGTGCCCGTCGGCGGGCCACCTGCGCGACAAAACGGTCGTCCTGTTCGATCAGGTCAAGGACTTCCGCGGGCCGAGATTCGTCAGTTACTCCTACCAGAACGTCCTCGGCATGTACTCGCTGACGCAGACGGGGGCCGAGCAGCCCAGCGCGCTGGCGGTGGCGTCCGACGCCAACCCGCAGCGCAGTGACTTCTGGAGCGACGCGCCGGGCACAACCGTGGATGAAGGAGCGACGGACATCAAACTGGGCCAGCAGCCCCACTTCGAGACGTCCGACGACACGGTCGGGTGGAACGAGGACCTCGGGGAGAGCGGCATCCCCGAATCAAACGCCTGGCAACTGAACAGCCCGAACCACCAGTTCCTCGGCCAGAACGTCCTTTATCTGGACGGCCACGTCGCCTGGTGCACCCACCCGTACTGCGGTCCCAAGTTCGACAACATCTGGCTGAAGAAGGACACGAGCGTAGGCGTCGACGCCAACTTCGACCCCACGAAACTTGAATCGGTTGAGCAGTACGACGACGATCAGTCGTACGACGGCGAGGAAACGCTGTCGAGCGGTTCGCTCGACGACTCGTTCCTCGTTCCGTAGGGCCTGATTCGACAGACGCCACGGGCGGCCCCGAAGCCGGCACGCCGGGAGGGGCCGCCTTCCTTTTTGCCTTTCCCGCTCCGACCCGGAGCCTATAATCGCCGCCGGGAAGGTCGCTGCTGCGCTCGCATGAACCACGCCGCCGAGTTGTTGCGCGGCGGGTCTCCGGACCCGCCGCGGACATGCGCTATTCCGCGCGGTCCGTACGGACCGCGCAGGACCTCGAACGGGAGTTGTCGGTTGATCCGCACGTGTTATGCCGGGCTCATCCTGTCGCTGGCGATGGCCACGGCGGCCCCGGCCGCCGACTGGCCGCAGTTCCGCGGCCCGAACCGCGACGGCAAGTCCGCTGAGACGGGGCTCCTGACATCGTGGCCCGAGGGCGGACCGCGCCTCCTGGCAACGTTCGAGGGCGTCGGCGAGGGTTTCTCATCGCCCACCGTTGCGGGCGGCAGAGTGTTCGTCACCGGCCGCGTGAAGGATGACACGCACGTCTTCTGTTTCAGCCTGGCCGGCCGGCGGCTCTGGCAGGTCGCCTGCGGCCCGGAGTTTACCGCCATGTGGCCGGGCTCGCGCAGCACCCCCACGTTTGACGATGGGATGCTCTACGTCCTGACGGGCAAGGGGCGGCTGGCGGCGCTGGCGGCCGAGGACGGCAGGGAAGTCTGGAGCATCAACCTCCTGAAGTGGTTTCACGCCAAACTGCCGATGTACGGCATGGCCGAGTCGGTCCTCGTCGTCGGCGACATGCTGGTCTGCATGCCGGGCGCGCCGGAGGCGTTTGCGGTGGCCCTCAACAAGAAGACCGGGCGCACCGTCTGGGCTGCCAAGGGGGTGAACGGACCGATCGGCTACGCCTCAGCCATCGTGGCGGAACACGGCGGCGTGCGGCAGATCATCACACTGACGAACAAGGGCCTCGTGGGCCTGAGCGCCGCCGACGGCCGCCTCCTGTGGCGACACACACAGGGCTTCGGCGGGTTCATGGCCGAGAACGTCCTGACGCCGATCTTTCGGCGCGGCACCGTCTTCGGCGACGGCGGGCACTACGGCGGCGGCGCCGCCGTACGACTGGACGTGGGGGACTCGGGCTTCGTGCCGACGCTCGTCTGGAAGAAGTCGGCCGGCTCCAACCACCTCGGCGGGTACGTCGAGCGCGGCGGGCACCTCTACGGCGAGACGGGGCGCGGATGGTCGTGCGTCGAACTGGCCACCGGCGCCCTCCGCTACAAGACGCGGACCATCCGCCGCGCATCGACCCTATGGGCCGACGGCCGCTTCTACTGCCTCGGCGAGAAGGGTACCATGTATCTGGTCGAAGCCGACCCGAAGGCGCACCGGACCGTCGGTGCGCTGAAGATTCCCAACGCCGGGTCGCAGACGTGGGCGTATCCGGCGATCTCGGGAGGCAGGCTGTTCATCCGCCGCCGCGACAAGGTGTTTGTGTACGACATTGCGGCCCGGCGGTAACGCGGCCTGGGGGTTGTCGCAAGACCTCGATCGTGCGCGCGGCGGAACTTCTCCAGGCGGTCGAGGTTGTCGTACTCGTGCTGCTCGTCGAGTTTCTTGCCGGCGGCGCTGGCGACGACGTTGTCCCGCCAGAGGCGGTTGGAGTTCCGGTCGTGGCCGTAGGTGAACTGGTGGAGCACATCTGCGAAGCGGTCCATGGGGACAGGCTAATGCGACGGGCGCCGGAGGTCAAAAGGATTCAGCACGGCTCAGACGCACAATTTCCGGGGCCGGGGCGAATATTGTAATCTGGTGCGTCCCTTGCGACGACACCGAATAGACGGCTGGAAGCCATCCGCTTCAGACCCGCTTCCGACTCCGGCAGGGACTTGCTCATAGATGGGTGTCCCCGGAACTCCCGTCAATCGTGCCCCCCCATGCAAGGGGAAAACATGGGTACCGTCCCCAGGTTTCCCATGCAAGCGAAAAACATGGGTACCGTCCCCAGGTTACCCAACGACTCCGTGGACGAACTTCCGGGGCAACATCGCCCGTGACACGAGGGCGGTTATGGGTGTCACCGGAACCCATAGGTTGCATTCGTAAGATGAACAGCCTCGAACATCGCAATGATGTTTCGCGGCGGCACGTCAGCAAGAATGTTGTGCACCTGCTGGAAGACGAAGCCGCCACCCGGCGCCCAGATGGAAACAAGTTCCCGAACATGCTGTCTGACCTCGTCCGGCGTTCTATGCGGTAGAATACTGCGCGTATCACATCCTCCGCCCCAGAAGGCGAAACGATTCCCGTAAGCCTTCTTGAGACAGGCGGGATCCATGCCCGCACAGGTGATCTGTACGGGGTTCGATGATTCCAGGCCGGCCTCAATCAGATCATCAAGCAGCGGTTCAATCCCGCCGCAGGAATGCAGATGAATATTGACGTGCGGAGCCAGTTCCTTGGCGCGCCTCCACAACTTTGTGTGCCACGGCTTGTAGTAGCGCCGATACATCGTCGGCGACATGAGCGGCCCGTTCTGCCCCCCCAGGTCATCTCCGAACAGCATCACGTCAACGTATGGCCCAACCGCTCCCAGCCATTTTTCCATGCACGGCAGGTAGAAATTACAGAGGGCCTCGGACAGCCGCTCGCAGGCCTCTGGATAGAGCCCCATATGCGTAAAATACTTGTCGATTCGGTAGAGGAACTGCGGCACTTCGAACAGGTTGCCGCCGAAGATGCCGAGGATGGCGCGATCGGTCGATTCGCGCAGCCGTTTCGCGCCAGCGGCGAGTTCCGCAAGCCCGTCGTCCGTCAGAGGAATATGCCCGCCGGGCACGGGGATTCCAGTCCACAGGGTGTACTTGAACGCCTCTTGAAGGTCCGCGAAATCCTGCTCCTCAGGATTACGCTCAAGCCAGGGCCAATGGATCTGCTCGAAGTAAAGACACCCTTCCTTCTGGATTGCCAGATCAACACCGTCATCCGACAGCAGGTACGAGTCATTGCCCCGTTTCTCCACGTTGATGAATCCCGGGACCTTACAGGGCGCTGCGTCCGGCAGGACCCAGTCGCGCCAGTCCGCATCGTCCAGCATGAATGCCCGTCCCAGTTCCACCACGTCCGCCCCCACGGCATCCAGGACTTCCGGCTCGACAATCGCAAGCTGCTGGACCATGTCGTACACATAGACGTGGCCGGTGCTGATCCCAAGTTCCCGCTTGAGACGGGCATACGCAATTGCGGATATGCCGGAAGAGCGGTGCCCGCCGAAATCGATGGGAACGCAATCCGGTTCCGCGTGATGAACCGCCGCCACTATCCGTTCGCGCGAAGTCATCGTCTTGCCTCGGCAGGCCGGTTGCATATTCATCGCTTCCTACTCCCATGCGGACTTCAACTCGTGGACGCGCAGGAAGCGCGCCTTTACCTGGCCCTTGCCGCAGGATGCGCTCAGGGAGCGATTGGCATCCTTCGGGATGATACAGCGTGGGATGTAAACGCGGCCGTTGTTGCCGAATACCTCAATGGAAGTACGGTCCAGCAGAATCCTGAGATGGATGACCCCCTTCTCGGGCTTGAGCGACGTCCGAACACCGCCGCAGGACAACGTCTGACTCCGGGCATTGTAAACCACCTTCTCTCCGCGCAGGTCGAAGATGGTTTCCGTGTCCGCAGCCGGCTCGAACTCGACTTCCACGTCGAACAGGTCTCCTGCAATATCAGCCAACGGATTCTTGCCCGGCTTCAATACCAGATTCTTCCATTTATGCGTCTTCGCCCGGAGCGTCTCGAGTTCCTTAATCGGATTCATACGCATGCGTGGTCCTTCCTCCGTCGAGTGGAGGGTCAGCTCCGAGGGTATTGTCATCTGCTGATTAAACGGCATTCCGGGATACTTGCCGCCCCGCATCCAGGTAATCTGCACGCGCCGGTCGTTCGGTGCGTTGTGCCAGGTCATGGTTGCATAGTAGTTCCCCCGGATAACCAATGAACTGACACGGTCGGCCGTAACGGCCGGTTTACCGGAGAGCGTGTAAAACTTGTGACCGTCAAACGTGCCCACGATGTAGCTGCCGTCAATCAGTACCATGACCCATTTCTTGTTCTTTGGATCGCCGTCGACGGGCAGTTGAAAGAAATCGACACAACCACAGAGTTCATCACCCCACTTATCCTGTTCTACACGACTCTCGAACTTCCAGGTCTTCAGGTCCTTGGAACTGTAAAACCCCACGGCCCTGAGTCTCTTTCCACTGTTGTCCTTGAAATGATCGTAGGTCGGGGCGATCCAGCGGCTGGTAGGCTCATACCAGAACGGTCTGGGCGTGTCGATGCGCGCACCTGGGTGAGTCAGGACCGGATTGCCCTCGTAATCGGTCATTGTATAGCCGCGATCGAGCGAATAGGCAAGGCAGAGTCCGCTCCTGGTGCGCAGATAGAACGCCACGAGTACATCCTCTTTTCCGGTCTTGCGGCCCAACTGGTTTTTTCGGTCGATAAACGCTGCGCCTGAAAAACAATCGCCCGTTTTGGCATCCGGGAACAGCACCTTGGGCTGTTCCTTCCAGTGCACCAGGTCTTTGCTGACCGCGTGCCCCCAGGTCATGTTTCCCCAGGGAAGTGCAAGCGGATTGTGCTGGTAGTACATGTGGTACTCGCCTTTGTAATAAATCAGGCCGTTGGGATCGTTAATCCAGCCGCGCCGCGTGGTGAAATGGAATTGAGGCCGATACTTCTCCTTGTAGAGATCCTCGGCGCCCTTGATCGCGTCGTCCTGGCTGATCGTGTTCCAGTCCTTCGGCGCAGGGTTGATGTTGATGACCATCTTTTGTCCCTTGAACCGGGCAACGTCGAAGAAGGCCCACCAGTCAGGTTTGTCTTCCGCCAGCGGGATGCCGAACTGCCCGAGCAATTTGCCGTCCACCGTGAGGCTCATCCCGCGTTTGGGCGCGCGGTTACCGACAGGGATATTCAGGTAGCGTTTCTCGAGCGTCATTTCCACGGCCGGCTTGGGCTGTTCGGCTGTCGGCAGGCCTTCCGCGGCCCAAGCGGCGGAACATGTCAAGAGCGCGGCAAGGCAAGTAATTCGATTCATCAGTATCTCCTTTCGGCTCGGGTTAGATACTCTCTTGGGACGATATCTCGTTGCCCTCCAGCCAACGATACCAGGTGAAATAGAGCACGGTCGCGGCGATGTAGCGCAGGGACCACACGTATTGATCGAGAGGATCGGTGTCACCGCCCTCCGTATGGCTGCGGATTCCTATCTGGGCACGGTCTGGCAGATGACGTTGACGCAAGCGGGTTTGCCCGAAGCGAGGGCGCGCTGGAGAGCGGGACGGATGTCGGCAGGCTTTACGACAAGTTCGCCGTGCCCTCCGAAGCCCTCCACCCACTTGTCGTAGCGAACGTGCCCCAGTTCGGTCGCTACAAGGCGGTCTGGCCCGTACATGCCTATCTGGGCGGCCTTGATCATGCCCCAGGCGCCGTCATTGACGATGACCGCCACCACCGGGAGATTGTGGCGCAGGGCCGTGTCCATCTCGACAGCGCTCAGGCCAAAAGAGCCGTCGCCGCATATCAGGAAGACGTTTCGGTCGGGGTTGGCTGACTTCGCAGCCAGGGCGAAGGGCAGCCCAACGCCCAAACATCCCATGGGACCGCTGGTTACCCCCATCACGTCGCCGGGACGTTCGGCGGGGAGGACGCCCATGGACCAGACGCTGGTGAATCCGCCATCGATAATATAGCATGCGTCCTTGCCTCCGAAATCACGCAGTTCTTCGGCGACCCGGAGCGGATGGCACGGGACGGCGTCGAAGTTGATTTTGGCACGGCCCATTTTCACGCCCCGCTTGACCGCCTCCTTGGCCTTCTTGCCCCATGGACGGTTCGCAGTGTTCGGAAGGGCATCCTGGAGGTCTTCGAGCACGTGGGCGATGTCGCCGGCAACCGCGCAGTCGGGCCCCCGGTTGAAACCCAAGCGGGAGGGTTCAATGTCCACTTGGATAACCTTCGTCGGCTTCGGGAACATTCGTCCGTAGCCCATCATGAAGTCGACCCGTACGCCCAACAGGAGCACGGCGTCGGCCCGCAGCGCGGCAGAAGACGCTGGAAACACCGAAAGCGGATGAGAGTCGGGCAAGGTCCCCCGGCCTCCCGCATGGGTGACGACCGGGATGCCGGTGTGTTCGGCGAAGCCCTTCAGCGCCACCTGCGCATCGGACCATCGGCAGCCGGCCCCGGCCACAATGACCGGGCGCTCGGCTTCGGAGAGTATCTTTGCGGCCTCAGCGATGCAGTCCCGGCTTCCCCGGGGACGATCTGTGGCGCGATAGTTCGCGGGAAATCGTGCTTGGGATCTCTTCACGCGGCTCATGAGGACATCCTGGGGCAACTCCAGATACACCGGCGCCGGCCGACCGCTCAGGGCGTGGCGAAACGCCATGGCAACATACTCGCCGATGCGCTCGGTGTCGTGGCAGACGCGCGACCACTTGGTAATGGACTCGTAGAGGTCCATC
This sequence comes from Planctomycetota bacterium, assembly GCA_030602705.1. Lineage (GTDB taxonomy): Bacteria > Planctomycetota > Phycisphaerae > FEN-1346 > FEN-1346 > JAUVZF01. The sequence goes on from JAUVZF010000007.1 coordinate 32,074, forward strand.
TGGTCGATGTCCTGGAGCGACCCGATTTCGTTGTCCTGGAGGCTGCTGCGTCCGCCCAGAATCAGCATCGGAACACCATTCTCATACGCGTTGGCGACGCCGGTGACGGCGTTCGTCAGCCCGGGGCCCGCGGTGACGGAGATGACCCCTACTTCACCGGTGATCCACGACCAGGCCTCGCCCATGTGCGCGACGGCTTCCTCGTGCCGTGCATCCAGGACCTGGATGCCCTCGTCGAGGCATCCATCAAGGATAGGAAGGATGTGTCCTCCGCACAGTGTAAACAGGCGCGAGACCCCTTCGCGCCGGAGGGCATGCGCCACCAACTGGCCCCCGTGGGGGTGGTCGGACTTGAGGTCGTCGAGCCGGGCGGGCCTCGGCCCCTCGACGCTCGCCTTCGCCGCCTTTGACATTCCAGCCGCTGCCGCCGCCGCACCCGCTCCCGCCGCCGAGGTTTTTAGAAAAGCCCTACGCGAGAGGCCGTCCACTGCGCTGTTGCCGGCGTCTTGGGGACTATCCGTCTTCGCTCTCTTCCTCATGACATTCTCCTGCTGATTTGTGAGATAACCTGTACGCTCCCGCCACACGAAAAGCAAACTCCCATGAGCCTAATCCTACAACGCTACTTCGCCTTGTTGTCCGCCTGGTGGCCTTCCCAGGCCACCAGGAACAGGCATGAACTGCGTTCGCGGCGGCCTGGGAAGGCCGCCGCGCGGAACGTAGCGTAGTAGTACTAACGCGGAGTTTGAACTCCAGGCCCTACCGCTGGAGATGGAGCGTCACCAGCGGTTTGAATGGATCAAACGACTCGTTCATGGTCCACGCCATGGCTCGCAGCAGAATGATCCGAAAGTAGGGATCGTTGAACGTGAAATAGTTGTGGCCGGCAAGCGTGACGAAAACTTTGCCCCGGCCTACCTCCTTTGTCCACATGACCGGCCACTTCTTGCCGTCCAGATCTTCGATCTTGGGAGGACCCTTTAATGGTTTGTTTGCTATTGCCGGGCCGGCGGGCGAAGTCACGAGGGGGGTGACACCTGCCGGGTCTCCCCTCAACTGCCAATAGAGTTCCTCCGCCAGATCGAACTTTGCCGGAAAGCCTTTGAAGATGGGAGATTTTCTTGCCGCGTCAGTAAGAGTCACCGGCGTGGGCAACACGCCCCATTTGGTGGCGCCCTTTCTGTGGTCCCATGCCATCCCAATGCGCTTCGACAATTCTTCACCCGACCCCTGCATCACTGCCATGTGAATAAAGATCAATCCACCGCCGCGCTTCTGATAGGCGTCGATGAGATCGTAATCCCACCCGCCGCGCGGCCACAAATAGAAAACCACCAGGTCGGCTTTTTCCCATAGTTCCTTCTTGGGGAAATACATGGAGGCAGCGACCGTGACGCGCGGGACCTGGGGCAGAAGCACGTTCACGTAGCGGTCCATGACCCAGGCGTATTCGTGGGTCTCTCTCGCGTGGAGTTTGTCGATGCCCCAGACCCAGACGATGTTAAGGTCGCGCGACGGTTCTTTCCCGGTAGTCGGCCCCAGGATCTTTGCGACCGCCTCCTTGCTCCTGGCCGGTGGTTTCTGCCAGGGAAACTGCGCGCTGGATGTCGAAGAAATGGTCAGCAAAAGCACAACGATGCAGGCGGCTCGATATCGCATGACAGGACTCCTCAAGCAAGCGGGCTCGTAAAACACTGCCGCACGAGTGGCAACACGGTCGTTGACCGGGAATGACTCACTTTGCGCCTCCCGTTGACGGAGAGGCCTTGGGCACATGGAAGGCTCGCCCATGTCGGCGGCGTGGCGAACGTGGTGGAAGAAGATGAACCGCTTCGCCCACCGGCAGTACGTCTGCTCGGTACGGCGGCTGGTGTGACGGCTTCGGAGGGATTGGCGGAGCTGGTCAAGTGGCTTGGGCCTCCGCTCCCGCGGAGACTCGGTAATCCCCCGGTCGGACGTTCCCACGTTGTCATCCGCTTGCCGCAATGGCGACACCTGCCTTCGCCAAGGCTTCGGCGGGCCTGCTCCCGCCGACGGACGATTCGGCCGCCTGAAGCCCGGCGGGTGTAGACTACCGAGAAGTGTCTGCAGCCGCAATGCTCTTGAGTGAAGGGAGAACGCAAAGAAGTCGGGGGAACGCACAGGCTCAGTTGAGGTACGGCATGGCGATCTCCCGCGTGCGGTGCCGCCGTTCGCGGTTCGCGAACGTATTGACGGCCCGCGCGCGGCTTCGCCCGGACAGGTGGGCGAGCCACGCCTCCTGCACCGCCTCCTCGCGGTCAGCGTGCGGCACGAGGCCGAGTTCCGCCTCGAGCCGCACCGCATCACACGTTGGAGGAAACTCGTCCACCGTAGCCTCGGCGAAGGTGGGTGCCTGCATCATCCGGCCTGTACCGATACGAGGAGTGGTAACTCGGACGAGAAAAGGCCCCGGCAGGCAAATTGCTCCGTATCTGTAAGTGGCCGGGACGAATCCGCCGCATCCAGCGGGGTCGACGGGCTGTGGTATCGTACTTGGTGATCCGCTGCCAAGGATAGCGGCATTTCCGGCGTCGGTGCCACCCACCTAAGCCATGGCGGATGACCGGCGCCTTGCCAAGGTTGGGGACTTGCGAACCCCCAGAGCAGCGGGATGGGTGCCTTTCCAGCCCACCAGGCGCCGATCTTCACGCGACAAGGTCCGTGTAAACCCTTTTGCTAGCGTGTGTTACACGAAATCGTGCAACGACCAAGAAAAATCTTGCGTCGTGCATTGACTTTCACGCATCATGCACTATAATAACAGTAGGCTCAGCGGGCTGTGCATCGCAAGGGGTGGCAAGCGAGAAGGAGATAGCAATGCCTACGAAGAACCACGATGGTGGGCCTGTGGACCCGGAAGAGCACATCAGTTCGGTCTGGGAGTTTGAGGACGAGGACCAGAAGAGGGAGATGCTTGAGCCGATTACGCGAGAGAATTGCGGCACCAAGTTGAAGCTGGTCCGGGAGGTGTCAGGGCTCAGTCGCAAAGATCTGGCAGAGGTCATTGGAGTCGCCGAATCGACGATCTACCGGTTGGAGAAGAGGCACACGTTGCCAAGCGCGAGTTTCATGCTCAGGCTCAGCGGCCTAGTTGCGATTGGATACGCGAAGTACTCCAAGATGAGCGAGGCGGACAAGGAGAAGGTGTCGGAGTATATCGGCGCGGTCGGGGGAGTCACCGCTGGGATTGGTGGAGCGATCGGCGCCATCTCAGTCAGCGGCGCTGTTGCGGGGCTCTCCGCGGCTGGGATCACCTCCGGGCTAGCCGCACTCGGTGGAACCATGTTGGGGGGCCTGGCAGTTGTCGCGACGATCCCCATGGCAGCAGGGGCGGCCGGTTACGGTCTTGTGTGGGGCATCAAACAGATCTGCAAGGCCAACACGCTCGCCTGCAAGGAAGTAGACGGCCACTGGGAGATTGTGCCGAAGGCGCCGGAAGACGCGGAGGAAGACACCCATTAGGGAAGGAGCGCGTCCAATGTCGGATAGGACCTGGGAACAGATGGACGGCTGGGAGAAGGCCTGGGAAGTCACAAAAGTTGTTGGGGGGCTAGCCCTGATCGTTCTTGCAGTCTTGTCAGGTGGTAGCCGTGTTCAGTCGGGCTTCAGTCATCCTGGCAGCGGGAGCGTTTGGACCGTCGGCCATGGCGGGGAAAAGGGCTATGGTTCCTGGAGTTCATTCAGGCACAAGTAGTACAGGAGGACTGACAGTGGGTAAAGAGAAAGACACCGACTGCGACGAGCGGTTCGACAACCGTCTTGGCGGAGATCGAGTGGCCGACAAGGAACGGGGAACGGTGTACTCGCCCAAGCAGATCGACGAGATGAAAGAGAAATCAGACGAGAAACGAGACGCGTAAATTCCACGCTTGGTACAAAGATCGGGAAGGGGTCAATGGAACCATGCAAACGGAGAACCGCGACCTGGCGCCGGACGAGCAATCTCTGATTGCGTCGCTTCTTGAGGAAATGGCAGGGTTTTCTGAAACGGTCGGCGACAACTGTCTGGATGATCTGCCGAGGCACTTGGGTTTCGGGGACACGTTGAAGCTAGCCGACATTCGGCGCGAGACATTAGTAGCCATCCTGTTCGCGACGGGTCGTGTTCTATCTGACTTGTACGAACCCGAGATTGCCGAGCGAGTGGCATCGGGGTTGGCGTCTGGCGGTTTTCTGAAGAGATGCTTGGCAGGAAACACGGGCGAGTTCAACACGCTCGATGACTTGCTCAAGAACCGTTTCGAGTGCTACGTAAAGGCGAGGAGTGACCCTGTCGCCGAGAATGAAACCTTGCGCTGTACTATGATGGGTGTTGTGGCGGCTTGCAGCCTTGGCTTGGAAGACGAGGCGCGAATGCAGTTTGCCGCGCATGTGGGTGCCCACATTATGGTATGGCGGGAGTGCCTGCGCCGCGCTCTTTTAGAGCAGTAATAGTTCCCCCAGGCGGTTGAGGACGAGTCTGTACGCCTCACCCACCCGCCTTCTCCCATGTCGTCATCCGTCTGCCGCAATGGCGACACTCCCGCCAGCGTACGATCCGACCGCCTGAAGCCCGGCGCGTATAGATTACCCGGAAATGTCTGCACCCGCAAGCGCGACGTTCCAGCCCGCGTTTCTCCTTCGTTGCGTTCTCACTCACCGCTTGCTCCTCTGGAGTTCAGACAGCCTGATTCGCTTACGCTTCTCGCGCCGACCGCCCACCGTGACCGTCGAGGCGGGCCACTCCAAGCACCGCCGCCGCGACGTGCAGCCCATCCGGCCCGGACCTGGCCGAGCGACTGAGGCCCTGCCTGGCAGACAAGGAACCAGGGCGGCCGGTCTCCCGCGCGCAGCGCATTTGCAGCGAGCAGATACCCCGGGACGCCAAGACCTGCCATGACCCGCCAAGACGAGGGGCCGCGGGCCGGGAAAGAAAAAGGCGCGCAAGTTTGGCAAATACGACCACTTGCACGCACTTGTCATCATACGTCAATGGCGCGCCTGCCAGGACTCGAACCTGGAACCTACGGTTTAGAAGACCGTTGCTCTCTCCGTTGAGCTACAGGCGCGCGCCCAAAACGCCTCCGGCGCTGCCATTATCGGGGCCTCGGTCCGTGGTTGTCCATAGGAATCCGCATTCCCCTCCGGGTCGCGGCTGAAAGGGCCGTTGGCCGGTTTGCCGCTTGCCCGGATTCAGGCCGTTCTCGGCGCTCTCTCCGTGCCCTCCGCGCCCTCTGCGTTAAGATCTGTCGCCGTTGCCGTTCGCCGTTGGCATTCGGCATTCGGCGTTTGGCATTCGGCATTCGGCCCTGCGAGTACGCGCTCCCCTCTCCGCCTCCGCCAAGGCTTCGGCGGACAAGCGGGTCGTGGCTAAAAGGGCCCTTGGCCGTTTGCTGTTGCCGTTGCCGTTCGCCGTTACCCAGTAACCGCCGTTCTCTGAGTTCTCTCCGTGCCCTCCGCGCCCTCTGCGTTAAGATCTGTCGCCGTTGCCGTTTGCCGTTACCCTGATTGACGCCGTTCTCTGCGTTTCGCTCCCTTGCGGTCGCGGCTCGGAACGGGCCGTCTGCCGTTTGCCGTTACCCGGATTCAGGCCGTTCTCTGCGTTCTCAGCGTCCTCTGCGGTTAGGGCCGTTGCTTTTTAATCCCAAATCCGAAATCGCTTCCTTCCACCCCTATTCCCTATTCCCTGTCCCCTGTTTTTCGGCCGTTTTGTTAGAACTCTAACAAAATCCCTGCCCCTCCCTCCATTTTGTTAGAACTCTAACAACTTTTCGGCCTCTGCGGCGCCGCGCTCGCCGGTTGCCTTTCGGCCTTGGTGACTTACATCAATTTTGCCCCCTCAAAAACCCCTCAAAAACCGAACAAAACGGAACAAAAACGGACAAAAACGGACACATAAATCGCAAAAACGGATCAAAAACCAGCGCGTTTTGCCTTACCTATCTTAACATTCGAGGCCAAATCGCCCCTCACGGCCCAGAATCAAGGATCGGAACCAAAAAAAACGCGCATTTGCCCGTTTCGGCAAGGTGCAATTTGACGTAAGTGTTATGCAACCGGACGCATGTGTCGCCAACCAGCCGGCTTCGGTTGAGCCCCATGTGGTGCCGGAACACGTTCTGCGGCGCTGAGTATGAGCGGTTGCGAGTCAACATGCTGCTCTCCGGCGCCCGGCCCGCGCGCACTTCGAGGACGCCGAGGACACGTTGAGGGTCTGCAAGAGCAACGACGGGCTGAACCCCGCGCCCGCCGTCGGAGGCAACGCCAGCCTACCCATGGAGCCTTGCCAGACGGAGGAAGTAGTCGGCCCACTTGAAGCCCGGGTCCAGGCGGCGAACCTCGGCCTGCAGGTCGGTGGCGTCGGCGAAGCGGCCGCTGAAGTAGTACACGTACACCAGCAGGAACTTCATTGTGGCCAAACCCGGCCGCAACTCCACCTGCCGCTCGAGGTTCTTCAGATGCCGACCGTATTCGTCGGCGTCGCCGTAGAACTCCTGAAGGCGGAACTCGAACAGGCGCCACTCGGGCTCGATGTCCAGGGCCTTGTCCAGGTACCGGAAGGCCTGGCGGAACTCGCCGTTGGCGTAGGCCGCATGCGTCATGGCGAACAGCGCGAAGGGGTCCTCGGGGCTGGCCTTGTGGGCGCGGCGGTAGGATTCACCCGCGAGGGTGAACTGGCCCATGAAGAAGCGGAAATCGCCGATCCTCATGTGCTCCTTGTACGAATCGGCGCCTTCGCGGAGGGCCTGGATCAGTTCGGCCCGCGCTTCGGGGCTCAGGGCAGGTTGTTCGAGGCCCGTCATTTCGTCAGCCGCACGCCGGAAGGCCGGGTCAACCGGCCAGCGAACCGCCTCGGCCACGGCACCACGCTTCATGACCGAGAGCAACCCTTTGGCAGCCTGGTCGGCGGCAGCGAGTTTCGCCAGACGTTTCTCGGCCTCGTCCCAGCGTCCCTGGAACAGGTCGAGGAAGGCCATGAGGAACCCCAGTTCGGGGTCGTCGGGCTGCTTGGCGAGTTGGGCTTCGAGTTCGGCCCGGGCGTCGGCCAGATCGTCGGGGTTGCGGAAGAGGTCCTGGAAGTTCGAGCCGACGATGCGGGTTTGGTCGGGCCAACCCTCGGCCATCACGAGCGAGCCGCGCAGTTCCTGTGCCGCACGCCGAAGGTCGCGCGCCCCCAGAAGGCACAGCCCCAAGGCCCGCCGGGCCGTGGCGTTGGTGGCATCGCGCCGTGCGAGGACTTCCCACGCCTGTGCGGCAAATTTGTAGCGACCGTTGTTGAACAGGTAGTTACCGAGGCCCGCCAGTTGCGTGTCGTAGAGTTGGTCCATCTTGGTGCCCTTGTCAGGCGGACGCCCGGCCAGCAGGCCCTCCATAAGGTCGAGGAACCCCGGCTCGCCGAGGCTCTGCTGCACATCGTCCGTGAACGGGGCCAGAAAGACTTCGGGCTCCACGGTCCCGCCGCCCACCAGGTCGGTTCGCGAGAAGAATCCGTAGCCGATGCCCGGCCGGTCGAGGATCGGGAAGGGAAACATGAACTGGCGGAACCCAAAACCGAGGCGGCCGGGGCTGATGTCGCCCTTCTTGCGGATCCGCTCGGCCAACGCCAGGGTCATCTCCTTCAACTTGCGGAAGCGTCCCCGCTTCTCGAAATTCAGCGAATCGATGCTTCGGACGCGAGTTAGCGTTAGTGGGGTCAACCCGGGTCCCGGTGCGAGGTCTCCCGGGCCAACTCGTTGCCACGTGCTACGCGCCAGGGACACATTGATGCCGCGGGCCGCCAGGTAACTGGCCCCCTGGGGCGCTGGTTTCCTGGCGAACTGCCCCCCGGTAGCGTACCCCATGCTATAACCCAAGGTGCGATGGATCCTATAGGAAGGCAAATTCCTGAGAAACCTCGTGCTGGGTCCGCGGCCCACGTCGCGCAACGCCCCCTGGCCCCTGGCCCAGGGCGAGGCAAGCGCACCGACCAGAAATACCAACAGCATGACACCTGCGTCTCGCATAGCACACCGCCTAATGAGTTGGCTCATTGGCCTGCCCATCTTTTATTATACGCCGCCCGTGCCTTCGTCCGCAAGGGGGTGCGGTCATCCCACTCATGGTGCAATTGGTTACATGCCAGTGGCACGAAAGGGGGTCGCGATGCCAAGAAAGAGTCTTCTGGTGAAGGTGTCGGCAGGCCTGGACGGGTTTCTAAAGCCAATCTTGGTGGTGGCGGAGCGAGTCGGCCGTCGCTTCATCGGCCGAAGTGTCTCGCGGAGCCACTGCCATCAACGTGAGCGTCTCACGGCTTTGCCCGTCTGGGCCGTCATCGACGCCGCTCTGAAACCAGGGGGCCGAAGTTCACCATAGAGAGCAAAGCAGTCCGGACGTGCCGCTCTGGGCCCGCGTCGTTCCCGCTCTGGGGTAGTTTGGGGTGTCTGAGGAGCCCGTGCTGTAAGCGGCGGAGTAAAGGTGCGGCGACCTTCGGCATACGCCTGCGTATCCGAAGTCCGGGCCCGTACCGGGCCGCACCAGGTCGCCGCGTCGATCCGGCGTCCGCCGGCCATGTGTGCCAACCGGGTCCGCACATGGCTTCGGCAAACGTCCCATAACGGCTTCAGGTATCTTGTTATAGGCTCTTAATACATGCCCTCGCCGCCCATGTCGGCGCCGGCGGGGGCCTTCTTCTTTTCCGGAATCTCGGAGACGAGCGCGTCGGTCGTCAGGAGCAGTCCGGCGATCGAGGCGGCGTTCTGAAGGGCCGCACGCTCGACCTTCGTCGGCACGATGACGCCGGCCTTGACAAGGTCGCAGTACTTGTGCGTCATGGCGTCGAAGCCGAACTTGGGGTCGTCGGCTTCCTGGACTCGCTGGGCGACGATCGAGGCGTCCATGCCGGCGTTCTCGGCGATCTGGCGGATGGGGCTCTCCAGGGCGCGGCGAACGATCTCGACGCCGATCTTCCGGTCGCCCTTGAGCCGGAGTTTGTCGAGGGCCTTGCGCGCCCGAAGCACGGCCACGCCGCCGCCCGGCAGGATACCTTCTTCGACGGCCGCGCGGCAGGCGTGCAGGGCGTCCTCCACGCGGGCCTTCTTCTCTTTGCAGGCGCTTTCGGTGGCGGCGCCGACGTTGATCTGGGCCACCCCGCCGGCGAGTTTTGCCAGGCGTTCGTCGAGTTTCTCGCGGTCGTAGTCGCTGGTGGTGTTTTCGATCTCGTTGCGGATGGCGTCGATGCGGCCGGTGATGGCATCGGTGCTGCCGGCCCCTTCGATGATCGTCGTCGCGTCCTTGTCGATGGTGATCTTCTTGGCCTGCCCGAGGTCGGCGATCTCGACGTTCTCGAGTTTGATGCCGAGGTCTTCGAAGATGGCCTTGCCGCCGGTCAGCGTCGCAATGTCTTCCATCATGGCCTTGCGGCGGTCACCGAAACCGGGGGCCTTGACGGCGCAGCACTGGAACGTGCCGCGCAGTTTGTTGACCACGAGGGTCGCCAGGGCTTCGCCCTCAATGTCTTCGGCGACCACGAGCAGCGGCCGAGAGGACTGGGCGATCTTCTCCAAGAGCGGCAGCATGTCTTTGATGGACGAAATCTTCTTTTCGTGGATCAGGACGTAAGGCTTCTCGAGGACGCATTCCATGGACTCCAGGTCCGTCACGAAGTGCGGCGAGATGTAGCCCTTGTCGAACTGCATGCCCTCGACCAAATCGACGGTGGTTTCGAGGCTCTTGCCTTCCTCGACGGTGATGACGCCGTCCTTGCCGACCTTGTCCATGGCGTCGGCGATCATCTTGCCGATCTCTTCGTCCTGGTTGGCGGCACAGGTGCCGACCTGGGCGATCTCCTTTGAGGAGGTGACGTCCTTGGACATGTTTGCAAGTTCATCGACGATGGCGGCCGTGGCCGCATCGATGCCGCGCTTCAGTTCCATGGCCGTTGCGCCGGCGGTCACGTTCTTGAGGCCCTCGCAGAAGATGGCCTCGGCCAGGATGGTGGCCGTGGTGGTGCCGTCGCCGGCAACGTCGCTGGTCTTTGAGGCGACCTCGCGTACCATCTGGGCGCCCATGTTCTCCCAGGGGTCCTCCAGTTCGATCTCCTTTGCGACGGTGACGCCGTCTTTGGTGACGGTTGGGCCGCCGAAACTCTTCTCCAGGATAACGTTGCGTCCGCTCGGTCCGAGGGTGATGCGGACGGCCTTGGTGAGTGTCGCCACGCCGCGTCGGATCGCCTCGCGGGCTTCCTGATCGAATGCGATTTTTTTGGCTGCCACGGTAAGTTCTCCTTTTTGGTTGAGGCCTCACTCGGTTAGGTAAACGTCTTCAACGCAGAGATCGCGGAGAGAACAGAGAGACCGCCGAGGACGGCATGACACGAGGTAAAAAAAGAAGGGCTGTTGATATCTCAGCGCTCTCTCTTTCATCTCTGCGGCCTCTGCGTTAAAAGGGCTTCAGAACGGCCTCTGAAACGGGGCCTATTTCTTGAGGACGGCCAGGATGTCGTCGGTGCTCATGATGAGCACCTCCTTGCCGTCCACCTCGATCTCGGTGCCGGCGAAACTTGAGAAGATGACCTGGTCGCCCTTCTTGACGGTCGGCTTGGCGACCTCGCCGGAGTCGAGCGTCTTGCCCGGTCCGACGGCCATCACCTTGCCGCGCTTCGGTTTCTCCTTGGCGGTGTCGGGCAGCACGATGCCGCCCTTCGTGGTGGTCTCGGCCTCGAGCCGCTTCACAACGACCTTGTCACCCAGTGGTTTCAGTTTCACAGCCTGCTCCTTTCACGTTGAGCGCTTGTTTTCCAGAACCTTGGCCGGCCCTCGACGGGGGTGGTCGAGGTCAGCGTCTTGTTCTCTACCATGGCCGCACGACGCGCGTCACGACTCGGACGATGACCTGCCGATCGACCGGCTTTTCGAGGACGGTCTTGACGCGAAGCGCCCGGACCTCGGCGGCCGGCAAGTCGGCCGGATGGGCGGTCATCAGGACGGCCGGCAGCCAGTACTGCTCGCGGCGGATGATCCGCAGCGTCTGGATGCCGTCGAGGCGCGGCATGTGGAAGTCGATGAGCACGACATCGAGCCGCTCGTGGCGCACCAGTTCGATGGCCTCCTCGCCGCAGGTCGCTTCGAGCGTGCGGAAGCCCTCCCGGGCCAGCACGTCGCCCACGGCGCCGCGCCAGCCGTCGTTGTCGTCGGCGATCAGGACCGACGGCGTAGGGTTTTCGATACGGTTCGGCCAAGCCACCATGTTAGTTCTCGCTGGAGATACACTCCTCCCCTTTACGGTACAGCAATCACTGTGCCAATGGTGGCCCGGGGAAGAGAAACGACTCTATGATATCGCCTAAGGGATTGCAAGCAAAAGGTTTACGCACCTGTCGGGTGGTGCCCAGAGAAGCGCCTGAAGCAGCGAAGGCGCCCGCACGTGCCAAAATGTCGGCGGGGCTGGGGGGGGTACTGCCATCCTGGCAGGACGTTCCTGGGGAAAGGGTATCCGGATCGAGGCCGCCGCTGTGTCATCTTGGGAAGGACGAGGAATCCAAGCAGGGCTCCGGCAAGCGTGGCTGGGCCGCCCGGCTCGTCACGCGCGCTGTTTGACGGCCTCGACGAGTTTCTTGAACTGCCCGGTTTCCTCGCGGACCTGCTTGACGAAGGTGTTGTCCTCGGCGGTTCCGAGGACGGCTTCCATCTCTTCGTCGGTTGAGTAGGCCATCCGCCGGAAGGGGTTGTCGTAGTCCTTCTTGCGCGTCAGATACGTCTGCTCTGCCACATGGTCCTGGATGCGGACGGCCTCATCGAGTGCGCCGGTCCATGCTTCGGGCGTCAGAGTGTCGAGGCCGAGCAGGTGGAGCAGCGTCGCGAAGGCGTGGCGCTGCTTGTCGAGCGGGTACGTCTCCCACAGCCGGTCGTACGCTTCGTGAATCGCATCCCACGTGGCATAACGGTCGCTCTTGATCTCGTCCTTCAAGGCGGCGAGGTCCGGCGCGGTGACCAGTTGGCCGCCCAGGTTCACCCAGTTGCGCTCGCGCGGTCCTGCCAGGGCGCCCGACATGGCGGCCAGGTTGGCTTTGGGGTTCGCCTCCATCCAGTCGAGCAGGTTCCTGACGGCGTAGTGGTGAAGCATCTCGCGGTAAGCGGCGTAGGCGGCGTGGGCCTTGAGGACGATGGTGTCGCGGCGGGAGTATTCGACCCCTTCAGCCAGGATCTCCACGCCATCGACCTTCTCGGCCGGGCCGGTCAAGAGTTCCCTTCCGATGGCGGCGAGTGCATCCGGGTCGAGCGCGTCGGCCGGTTGGCCGCTCTTGCGCAGATGGGCCTTGGCGGTCCATGCTTCGAGCAGGTCGAGCGCCGTGGCGATCTCCTCAGTCGTATCCGGCGCGAGCGACTGGAACTCGATGTTCTGGATCTTGCGTTGCCGCTGGTCGCGGGCGGCGAACTTCCAGGTGTTCCGCGCCAGCGCGTACATGTTGTAGAGCCACCAGTAAGCGGGCAGGAGTTGGAGGCGGTCGTTTGCAGTGTCGTTCGAGATGAGGCAGAACGGCAGCGGCACATCGAGTTCGGCCGGGTAATCGCCCCTCGCCAGCAGTGCGAACGAGGCGAACCGGCAGTTGTGCTTGACGCTGACGCACAGCCCCGGCCAGAACCCGCGGCCGGCGTGGATTTCGCCGTCGGGCGCGCGGCTGTTGTGGTTCGACCCGATGGTGGCGCAGGCGGCGATGTTCGACTGGCCCATCACGCACGACGCGACCAGGAACGAGTTGTTGTGGTGCTGTTCGTGGGCCGGGAAGATGAGGTTGTTGAGGATCTCGCAGCACGAGACGGTCGAGTTCGCCCCCAGGTACGAGTGGATGAGCCTGGCGCCGTACTTCAGGTTCGAGTTCTGGCCCAGGACGAAGCGGACGCCCTTGCACCCGTAGAAGATGTGGCACCCGCGTCCGATGATGCCGTTGACGAGTTCGACGCCTTCGCCGATCTGGCTGGGCTCGTCGGGGCTGGAGTTGATCGTGAGGTTCTTGAGTTTGTTGGCCCCCTTGACGTAGACGCACGGTCCGGTTTTGACGTCCTTGATAATGCGCGAGTTCTTGATGACCGATGCGTTGCCGACCGTGCCGTAGAACCCTCGGCGCGGGTCGAAGGAGCGCTGGGTGATCTCGCCCAGCCGCTCCATCAGGGCCGGGTCGTCACGGTACTTGGCCCAGAGGTAGGCGTCGGCGGCGATCATGCCGTCGAAGGGCATGACGCTGCGGCCGCCGGCCTCGTTCACCAGGTCGAGCCAGATCCGCACGTCCTCCTCCTCGCCCTCTTTGACGATGCCGTTGCCGAACTTGGCGTGGTTCGAGCAGTGCATCTCGTCGAGGTTCTGGAGGATGACGTGGTCGCCGATGATGTAGTGGGCCAGGTACCGCACGTGGTGGATGGCGACGTTGTCGCCGATGTCGCACGAGATGATGCGGCTGTTCGTCAACCCGACCGGCACCGTCAGGTCGTGGTGTCCCAGGTACACCGGGTCGAGGCGGCCGATCCGCACGAGACCGTGGAACTCGCAGCCCCTGACGTGGGTCGGGTCGAACTGGTCTGTAACCAGGATGTCGTCCCACCGGTCGCAGTTGTTGCCGTTCTTGACGAGCGTCTCGATCTCGTCGGCCCGCAGATTCCGCCACTCGCTCTCGTGCTTGTGCGACTGTTCGTTCCGCAGGTAATACTCGTCCCGGCCTTCGGGGATGTGCTCGCCGCTGATGAAGTTGCGGCCGAGCGACCCCGCGGGAATGACCTCGATCTCGCTCATCGCCGGATTCCTTGTCGGCGTAGGCCGGGACGTGCCGGGCGGCACGGTCGCGCCGGAGCGCGGCCGCGCTCGGGGCGGCGGACCAGGCCTCCGAGTCGGGCGCGGCCTACGTGGTTTTGTCGGCCTGTTTCTGCTGCTGAATCCAGTTGTAGTACTCGCGCATCGTCAGTTGTGATGCCGCGTCCTCATCGCAGAAGATGATCGTGTCGGGATGAAGTTGCAGGGCGCTGGCCGTGATCATGCATGTGATGGGGCCTTCGACGGCGGCCGCCAGGGCAGGGGACTTGTTCGCGCCGCTAGCCACCACGACGCACTGCCTGGCCTCGAGGATCGACCCGACGCCCATCGAGATGGCCGTCCGCGGAACGTCCTCTTGCTTCTCGAAGAAGCGGCTGTTGTCGGCGATGGTCTGCTCGGTCAGGTAGACCAGGCGGGTGCGCGAGCCGAGGCTGCTGCCCGGTTCGTTGAACGCGATGTGCCCGTCGGAGCCGATCCCCAGCACCTGAAGGTCGATGCCCCCGGCGTCGGCGATCTGCTGTTCGTACTCGGCGCACTGTGCCGGCCAGTCCTCGGCGGTGCCGGACGGGACACGCGTCTTCTCGACCGGCAGGTTGATGTGGTCGAAGAGTTCCTTGTTCATGAAATAGCGGTACGATTGCGGATGGTCGCTCGCGAGGCCGCAGTACTCGTCGAGATTGAAACTGGAGGCCTTCGAGAAGTCGAGGGCCTCTTCCTTGTGCAGCCGGGCCAGTTCCCGGTAGAGACCCATCGGGCTTGAGCCTGTCGCGAACCCGAGGACCGCGTCGGGCCTGGCATGTACGAGGTCGGCCACAACGCGTGCGGCCTTGAGGCTCACTTCGTCGTAGTCTTTGCAGATGACAACCTCCATCGCGTCTCTCCTTTCGTAGGGCCTTCCCCCCCTTCGCGGACGGGTGCTGCCCGGTGGCACTGCGCCGAGGCAGAGCCGGTGTAACTGGATTCCAAGCGTCAGGCTCCGAACCGGACAACGTATTTATCGGCGGCTGGCGGGGCATGCTTGAAGGTGTTCCGGAAAGCCCCTGCCTGGGGTGTGGCAACGATTTCTGGCATGGGACGATTTCCTGCGGCTTGGCCGTAGCGCCGGGGTTTATCCCCGGCGCATCCTGGCCGGCGCCGCCGCCAACGGCCGCCGGGCATAAAGCCCGGCGCTACAACCGCCTGCGCTCGCCAGAAAAACTTGCCGCCCCAACCTGATGCGCACGCGCTGCCGGCCGGCCGCAACCCTCAGCGCAATCGCAGCGCCATCTGTCGCACACACGCCAGCACGTCCTCGCCCACCACGCCGCTCGAGAAATCGGTCGTCGGGTCGTCCGGCACAAGTCCCAGGACGGGCGCCCCGGTCACGCGCTGGATCTCGTCCGGACTGGTCAATTGGGCCACGTCGTCCGTATCGTGCCGGTAGCGGTTGACGGCAATGCCCGCCACCTCCAATCCCCTGGCCCGCAGCACCTCGACCGTCATGGCGGTGTGGTTGATCGTCCCCAACGTCGGCCGCGCCACCACCAGGACCGGCAGGTGAAACTGTTGAGCCAGGTCGGCCACACTCCGCTTGGGCGTTACCGGGCAGAGCGCCCCGCCGATGCCTTCGACGAGCATAACGTCGTGGGCCTTCTTGAGCCGATGCCACGCCCGCCACATCGGCGCCAGTTCCAGTTTGACGCCAGCCCTCGCCGCCGCAACCGTCGGCGCCAGCGGTTCGGCCAGGCGGATTGGCGAGATCTCCTCCAGCGGCTCCGGCGCGTCGGCCGCCTTCGCCAGGAACTCCGCATCCTCCGACACCAACCCCTCCCGCCTCCGGACACAACCTGTCGCTATGGGTTTCATCACGCCGACGTTCACGCCGTCAGCCCGCAGTGTCGCCGCGATCGCCGCCGTGACGATGGTCTTGCCGACCCCTGTGTCGGTGCCCGTGATGAACAGGCCCTTCTTCACGCGTCGGTCACCTCCGAAATGGCCGCACCCGTGCCCTCGACAAGCCGCGCCAAACTCTCGTCGCCGATACAGTACGGCGGCATGAGAACCACCACGTCACCGAGCGGCCTGATCCAGACGCCGTGCTTCCGGGCCGCAAGACAGACGCTGCACCCCCGCCGCTGCTCGGGCGGGTACGGCTCGCGGGTGCTGGAATCCGCAACCAGTTCGATACCCACCATCAGACCTCGCCGGCGTACCTGGCCGACGTGCGGCATGGCCGCCAGCGGCGCCAGGGCTTCCGCGAGCGCGGCCTCAAGTTCACCAATCCGCTCAAGCACGCCGTCTTTCTCGAACACGTCCAGACTGGCCACGCCCGCCGCACACGCCAGGGCGTTGCCGGTGTAGGTGTGTCCGTGGAAGAACGTGCGGCCCTCGCTGTGACGCCCGAGGAAGGCCTCGTAGATTGCCTCCGTCGCCAGGGTTGCGGCCAGCGGCAGGTAGCCGCCGCTGATACCCTTCGCCAGGCACATGAGGTCCGGCCGAACGCCCTCGTGCTCGCATGCAAACATGCGGCCGGTCCGGCCGAAACCCGTCGCCACCTCGTCGCAGATGAGCAGGACGTCGTGTGCGCGGCAGGCGTCGGCGACTCGTCTCAGGTAGCCGTCGGGGTGCGTAATCATGCCGCCGGCGCCCTGGACAAGCGGTTCCAGGATGACGGCGGCCACCTCGTCGGCGCGGGCCGCCAGAATCGCTTCCATGGCCGCCGCGCACGCCATGCCGCACGTTGCGGGATCCTCCCGGAGCGGACAGCGGTAGCAATACGGCGACGGCGCACGGATCGTCTCGAACAGGAGCGGCCGATAGATGGAATGAAACAAGTCGATCCCACCAACACTCACCGCCCCCAGCGTGTCGCCGTGATACGCCAGGTCGAGGCACACGAACTTCGTCTTGTCGGGCCGGGGGCGCTCGCACTGCCGCCAGTACTGAAACGCCATTTTCAGCGCCACCTCGACGGCCGTCGCGCCGGAGTCGGAATAGAAGACGCGCGTCAGTTCGCCGGGGGCGATGGCGGCCAGGCGCTCAGCCAGTTCGATGGAAGGCGCCGATGCCAAGCCCAGCAGCGTCGAATGGGCAACCCGGCCCAGTTGCGACCGGATGGCTTCATCAATCTCCGGCCGCCGATGGCCGTGCAGGTTGCACCACAGGCTCGAGGCGCCATCGACGTACCGGTTGCCCTCGGTGTCGATGAGCAACTCGCGCTCGGCCGACGCGATGACCACGGGGTCGCCGTCCACCCACTCCTGCATCTGTGTGAAAGGATGCCAGAGGTGGGCTTTGTCGGCCCGCCGCAGGCGCGATAACGGGTCGCTTGGTTCGCTCATGACGCCGACGGCAGCCTCACGGTCAGCCGCGTTCCAATGGCCGCACCCAACCGAAGGGCCGCGCTCTGACGGTTAACGGCCACTTCCATCAGGCCCGCGCTGCCGACATAGGCCAGCAGCATGCCTGCGGCCACGTCGCAATAGGCGCGGCACAGCCCGCGAATGACGGCTCCCGAGACGTATATCTCAACGGCCGATGGGTCTCGCTCCATCAGCGTCTCGCCGGCGATGTTCGTGACGAGGTTGCCGAACGGGTCCACGTAAAGCACGTGGCCGCGGATGGTGTTCTCCTCGCGCTCGGGCAGCGGCACGTCGAACCGTTCGATGGTCTCGACCTGCGGGCCGAGACGGTCAATGGCCGTGCCCGACGCCAGTGCCGCCGCAAGCGGTGCAAAGATGTCGCGGCCGTGAAAGGTACTCGAGACATCGGCTCGGAAGAAACTCTCGTTCTCGACTGCCACAACCCGGCTCTCCGACACCGACCCGCCCAACAGCAGTCGCCGCTGGGCCACCAGCGTCAGCAGACCGTTATCGGGCGCCAGATAGACGTGTCGGCCCGCCTCGGCCGCCAGCACTCGCCGCGGCCCACCCACTTCCGGGTCCACCACCGCCACGTGGACCGTGCCCTCCGCAAACGCCGGCGCCGCTGACGCCAGCATGAACGCTGCCGTGTGGACGTCGTGGCGCGGCACGGCGTGCGACATGTCCACGACGACGGCGTCCGGGCTCCGCTGGAGGATCACACCCTTCATCTGCGCCGGATACGTGCTCGCCACCCCAAAATCGGTCAGCAGCGTAATGATCTCGGTCACGGTCCACCTCCTTCCCGATGGGTGATTATCCCGAAGTGCGGCGGCGAGGTCAAGCAAGCCTGCAGCACGCGGTCGTGTAACGTGTTCTGTGTAAATTCCCGCCGGTAGGCCCCATGCGGTAAACGCATCTTGCTGGTACGGCTTTGTGACCTGGCCCGCGACGCCCAACGGTCGGCGCGCGCTAAAACCGGATGAGCCCCCTCCCCCTCAAACGCACTCAATCCCTCAATGGTGGGACAAAGCCGAAAAAGTCAGGTTGCCGCTCTCGGCATAAGCATTGCGGCAATTTGCGGGGCCGTTTACCTGACCGCCGTCAGGACGGTCGTACCCGCGTACCGGGGCATGGGTTTGACCTGGAGGCCGGAGAAACCTGCGGCAGCGATACGGTCCGCGAGTTCCGTCAGCGAGAAGGCGCCGACCATCACGTTGAACACCGCGGGAATCAGCGGGCCGGTCTTTTCGGCGTTCATCACAAAATCCTGAACGATCAAGAGACCGCCCGGCTTCATCGACCGGCGCGCTTTTTCCAGTTTCATCTCGGCGGCGCTGGTCGGACCGTGCAGGACGCTTGACAGCAGCACGGCATCGTTGTCCTCCCCGAACTCGTCTTCGTTCCAATCGCCGGCCACGGTGCGAACGCGATCCGACATGCCCAGTTTCTCGATAACGCCGCGTGCGATCTCAATCGTCTCCGGTAGGTCCATCACCGTGGCCGTCAGGTCCGGGTACCGCTCGCACAGGGCCGCGGCGTAAGTGCCCGGCCCGCCGCCGACGTCCATCAGCGTCAGGCGTCCCGTCGTGGAACGGGTCCGGATTTCGGACAGGTCCACGCGTTCGACGAGTTCGGCCGCGCGCCCGGCCATCGCCACGTTGTGCATGCCGAGGATGAAGTTGCGATGCGAGCGGACTGGCGGCCGCCCGGCCGGGTCGAACACCCATCCGCCCTTCTCGCCGTGGAGCGCCGACTCCAGGTCGCTCCAGAAGGCCCACACGTCGGCGGTATGTGCCAGCATGTTGCCCTGGTAGCATGGCGCGTCGGGCAGGAGCGTTGCTTCCGCTTTCGGCGTCAGGCGCCATGCGTGGCCGTCGCGGTCCACGAGCCCCATCGCCGCAAGGACGATGAGGACTTTCTCGGCCGCCGTCGGGTCGAGGCCCAGGTCCTCGGCCAGCCGCTTGGCCGTCGCGGGTTCCTTGGCGAGGCGCTCGAAGACGCCGGCGCTGCTGGCGGCCTCGAGCGCCCGCTGCGCCCTGGCGTGCCACCCGTTTTCAAACAATTCGGCGGCCCAGCGAATCTCGTCACTGTCTTTCTCGAAGATCATGGTTCATCCTGCCGCTCAGAGCGTGTTCAATCTGCCCCGCGATTATACACTGTCACCGCGCTTGTTCTTGCACAATCTGCTCCGCATGAGTACATCGACAAGCCACTCGCGGGCCACCAACGCATTGACCGCGCCCGAGCGGGCCGCTAGAGTAACCCCCTCAGGCGGGCCACACCAACCGATTCATTGCTTGCAGAAGCGAGGTCGCCATGGAAATCGTCGCGTACAAAGGCTGGCAGCGGAACGTCCGCCTGGCCAACAAACACATCGAACTCATCGCCACGCTCGACGTCGGGCCGCGCATCATCCATCTCGCCGTGCCCGGCGGCAAGAACGTCATGAAGAACTACCCCGGCATGATGGGCAAGACGGCTCTCCAGCGTGCTTCAACGCGCTTTGGTGCGCGGTGGTTCCGGAGACCCACCGCGCAAGAACTAAAAGCACTCAGCAACGCATGAACGAGACCACGAGCATTGAGATCCGACCCGCGCGGCGGCGCGACACCGCGGCGCTGGTCGAGTTCCTCCGGAGTGCGCCGCCCGCCCCGGGGACCACGCACGCCGCCGATGCCGCGCTCCTTGCGAACCTGCGGAACCGCATCGTGGCCGTCGGAGGCCACCAAGTCGTCGGCGCCTGCCTCGTCATTCGCGGCGCCGGACGCTGTGCAGCGATTCGACCGCCGCGATTGCTCCAGTGGGACGTGCACCTGGCAGCACGCCTCTTTCGCGCCGCCGCCGCACACGCAAGGAAGAAACACCACGCCCAGCTGATCCAGTCGCTCATCGAGCCCAGCGCGGCCGACAGCCTTACCCCCGCCCTCGACCGCGCCGGGTTCCAGCCGCTTGCCACGCTCTCGTACCTCCGCCGGCCCGTGCGGGTCACGGACCCCGCAGCGGGACCGGCGGCACGAGAGGCGGAGCCGCTCGCGCCGCCCGTCCTCACATGGCAGCGCTTCTCGCGGCTCAGCCACCGCAGGTTCGCCGACACGATCGCGCGAACCTACGCCGACAGCCTCGACTGCCCGAAACTGGCGGGCCTTCGCACCATCGACGAGGTGATCGAGACGCACAGGCACACCGGCCGGTTCACCCCTCGTTCATGGCACCTCGTTCTCGATGGCGGCCGGACGGTCGGCGTCGCCATGGTCAACGACCTGAAGGGCCGCGGCGAGTTGGTTTATCTCGGCGTGGTGCCCGAAGCCCGCGGCCGCGGCATCGGACGGGCGCTGCTCGCCCGCGCCATCCGCGACACGGCCGAGAGGGGGCTCGCACGCATGGGTTTGGCGGTGGACACCCATAACACACCGGCCATCCGGCTGTACGAGTGGGCCGGCTTCCACGAGATCCACCGCCGCCTCGCCTGGTTTGTCCCCGCCGAGCGGCTCGACGCGCTCGGCGCCTGACGAGGCGCCTACGCCAGCATCGACTTGGCGTCGTCGAGGCGGTCGGGCCGCAGGCGGGCACGGTCGGCGACCGTTTCGACGAGCCCGTCGCTTTCCCACGCGAGGATCGCGTCGCGGACGCTCTCGGCGGTGTAGAACCGCCGCTTGCCCGGCCAGGCCAGGAATCCCAGGACCGTCAGGCCGGGCCCCGCCGGCTCCGAGTCGGAGCGCTTTTCGGCGGCGTGGGCCGCCAGGCAGCGCAGAAGGTCCTCGCGGCACATCCGTTCGATGCGGCCGGGCGGATCGTACAAACTGCCGATGAACCGCTCGACGCTCGTGTAATCGGGGTACCGCTCACCGATAAAGTCGCGGATCTGAAGCACGCCTTCCTTATCGGGCTCCAGGTTGCCGCCCAGGTGCGCTTCGATGCACAGCAGGCCAACGGTGCGCATGATGCGTTCGGCCAACTCGTCGGCATCGATGGCGGCATCGGCCGACCAGAGGAAGTTCACGCCCAGGCCGACGCGCACCCGGCGCACCTCGCCTGCCGGCGTCTGCTCGACCTCATACGCCCCGACAAACGGGGGCAGGTCCGCGCCGCCACCCGCACCGAGAAACCGGACGCGGCGCCGCACGCCGCCAACCTCCAGTGTCACCGTGTCGCGTCCGTTCATGGATACTCCCGCCCCCGCTAGGCGACCGTCACGTCGTCGCACAAATACACGTCCTGGACGGCGCCCAGGAGTCTGGCGCCCTCGTCCATGGGACGCTGGAAGGCCTTGCGTCCCGTAATGAGGCCCGTGCCGCCGGCCCGTTTGTTCACCACGGCCGTGCGGGTGACCTCTGCAAAGTCGTTCTGGCCGGAGGCGCCGCCGGAGTTGATCATCGGCACGCGGCCCATGTAGCAGTTGACGACCTGCCAGCGGGTCCACTCGATGGGATGGTCCGTGACAAGTTCGGCGTAAACGCGGTCGTGGGTCCGGCCGTACTTCTGCTCCTTGGCCATGGTCTGGTACCCGCGGTTGCACTGGGGGGCCTTCTGCTTGACGATATCGGCCTCGATGGTGACGCCGAGATGATTGGCCTGGCCGGTGAGGTCGGCGGCCAGATGGTAATCGGCCTCGTCGGTCTTGAAGGCGTCATTGCGCAGGTAGCACCACAGGACGGTGAACAGGCCTCGCTCGTGGGCCTGTTTGAAGGCTGCGCTCACTTCCTGGATCTGGCGCCGGCACTCGGGCGAGCCGTAGTAGATGGTTGCGCCGACGGCGGCAGCGCCCAGTTGGTAGGCCTGGTCCACGGAGGCGAACATCGTCTGGTCGTAGGAGTTCGGATACGTGAGCAGTTCGCTGTGGTTCAGTTTGACGATGAAGGGGATCTTGTGAGCGTACTTGCGGGAGACCGCCCCCAGGACACCGAGCGTCGAGGCGCAGGCGTTGCACCCGCCCACGATGGCCAGGCGCACGATGTTCTCCGGGTCGAAGTACGCCGGGTTCGGCGCGAACGAGGCGGCGGCTGAATGCTCGATGCCCTGGTCCACCGGCAGGACCGAGACGTACCCCGTCCCTGCCAACCGGCCGGTGTGGAAGAGGCGGTGCAACTGGGCCAGGACCGGCGAGGGGCGGTCGCTTGCCGCAACCACCCGGTCCAGGAAGTCCGGCCCGGGCAGGTGCAGGTTCTCCTTCGGAATGCCCGTTGCCTTGTGGGTCAGCAGGTCGTCGGCTTCATCGCCGAGATACTCGCGTATCTGGTCGATACCGGCCATGGTCACCTCCTCTTCGTATTCAGGTACGCTGAATCGGCTTCACGTAGTCACTCGGGAGGCGGCCGGGCCGAACCGGACGGCCGGCACGACCGGTCCTCTAACCACCTCGGCAGGTTACCCTGACTATACCGGCGGCGCCAAGAGGGGGTCAACAGCGCTGCGAGGCGGCGGGCAGGGAAGCGCACCCCGGACGCCGCATCAGGAGGGCGGCGCCGTGGCCCGGGCCACCACATCGGTCAGCAGATTGACGCAGGAGGCGCGGAAGTCGGCTAGGGCCTTGCCGGAGGCTTCCTGGACCAACTTGCCCTCCTGCACGTCGCCGTAGGCCGCCGGACATGCCCGCTTCAGATGGCAGTCGCCTGTGGCAGAGCCGAGAACCACCCCCGTCCGCGTGTCGAGCAGAACGCCTTGGTACACGGTCCGGTGCTCATACACGTTGCCCGGAACCAGCCACAGGCCGACAAACGTCCAGTAGAGGGCGGCCGCGTCGTTGTAGTTGTCGATGGCCGAGGACGACACCTGGTAGACGAGGAGCAGTTCGCACTTCATTTGGGCGGCGGCGGAGCGCAAATCCCGGAGGCTTGCATGCTCGTCGTCGGAGGCACCGCGCTTGACGCCGGCGGAGCGCAAATCCCGGAGGCTTGCATGTTTGCTCTGGAGAAGGAGGGGCGAGATAGGCTGAACGCCCTCGATGTGCGGAATCGGCTCGAAGGCCTTCTCCCATTCCTTGAGGGCTTCGGCGCTCATCATGCACTTGCCGGGGTCCCGGTAATACGTATACCGCGCCGAAAGGAGGTCGGCGCCGGCGATGGCGACGCTGGTGGGGAGTTTGGCCCGCACGTCTGCATCCAGCATGCGCGCGATGCCCTCGTCCGTCAGCGCCTGCTCCAGGGCCTTGACATCCTTGGGGTCCTTGAAAAGCCCGCCTTTTGCAAGGCCCGGCGGTTCGGCGAGTTTGTAATGTTTGTGATGCGAAGCGCACCCACCTGCCGTTATCATCACCAGCATCAGAACAGGGAGAAGACGCTTCATGGCCTGCTCCTTTCCAGGGTCCAACCCCTCGGGCGCCCAGACACGATACACGCAGACAACACCCGGAAGCAATACAAATGCGTGCGAACCCCGCGGGTGCGGACAGGCGTTTCCCGCCCTCACGGGCGGTGCTGCAACCTCGCGCCCCTCTCGGGTGTCACGACCTGCGTGCCGCAAAAACGCATCCCACCCTCACCGTTCAAGACCGGTCACGCGGTGCGCCATCGGCGCCAGGTCCGTGCCATCGGGCACGCGGAACGGCTTCTCGCCGAAGTTCACGGTCACGATGACACCGCCGTCGGGGCCGGCATATTCACGCCGAGTGCGCTGAGCATTGGCGAGCCGGCACACCACGGCAGATTCTGCCAAAGGCTGCAGGAGACCAGCATGGGCGCCCCGGCGCATTTTCAGCGCGCAGGACCAAAAACACCGCGCCCATCTGGAAAATGCGGGCTCAATGCGTTCAAAGTTATTTCTTCCAGGGGGACCGCGGGCGCCACGAGGACCGTGAGCAGCACGAGGCAAGACGACAGACGGTTCGGCTTCATGCCACGGCTCTCAGGACGCGTCGCTCACTTGGACTCAGGGGGCTTGTACGGCACGCGGTAGTGTTTGCAGAAGAACTTGACTTGCAGGGAGAGCCAGGTCTCGCCCTCGGGCGGGGGCGGGATGTCGTTCTTGCTGCCGCCGACGAGTTGGGCGGGGATGCCCAGTTCGTCGGCCTGGGCCTTGATCATCTTGGCGTACTTGGGGCTGTGGACCCCGTCGCCGTTCGGGGCGCTCGTGTAGATGAACAAAGCCGGGCCGCCTTTGCGCATGTGCCGCATGGCATCGGTGGGGTTTGGCTGCAAGTGCGACCCGACGACCAGGACTTGCGTCGTGATGCGTTCGATGGGGTTGCTGCTGCGGGGCTTGCGCAGGTCCGGGTAGTATCCGAGCCACTCGGAGATGAGGGCTCCGGCCGATCGGCCGCAGGCGCCAACCAGTCGGGGGTCGATGTTCCACTGCTTCGACTTGGCCCGGATGAACTGGATCGCCCGGGCGCAGTGGTGCATGATCTGCTCGTACGAGGCGTCTTTGAGGAACGGGTAATTACAACTCGCGACCGAGATGCCTTGCCTGAGGAACTCCTTCAGCAGACCGACATTGTGGCTGTGGAGGATGTAGCTCTTGTCGCCGCGCCTGAAACCGCCTCCGTGGAACCAGACATAGACCGGCGTGGGCTTGTCGGACTCGGCCTTCCAGAAATCGAGCACGTTCCGCTCGTGGCGGGTGTCGTACTTGACGTTTGCCTCGGTTGGCTCAAGCCCGGCGGCCACCGGCCCGGATGCGAACAGGGCCAACCCGATCGCGGCAAGCAGACTCGTTCGTTCCATGTCCAGGCTCCACCCTTTCTTGTCGAACGTGGATAGACAGATGCCGGGGCACACTCCGGCCGCCATCTTAACCGACATTTCCTGGATGGCCTCTCTCCCCGCGACCGTCGCAGGGCATTCACAGTGATTGTATCTGATGCGATGCGTTGGGCAAGCCGAATCTGGGGTTCGGACGGCGGATTAACTACGCGGGCATCCTGCCGCCGCGCCAGGCCGACAAGCCGAGTAAGGCCGCCTGACCCGCCCTTGGCGTCCGGCGGCGCCGGAGCCGCAGGCGCGCAGCGCATTTTCAGCGCGCAGGACGCCAGAACACGCCGTCACACGCCAAGACGCAGAAGAAGAGTGGAGAGAAAAACAAGGCACGCGGGGTCGTAACAAACGCCACCACTTGCGCGCACTTGCCGGCAAATGTCAATGGTACACCCGGAGGGATTCGAACCCCCAACCCTCGGTTCCGTAGGTCGAAGACCGATCGCCCTAACGCTAGCCCGGGCAAAGCCTTACGTCAAGAGCCTTCCGACCTTTCAGCGCATTTGCAGCGCGCCGACCGAGACGCCCCAGAAGGCCCCGAAATGCCGCGCGACTTGGCCGAAGTCGTCACCGCCTGGCACCACCTGCCCGAAGCCGTCAAGGCCGGCATCCTGGCCATGGTCAGGGCTTCTTCCGGCGCGTGAGACGATAGCCTCACCGAGACCTGGCCACTGCCGTTCCCGAGGCCAGTGTGAAAGGGTTGGTAGCGGGGGCCCGCTATGTACCCTTTCACATCAGGGCGGCGTTCTGGCAGAAGTTTGGGGCCGCTGCATAGCAGCCACGCGATGCCGAGTGTCGGTGTTTCATGTTAAGACCCGCGCTTCTCCTGTCCCTCACGAAGCCTCTGAGGACCACCGGCACCGCCTGCCTCTTGCGGGGCGGGCCTACGGCTTTCCCAACAGGTCCATCGCCTCGGTCAGGATCGCCTTGTCGAGCTCCGCGTCCGCCAACAGCCGCTTCAGACGAGCGTTCTCGATCTCCAGCGCCTTCAACCGCCGGGCCTCCTCGGCCTTCATCCCGCCGTACTGGTTCCGCCAGCGGTGGTACGTGGCCTCAGTGACGCCCAGATGCTGAATCACCTGGCCTAACGACTGCCCGGCATTCAACAACGCATCCACCTCACGAAGCTTCACCACGATCTGCTCCGGCGTGTGCCGCTTCCGTCTGCTCATCGAAAGTCTCCTTGCCCACCCGGGCAGTAGAGACTCTCATAGCGACTGGGTCAAGTTTTGGGGTGCAGGCCACCCGCTGTGGCGACAACCTGGAGATTGTCCTCTGGCTGTACAACCTGAAGGGCGACAAATACCTCCTGGACCTTGCAGAACTCCTGGCCAGGCAGACGAAGGATTGGCACAACTTCTACCTCGACGGTTCGAAGACGGGCCACAAGAACGGATACCCCGAACACATCGTCAACCTGATGCAGGGCCTCAAAGCGCCGCCGCTGAAATACCTGGTGAGCGGAGAAACCATGTACGCCGAGGCGTTCTGGAACGCCTTGAGGCCGGACGGTCGGCTGTGGAAGAAATGCGGCAGGGTCGACGGCATGTTGAGCGGGACCGAACCAATCACCGACCGCAGCTCGACCCAGGGAACGGAACTGTGCGCAATTGTTGATCGGATATTGAGCAACAGTGTGGCGGACCACCGACTTTGTGGGCTCGGTTTGAGGGCAGATTGAGCCCGGTTGATGACGGAACTGAGCGGTGTTCGCGGTGCTGAGATCGCGAGGGAAGGGCCGTACTTGACATACTTCCAAGATCTTGCATTCTCACGGAGGCAACAGCTTAGCAGGCAACACGGTGCGGTCAAGAATTCAGGTTTGTTCGGATGCTGTGCGGGGATCAAACTCGCTGGTCCGGTACAGGGGCTGTCTATTGCTGCCCACAGTACGCAAGTGCGAATCAGATGTACCGCAAAGCAATCTTGAAGATCATCAGGCAAGCGGGACTGATCCCTTGGCCGAAGGTGTTCCAGAACTGTCGGTCAACGCGTGAGACAGAACTGAACGACGAGTACCCGATACAGGCGGCTTGCGCGTGGATTGGCAATTCTCCCAGGGTGGCGGCCCAGCACTACCTGCAAGTGACCGAAGACCATTACAGGAAAGCGGTGCAGAATCCGGTGCAGTATGATGCCGTAGGCAGTTGCACTGAATCGCATGGGGATCAACCGGAAAAAGCTAAACGGGGCGTTTGCGGCTCTATGCAAAAGGAAACGCCTCCCTGCGACAGCAGAGAGGCGCAACTCTTGGGCCGTACTGGACTTGAACCAGTGACCTCCTGCGTGTCGAGCATAAGTTTAGCGTTTTGAGTAAGTTACGGCCTTGCAGGCACTTGCCGTAGACCATTATTGGACCTCCATAAGTCCTTATTCTACGTAGTGATAAACATCCGGAAGAATCAACTAAAATCCATGCCGTACGGCCTTTGAAGGATCATCGGCGAGCATCTTGGATGATAGTGTTCCCAAAGATGTTCCCAAAACTGAACGAGACATCTCTCTGTTATCTCGCACAATCCCGGAGGACGGAGTATTCGGTTTGACGTGCCCTACGTCCCCATCACCAATCCTGCCAACGTTTCGCGGTGGCGTCAGAAGAACAGCCATAGAGCCCGTTGGGACCAAACGAAGTAGCCTCCGAATCCTGCTGTGGGCGGTGCCGCGACCCGTCGAAGACAAAAGGTACCTTCTCCGCCTGCTCATCAGTAAGCCGCCCGATCAGAGCGGCCGCAACAAGCCTTTTCGCCTCAGCATCCGTGCCGATTTCACAATCCATACCCCCTGCATACACCACTATCCCCCAAAGCGCAAGTGGGAAGAATCGGAATCTGAAACTTTTTCGCGTTTGATTGAAAACCAGTCAGGTGCTATATTCATTACACGTCAGTGAAGTGTTACGACAACGCAAACGGCTGTGGTTGGCCTGCGAATCGTATTATTCAGCGGAAAACTGTCTCAGAATGGTTCTGAGGCCCGTGAACGGTTACGAAAAAGCAAACTCAAAGGTGTAGAGACATGAAGACAACGCTGTTCGTTCTTATTGCGATCTTCGGCTTCGCCTTGCCGGCCAATGCACTGGATCTGCAGGCGATCACCTCGAAGCCCGCCGCTCACAACCCGCAGTTCGACAACAAGGAGGCCTGGCCGAACCTGGTCGGCGACGAGTATTTCCTGAAGCAGAAGTGGGAGAAGAAGCGACTTTTGATCTGGAACATTCACGGCTCAGCCGAAAAGGTCGGAGGCAGACGCGGCGGACTGGATGGCCGCAATCCGGCAAACTGGATCAACGCTGCGACGGGGCAGCCCGCCAAATCGATTCCCGATATGGATACGGACATTATCCTGCCGGACTCCGACACGCCATACACGGTTAATTTCTACGGTCCGAAAGTTTCCTATTGGCGGCACGTTACCATTGGCCGCAATGCCAAGATCCTCACGGGTGGTCACCGCGATAATAGTATTCAGATTTTCGGGAATGTCTGGGTTCGCGCTACAGGCGAAATCTCCACTTACGGATCGATGCATTTCATTGGCGACCGTGACACGTTCCTTCGACAGGACTGGCCGGAAGACGGCATGCTGAAAAAAATGCACGACGAGAGACTTGTTGCGCCCTACGATCCGAAGGCGAAGAACCCCTGGACGGAAGACGGCAGAGGTGGGCGCTCCATCACAGTGTATATGACACACGCGAAGGCGCCGGAAAAGTCAACCGAGGTGATCGGATACGTGCGCGCAGCAGACGAAGTCGGAATCAAATCGGGTACATTTATTGTTGGTCGTGACAGTCGATTCGTCAGCATGGGGCCGGCAGCGGTGTCGGTCAATAAGGGTGCGAAGGTTGTCCTGATGGACGGTTCGCAGTGTTCACACGGACAGAATCAGTTTGTTAACAGAGATTGGGGCGTTGCTGACGGCGCTCAGGTTACCGGTGGAACGCCGGACAGACCGCTGCGGCGTGACGCTTACTTTGGCGTCGGATACCGCAACTGGATGAACCTGCCTGTTCCAGAGTTGGAGAATAGCAAAAAAAATCCGGAGCAGCAAACGGGAGTGAAGCTTTACTATGGTTACAGCGGATACAACGCTCAGATTAGAGGTGATCTGATTGGTTACCCCGCGCCGGGAAGCGATGCACGTCTGGTGGTCTGTTGGCAGCGAATCTCCGCCGGCGGCGCTGGAAGTTGGGGGCGGGGGGACGAAGCATTCAAGAAGGTGTTCCCCAAGATCGTGCCGAAAATCGGGGTTTGGATCGGTGGCGCTTCGAGGCTTGCGAATGTCCGCTTTGACGATCTACATCGTGGCGGAATCGTTGTGCCCAGTGCGGATGTCTTCAACTTCAAGAGATGGAGGAACGTCACCTTGGGCGAAGGTTGCCTCAGCAAGGACCCGAGGGAACTTATCCGCGAGATCAACCCCAAAAAAGGGCAACGACAGACACCGGATAAGAAGTACACGACGATGTAAGCGGGACACTCGACACGTTTTTTCAGCACAGCGGCAAAAAGAAAGAAACAAAGACATAGAGTGATTTACGCCGTAACCGCCGCAAGCGGGCGCAGGAGACTTCCGGCCGGGAAGCGGTTTCCCGGCCGGAAGCAAACCACGTGCCAACAGAAAAGAGAGGCCATCATGAACAGACCCCCACTCACCCCGGCCAGAGCAGCGCGGTTTCTGGAGTCCCGGGCACCGAGGCGAAAAAGCGTTTTCCTAGCACTTAGCACTAATCGTTCACACGCTGACCATTAACCACTGGAGAAGAAAAATGAAGACAACATTGTTAGTTCTTGTAACGGTTTTCGGCATTGCCCTGCCCGCCAGCGCGCTGGACATCAAGGCGATTACCGCCAAGCCCACCGCCGACAACCCGCAGTACGACAACAAGGAGGCCTGGCCGATGCTCGTCGGCGACGAGTACTTCCTGAAGGGAAAGTGGCCGAAGGCACGCCTACTGATCTGGGCGCATCCGGGCGAAAACCCCAGCCGTTCTAATCCGTTCGATCCGATGGAGCCGTCTAACTGGATTAACGCTGCGACCGGCAAACCGGCCCGCACGATTCCAGACATGGATACAGACGTTATTCTCCCGGAATCCGACAAAAAGTACAGAGTGTTCGTACGTGGGAATAAGATAGATCTCGCGTGCCGACACCTGACCGTCGGGCGCGGTGCCGAGTACCAACCTGCGGGCGGAAGGGCGATGTCCGTTTTTGGTAATATCTAGGTTCGTCCCAATGCAACTTTGCATATTTACAGAACGCTCCACATGGTCGGTAATAGCCACACCTTCATTCGACGCGACTGGCCCGAAGATGGCGTGCTGAAGAAGATGCACGACACGGGCGCTGCTGCACCGGCCGGCCCGGATGTTCATCCGCACAGGGACAATCCGTGGCGACATGGAGGAAAGTTTGGAGGACTCTGCCATTTCTCTACCCATGACAAGCCTGAGGGTTCTACCGAGATCATCGGCTTCGTCAGATTCAACGACGAATTCAACATAAGGTACGGCATGTTTATCGTCGGTCGCGACAGTCGTTTCCTTAGCGGATTTGCAGCAACGAAAGATATTCGTAAAGGTGCGAAGTTCGCGCTGATGAATGGCGCCATGACTGGACATGTTATCAATTGCTTCGGACCGCATACCGTGGTTCATGAGGGTGGTTCGCTTACAGGCGGTCTGCCGGACCGACCGCTAAAGCGAGATGCTCGGGTAGGCCTCGGATACTCGAACTGGATGCGTGTCCCCTTCACTGGATATCGGAACACGCACTTCGGATGGAACGGACTCAGTGGCGTCCTGTCAGGAGAGGTAGTTGGCTACATCGCCCCGGACAGTGACGCACAGTTGATTATCGGCTGGCAGCGAAATGGTATATTAGGAGGACCACTGAAAGACGGCTTCGACGAGAAATACGCGGAACTTATACCCAAGATTACTGTTGGGGTAAACGAAGGCACCCAGATTGAAAATGTCCGATTCGAGGATCTCCATCGCGGTGGACTTATCCTGCCCGACCGAGAAGCTTTCAAAAAGTGGAAGAACGTCACGTTCGGCGACGGTTGCCTCAGCAAGAACCCGGGCGAACTTCTCCGCGAGTTTAAAGGCACTGTCGGCCGTGGTCGACCGAGCCTGAAAGAACTGCCCGTGGTAGAGAAGTACATCACGATGTAGGCAGCGGGAAGCGTGGGGCGACCGTTATGGTTGAATGCCAACCAAACATACATTTACCATAACGATTATGAATCAATTATTTTACACGAATGAATAACAACATGGCGATTGTGCGATAACAGTCGCCCTTCGCTTCCCGCTCAAGGGATGTTGCAGGGGCGCGTTTCCGATTAGTTTTGAAAAACAATGTAACCAAGAGCGGCAACAACAATGAATGTTAAAACACTTCTAGCAACTGCACTGGCCATGCTACTGATTGCGCCGGCAGTTCGTGCGCTGGTCAATCCGGCGCTCCAACCGATTCACTTGTACCAGCGCTACAAGGTGGTGCTCGCGGGCAGGGTTGTCACGGCCGACCTGACCAGTGACGACACGGAGGTCGAGTCCGGCCGGATCAGGCTCAAGGTGAGCACAGTCTGTAAAGGCGAATTCGCCGGCAGGGAGATCGTCATCGACGTTCCGGCGAAGGATGATCGGAACGAACCAGAGCACGAGGCCAGTGAGGAATGGAACATCTGGGACGTCGCGTACAAAGATCGCACGTTCATCGCCTTCGTCGGGAAAACACGCCGGCGAGGCGAACATGAGATCCTGCTCTATTGCGGCGATAGGCAATGGCATCACGCCCGGATTGCCGATCCAACCAAACCATCGGCATGGACCTACGAATCCGCCAGTGCAGACATCATGGTGGGCACGTTTAACGGCGACTCCGCGCGACTCGCAGAAATGTTGGTCGACACCAGGAACGGGACCGCCTTCTTCCCAGCCGATGTCAACGTCCGCCTCAACCGGGACGTCACCATCGGCACATTGCACGGCGGCGTCCGCGGGGTGGCCCTGTTTGACATCGATGGCGACGGCGATCTTGACATCCTCGCCTGTTCGGAGAGCGGGATCCGCGTGTATCTGCAGGGCGATTCCCTCGCGTTTACCGACCGGGCGGAGGACCTCGGCCTGTCCGGCGTCTCCGGAATGTGCTGTGCGCTGGCGGACGTGAACGCCGACGGGCGGAGCGACCTGCTGGTCGGCACGCAACTGTTCCTGAAGCGGGAGCAAGGCTTCGCCAAGGGCACGATGCTGAAAGTCGCGAAGGATACGCCTCTGAAGGTCTCATCGTTCGTTCAACTGAACGGCGACGGCCATGCGGACATTCTCCTGTCCCACGTTGACGGAGGACTCACGGCGCTGCTGAACGACGGCAAGGGAGGGTTCACCGATGCCACCGGCGATCTTGGCCTCGCGGACGAGGCCTGTGGCGCGGGCGGCAATGGCTACTTCGCACCGGGGGACTGGAACGCGGACGGCCGAACGGACCTCTATTACGCCACGGGCAAGGGACTGATCCTTGTTCAGGACGAGAAGGGGCGGTTCAGCCCGCTGAAGCACAAGTTGGCGTTCGACTACCGATGTTCGCCCGACTATAAGCCTGGCAAGACAGGTGCAGGCTGCTTCGCGACGGTATGGAAGCAGGATTCAATGGACATTGTTAGCCCGGGCGACAGTACCCTGGCGATTGTCGCCAACATCGATGGCGAGGCCCGCGACGTAAGCATCTCAGGCAATGAAATCGGCCTCTGCGCGGCGAGACAGATCGCCACGCTTGTCGAAGATTTGAATATGGACGGCTATGCCGACCTTTACACGATCTCGCGCGACGGAAACCAGAGGAACCAGTTCCACACCAACCGTGGCTACGGCTCGTTCATGGACGCCTCGCTTTACGACGCCGACGCGTTTGGCGCCGCACACAATAAGGGCGCCTGGGGTGTGGCTGCGGGTGACGTGAACGGCGACGGCATGAACGACCTTCTCCTCGGACACGTTGACGGTGAAATCACTCTCGTGCTGAGCGGCGCCGCAGACGTGCGCAGGCCGGCGGAGCACCCGA
Source organism: Planctomycetota bacterium (assembly GCA_030602705.1). Classification (GTDB taxonomy): domain Bacteria; phylum Planctomycetota; class Phycisphaerae; order FEN-1346; family FEN-1346; genus JAUVZF01. The sequence goes on from JAUVZF010000007.1 coordinate 64,957, forward strand.
CCTACCACGCGAAGAAACTCCAGCAGACGTGCATCGTATCGGTAACACTCAAGGGGCATGGCGTGGTTGGGGCGGATGTCCGTCTCGTCGACAGCGAAGCGAACACGGCCCTGAGACGCACCGTCGGCACGCAGGTTCTGACGGGCTGCCGCGGGCCGGACACAGTGAATCTGGCCGTCCGCGAACCCGGCGACTATACGCTGCGCGTACGGTTTGCGGATGGAACCGTGAAGAAAAAGAAGGTTGCGGTCGGCAAGACCAAGCGTGTATCACTGACCGTGAGTAACGGCTGAGGCGCCCTTTTTCCGCCTTCCTTCGATATGGAAAATCCCGGATTATGACTGAACCGCTATTAATCGCCGATCTGGCCGTCGTGCCGGTGTTCGTGAACACGGGGGCGGCGCTGCTTCCTGCGCTGATTGCAGGCCTGACCGGCTTCGTAACGATTCTCTTCAAGCCCAGACAACTCATTCGGGTGTGCAGAGAGAAACCGCTCCGGCCGCTGGGCGCAGGGGCGGGCGTGATTGCGATCTGGCTGGCCCTGGTGTGGATGCCCACCGGCGCCGCCGACGAGGCCGACGGGGCGCCGTCCGCCGACCGGGCCGGCGCTGCTGCGGGGGCCATTATGACGCCCGAAGAGTGGGTGCAACTCGCGCGGGAACTGACCCTCGCAGACCGCGCGGGCGCAGGGGCGACGACGTCAACCGCACCCGCGCTGGCCGCCTCGGGCGACGAAGCGCTGTACTTCCGCGGCGGCGGGACCCGGTCGGGCTACCTGGGCGGCCCCTCGCCTACGAAGCTGGCACTGCGCTGGCCCTACAGCGAGGAGTACGCCATGTTCTGGTCGACCCCTCTCGTGCGGGGCGACCGTGTGTACGCCGCCTGGTGCATCATGGACCCGCCGGGCAGCTACGGCGCCGTGGTGTGCCTCAACGCCTCCACGGGCAAACGCATATGGGAAGTGGACATGAAGGACGCGACCCGCGATTTCGGCGGGTTCTTCAGCTCGCCCGCCCTGACGGCGGATGGCAGATTCCTCGTGATCGGCCAGGGCCTGCATCCCGATTACGACAGCGAACTGGTCTGCATCGATACCGACGCCGGAGCCGTGAAGTGGATCATCGACTGCCCCCTGCATATCGAGAGCTCACCCGCCATCGCGGGCGACATCGTCGTGGTCGGCGCGGGGGCCGTCGAAGATACGACAACGCGCCTGCCCAAGTCGCACAGCGATCCCGAGAAGAACGAGAATCCGGGTTACGTCTTCGCCGCCCGCATCTCCACGGGCGAGGTCGTCTGGAAGCACCCGGTCAACGATCCCGAAAGCTCGCCCGCCGTCGCGGACGGCGTTGTGTACATCGGCAGCGGATTCAACGGCGATGCGGTGACGGCCCTGCGACTGACCGAGACCGACGACCAACTCAAGGCTGCAGGGGCCCGCCGCGAGATATGGAAGACCCCGACGCCCTTCCCGGCCACGGGCGCTATCACGCTGGCGGGCGAGACGGTGCTGGTGGGGTGCGGCAATGGCGATTACGTGTTCCAGGCCCTCGAGCCGGCCGGCGCGGTGATGGCGCTGGACAGGAAGACGGGCAAAGTGCGGTGGACCCAGTCCATGCCCGACGGCGTGCTCGGGCCCATTGCGGTCGTGGACCAGACGGCGATCGTGCCCGTGCGAAGCGGCGAGGTGGTGGCGCTGGACCTCGCGGCCGAAGACGAGGGGTCCCGCGTTCTGTGGCGGACCGTCGCCCGCAAGGGCTCGCGCGTTCTGGCGGGGGCGGCCTATACCGGAACGCACGTGTACGTCGTGACGCACGACGGCTACCTCGTGGTGTTGGATGCGGCGAAAGGCAAGGTACTGAAATCGGTCTACGTAAACTCCGAGCCGGGCGAGATGGGCATGTCCATCGCCTCGCCCATGGTCGTCGCGGGGCGGGTGTATGTCGGCAGCGAGACCGGCGGGCTGAGGTGCTACGACGATGGCAACTGACCGGAAATTCGCCCCATTTGTCCTCCCGCTTGCCGACGGGTACGATCCGGCGGTGGTCGGGGGCAAGGCGATCAACCTCGCCCGCCTGATCAACGCCGCCTTCCCCGTGCCCGACGGGTTTGTCGTGACGACGCACGCGTTCAGGCATGCCCAACACGACGCCGACACGATTCCCCCCGAACTGGCCGATGCCATTCGAACGGCCTACGAGGCCATCGGCTCGCCCACCGTCGCGGTTCGCTCCTCGGCGACCGCCGAGGACCTCGACGATGCCTCGATGGCGGGCCAGTACGAGACCTACCTCGACCTGCAGGGCACCCAGGCCGTGCTCGACGCGGTGGTCAGGTGCTGGCAGTCGATTGACTCCGATCGAATCCGCGCGTACCTGAAGGAGCACGACATTCCGCCCGAGAACATCGCGATGGCGGTTGTGGTCCAGGAGTTGGTCCCCGCCGAGAAGTCGGGCGTGCTCTTCACCGCCAACCCGCAGACCGGATCGCGGAACGAACTGCTCCTCGAGGCCAACTGGGGCCTCGGCGAGACGGTTGTCTCGGGGATGGTCCAGCCCGACACGCTTGTCCTCGACCGCGCCACGGGGGCCGTCCGATCGTGCGTGATTGCCGACAAGCACGTGTACCTCGCCCCCGGGGCCCAAAAGGCGGGGCCTCTCCCGCAGGACAAACGCCACACCGGCTGCCTGAACTCGAGAGAAGTGCTCGAGCTCTGGAAGCTCGGCCTGAAGGTGATGGACCATTTCGACTCGCCGCAGGACATCGAGTGGGCCATCGCGGACGGCTGCGTCTACCTGCTCCAGTCGCGGTCGGTCACGACGCTCGAAGACGCCGAGACCTATGAGCAACTGCTCTCCGACGTCCGCGCCCAACTCCGCGCCGCCGGCAAGGCCGGGCGCGGCGACTGGGTGCGACACAACATCGGCGAGACGCTGCCCCATCCCACGCCGCTGACGTGGAGCATGATCCGGCGATTCATGTCGGGAGACGGCGGATTCGGCGCGATGTACAAGCGGGTCGGATTCAAGCCGTCGTCGGCCGTCTGCGAAGACGGCTTTCTCGACCTGGTCGGCGGGCGCATCTACATGGACCTGTCCCGCGCGCCCGAGATGTTCTTCGAGGCGTTCTGCTACACCTACGACCTCGACCTCTTGCGGTCCAGCCCCGACGCCGCCCAGGGTCCGCCGACCGTGCCTTCCGGCTCGCTGTGGGCCCAGCTTGGCATGGCGCGGAAGCTCAAGGGCGTCAATCGCAATCTCAGGATTCTTGCGCGCGATTTCGACCGGCGGCTGGCCGACAAGATCATCCCGCGATTCGAGCAGTACGTTCGCGACCAGAAAGCCGTCGACCTCGCCGCGCTGTCCACGTCGCAGTGGCTCGAACTATGGCAGGACCGCCAGCGCGAAGTGCTGGACCGTTTCGCGCCGGAGTCCCTCCTGCCGAGTCTCATCGTGGGGATGGCGCTCGACGACCTGCGGTGCTTCATCAGCGAGCATTTCTGGGACGAGGACCCCGACGCGCTGGCCGGCGAGCTTTCCGCCGGCGGGCAGGGCGATCTGACCGTCGCCGCCAGCCAGCACCTGCACGACATCGCCGAGGGCGCCACCAGCGTTGAGCAGTGGCTCGAGCAATACGGCCACCGCGCGCCGGACGAGTTCGACCTGGGCGCACCGCGCTGGCGCGAGACGCCGGACCTGGTGGCCCGCCTGGCCGAGCACATGAAAGGGACCATGCCGCCGCTTCAGCGTCACGACGCGCGGGCCCGCGACGTCATGGGGCGGGCCGAGCAGTTGAAGGCGTCGCTCCCGGCCGGGCGGCGGGACGAACTGGACGAGCGCCTGGCGCTGGTCCACCGCTACATCCGGTTCCGGGAAGACGGCAAGCACTACCTGATGCTGGGCTACGATCTCCTCAGGGACATGCTCCTCGACGCGGGGAGGCGCCTGGATATCGGCGACGGCGTGTTCCTGCTGGACATCGAGGAACTCCACGACGCGCTGGTATCGGGCATCGCGCCGCTTCACCTGATCGAGAAACGGCGCGAACGGCGGATGGCCGAGAAGCGACTGTCGCTTCCGGACGTCATCACCGAGGCCGACCTCGCCTCGCTCGGGGAAGCGCCCGTAACGGCCCATGGCGACCGGCTCGACGCGTTCGTCCTGTCGAGCGGCACGTGCTGCGGGCCTGCGCGCATCGTCCATTCGCCGCAGGAGGCGGGCGACCTGGGCACGGGCTACGTCCTGGTCTGCCCGAGCACCGATCCGAGCTGGACGCCGCTGTTCGTCGGCGCGTGCGGCGCGGTTCTCGAGCAGGGCGGGATGCTGTCGCACGGCGCCGTCGTGGCGCGAGAGATGGGCCTGCCCGCCGTCGTGCTGTCGGGCGCAACGCAGCTGCTGGCCGAAGGCGAAGAGATCACCGTCGACGGGCGACAGGGGGCGGTGTTGCGTCGCTCGGCCTCGCAGGCCGATGCGCCCGCCTCGCCGGGGCCTGATGACACGCGCGTCGCGCACGCTAAAACGCCCCCCGTCCCCGGCCGGGCCGAAAGGCGGGGGGCCCTCATCCGGAACGCCTTCCTCGCCCTGTGGACCGTCTTCTTCCTGGTCTACTTCCTCGCACCGTCGGCCCTGGAAGGTGCGTCGCACCGGATTCTCGACGCCATGCTCCTTCCCCTCGTCGCCGCCGCGGGCAAACCCGCGATGGTCGCCCTGCTCGCAGGCCTGTTCGCCGTGTTGACCATGGTCGGCCAGAAGTTGCTCACGGACAACGGGCGACTTCGCGAGGCGAAGAGGCGCGCGGCGGCATTGCAGAAGGAGGCCCGGAGCCTGCCCAAGGACTCGCCGCGATTCAGGGCCCTGACCTCGCTGGCGGCGCCCGTGCAGATTCGCATCATGAAAGCCGCCTTCGTGCCGCTGGCGATCTTCCTCGGGCCGATGATCGTGTCGTTCCTCTGGCTGCCTCAGCGCGTGGACACCGCCGTGCGAAACGCCAAGCCCGGCAGCGTGGTCAAAGTGACGGCCGTCATCGACGGCGATTGCGACAAGGCGGTCGCGCTGTCTGTCGCCCCGCCGCTCGCGCTTGCCGAGTTCAGCGAAGCCGAGCAGCGCATCTTCCTCGCCAGAAGCCCGCTCGAGCGGCATCTCCGCAAGCTGAGAAGCGAGCAGAGCGACGTCGACGAAATGGCGTGGGACGTGGCCTTGACGGTCAGGCGCAACCGCGAGGCGTACCTGGGTGAGTTGGAGGCCTTTCTCGCAGGCGACATGCCCGACCAGAAGCTCTCGTGGGCCTTGACCACGCCTGCGGACCGGGCGGGCAAGTGGCCCATCACGCTGAGCACGCCGGACGGCGAAACGGTTACGGTCTACGCGGTCCTCGGCGAGGGCTATGCCCCCGAGGCGAAGGAAGACCTTGTCGTCAGGGCGGGCAAGCGCGAGAGAACCGACCGCCAGGTCCAACGCTGGCGTGCCGATGCTGACGACGCCGTTATCAGGGAAGTGCAGATCCGCTACCGCGACCCGAATCCCGTCAAGGGCGAAGGCATATTCTGGGCGCCGCTGGCCTGGTTCGAACCGGACGGGGATACCGGCCCCATCAAGGCGCTCTTCTCGCCGTGGCTGATGCTGTACATTGCGGTGTATGTCGTGGTCATGTTTGGACTGAAAGCCGCCTTGCGGGTGGCGTGACCAGCTTGCAAGCGCCCATCGGGCGGGATTGCACGTGTCGGCGCTGACGGATATAATCGTCCTGCGGACACGACTCTCGGAATGACTATAAGCTGGCCCATCGCGTATGGTCCCAAAACTCAGCCGTATGGCAGGTCTTGACTCAAACAGGGGTTACAAGGACACCTGCTAGTACTACTACGCTACAAGCGTCTTGGTTGACAGATGATCGCGTTCTTCAAGAACACGCCTATTTCGTGCAGACGTCGCAGGGTTCGCCGCCGGTGGCTGTGGGCGGCGCGGGCGTTGCGTTGTTGGGTCACAAGGAGACGGCGGCTGATGGCCTGGGCGCGCTTGCGTGAGCAGCGGCCTCCACGCGTCCAGACGGGCACCAGGGCCGCCGTGGCGGTTCGGACCTGG
>JAUVZF010000153.1 GCA_030602705.1 Planctomycetota bacterium
TGGCATTTACGAGCGCTTCGCCGAGCAGCCGTCGATCTTCGGATACGTCCCGGATCACGGCTTCGACGGGGCGGCGCGGGGCACGTTCATCAATAGCAACCACTTCGCATCGTTCCTCATGGCGCCGCTCGGCTTGGCGCTGGCCTGGGTGGTTCGCCTGGAGCCTCGTGGGGCCGTGGGGAGCCGGTTCAGGCACCGGATGGCGGCTTTCCTCAGCGACCCGGCCCTTCTTGTGCGGCGTGCGAGGGCCGGCCGCGCTGAGACGGAGGCCATCTGCCGCCAGAAGGCTGCCGAGATGGTCGGCCGCCTGATTGGCAGCGGACCGGTCGAGCCGGCAGATGGGCGCGGCCGCCCGCCGGAAAGCCCTTCGCGAGTACGCGCCGAAGCGGTACCACGAGCGCCTGATGACAGTGTACGAGAAGGGGCTCGCGCTGGGCCGCGGGGGAGGAGAGTGTGACTCTTAGACGACCGAACGTGCCGAGGCCGCCATTCTCCGAGGCGTCATCGGCACGTAGTTGTACCCATGAAAGGAACCGGCATGCCGCCAACGTGTGTGGTACAATATGGGCCGAACGGCCGGCGCGCCGGGCACCGTTTTGAGAGGTGGGTTCCGCGCGTCGCCGCCGGCCGGGGGGCACAGGGATGAAGAGCGGTTCGCAAGTCGTCCGATTCGCCGTCAACCACCCTGCCTGGGTCCTGGCTGCCATGGTCCTTGGCGCGCTCGTGTTCCTCCTGGTGGCGGGCCTTCCGAGCCTGTGGCCTGCGGCGTTTCCGTTCCTCCACGCCGTCAAGGTCGATACGGATCCCGAGAACATGCTCCCCGCGGACGAGCCGGTCCGTGTGTTCCACGACGGGATGAAGAAGGAACTCGCCCTGCACGACATGGTCGTGGTGGGCGTGGTCAACGAGGAGCATCCCGACGGCGTCTTCAACGCCGAGTCGCTTCGCAAGATCTACGAACTGACGGAGTTTGCCAAGACGCTGCGGTGGGCGAGCGAGGACGACCCCGGCAAGCGGGAAGGCGTGGTGGCGGCCGACGTCATCGCCCCCTCGACGGTTGATAACATCGAGCAGGGGGGCCTCGGGGCGGTCAAGTTCGAGTGGCTCATGCCCAAGCCCCCCGCCACCGGCGCCGAAGCCCTGGCCGTCCGCGAGAAGGCGAGGCGGATTCCGTTCCTCGACGGCACCCTCGTCTCCGACGACGGCCGCGCGATCGCCCTGTACCTGCCGCTGACGCGGACGAAGAAGGTCGCGGCCGGGTGTTCGACGAGGTGCTCGTGGAGGTCGAGGGGGCGGTCGATGTAGTCGTCGGCGGGCGATGGGAACCCCGCCGCCACGCCCTCGGTAAACAGGGGCAAGGCCAGCCGCGAGGCGTTCAAAGGAACCTGTCCGAGGATTGTAACCTGCTCCGGGGCCATGCAAGCAGTATAGCCGATACCCTAACAGATGCCAAACAAAAAGCCCCGCTCCCATCCGCGACGCCGAAAATAGGGCATCAGGGCACTCTCCACACTTCCTTGCCGTCCGGCCCGAGGACGCTGACCCCGGCACTCCGCACGCGCCGCACTCTCCGGCCCGTGCTGCGCCGTCTCACGTCAAGACTGGCGATTCCGCAAAAAACCCCACGCAGGGCCGCGTCTGGCGCACGATCTCACCTGAGACGATGGCAGGAGTCGCTCCGGCGGCGTTGCGTCGATTAGAGGGCACTGTAGTACCCTGTTACGAGCGACAGCGGCCTGTCAGTGGTGCGGCTGACCCGGAGAGTCCAGCCACACGGCCAAGCGACGGCTGGACCTGTGGGCGCGGACGGCCGGTGTGGCGCTGGCGGAAGCCGAGACGCGGCGGCGCGACGGGGCTGAGGTCGGGTGACGGAATCGACTTTGCCCGACAGACCCGCGACCGGGGGGGCCCCCTTGCGGCTGGCGGCGGGGGTGGGCCGGCCGTCATCCGGATCGTCTCGTACTCCGGCGGCGTCCACACGGTCCAGCCGGTCGTTCGAAGCGGCGGCGCGTGGCGAGACGTCGGGGCTCAGATACGGCCACACCAAGAGCGGCCAGTTCTACGGCTGGTGCAGCACCATCGAAGTCGAGATTGACAAGGAAGGCCACGTCACCGACACCTACCTGGGTGGCTGATCGCCAGCCGCAACTGCTACCACTCCACCTGCAAGGTCGTCGCTGCCACTGACCACCATGCCTCCCCGCGGCCAAGGCAGTGCCCCACGCCAACCGTGCCGACCCGATTTGCGTTGAGAACCGACGCGCCGGTTGTTAACCTATCAATGCGCTTCCGCCCCGCGTTCGCTGGGAGAAACCGCGCAATTCGTGGTCTAGGTGTGCCGAAGAGGCGTACCGTGAAGTTCGATTACGAACTGGAAGCCAGGGAAGTTCAGGATCTGGCAAACGCCGATGCGGTATCCGGGATGTTCGCCAGGCTTGGCTACCATACGGATGCGCGCACGCAACAGACGCCCGCGAACCTCGGCATCACGGCCGATGGCACCGCACGTCCCATTGATCGGATCGAACTCCTTGCCGACCAGGAGAGTCTCCTTCAGGTCTACCTGTTCGAGGTTAATACTACTACGCTACAAAGGCTCAAGATGGTTCGTGTGATAGGCCGAAACTCCTTCTGGGGACCTTTTTCCAGGAAGGAGACCGTTGCCATGGACGCCGACACGATTCTGAGGATCCGACCCGCCTTGACCCGTTATCTGAAGGAGTTTGATGACTGTTTCGGCCGGGTCACGACCCGCCGCCACCTCGACACGTACGTGGAGGGGCAGCTCTCGGACCTGGAGCGCAAGAGCCTTGAGCCGATGGCCGACGCCGCGGGCACGGCCCCGCGGACGCTCCAGGAGTTCCTGGGCCTGTTCCGTTGGGACGAGGCTGCTGTCCGCGATCGCCTGCAGCAGCGCGTCGCCCGCCGTCACGCCCATCCCAACGCGGTGGGCATCCTGGACGCGACCAGTTTCCCCAAGAAGGGCGCCCACACCGCTTGTGTCCAGCGCCAGCACTGCGGGGCCACCGGCAAGATCGACAACTGCGTGGTCAGCGTGCACCTGGGCTACGCGACGCCCCCTA
>JAUVZF010000004.1 GCA_030602705.1 Planctomycetota bacterium
GAACCCCCACGACAACCGCACCGTCCGCGGCGTGAGCGAGATCGAGCCGAGCGGCATCGGCGTGCGGACGGTCAAGATCACCTTCAGCGAGGAGGTGACGTTCGCGCCCGGCGACGTGACGGCCGAGAAGGTCGAGTTCGATGATGAGGGCAACCAGACTGCCGCCGTGACGATTCCGCCTGAGAACGTCACCGTCTCCGGCACCGGCACGAGCGAGATGACCATCACCTTCGCCGACTCCTGGGAGCAGATGGTCGACACGTGGGTCAGGATCACGCTGGCCGACGCGATCACCGACGCCGACAGCCACGCCCTGGACGGCGAGCCGGCGGCGGGCGGCAGCGGCCTGGGATACATCTACGACGCCGCCCTGGACCTGCCGAGCGGCAACGGCGCCGCCGGCGGCGCCGCCGTCTTCTACGTCGGCAGCCTGCGTGGCGATTACCAGGACGACAGTCTCACCCCCGGCCCGCCGGACGGCAAGATCAGTTCGAGCGACGTCGATGGTTTCGCGTCGGCGTACCAGTCGAGCAATCTCGATGCGGACTTCCAGGACGACGCTCTCACCCCAGGCCCGCCGGACGGCGAGATCAGTTCGAGCGACGTCGACGGTTTCGCGTCGGCGTACCAGCGTGGCGCGAGCCTGTCGGACCTGCCGGCGTCGCAGCCGCCGCCGATGGCGATGGGTGGTGGGATGGCCGTGGGCGCCCTGTCTCCGCTGCCGCTCGCGGACGCCGAGCCGGCGGCGTTGACGGATTCGCCTGAGACGGCACTGCTGGCCGAAGCGGCCGAAGAACCCGCCCCCGCCGCCGAGACCGAAGCGCCGGCGGGAGCGGCGCCTTTCCAACATGACGACGACTTCCAGGTCGCCCTCGGCATACGCCCCGTATGGGCGGACGGGTGGCGGCTAAAAGTGGCGCAGCACGCCGGCCTGCCGTCCGGCTCAGATGCTCCGAAGCAGTCTGCGACCGACATCGACCTTGCCGCCGGCAGCAGCCTGCTCGACCCGCTCGCCCTGCCTGCCCTGAACGTGCGGCTGTAATCTGCGTTGAAGGCCGTTGCCGTCCGCCTTTCGCCAGATTGACGCTGTTCTCAGCCGCAGGCGGGCATTCGGCATTCGGCATTTGGCCTTCGGCATTTGGCATTCGGCCTTCGGCATTGGCCCTGCGAGTACGCGCTCCCCTCTCCGCCTTCGCCAAGGCTTCGGCGGACAAGCGGGTCGCGGCTAAAAGGGCCGTTTGCCGTTACCCAGTTACCGCCGTTCTCCGCGTTCTCTCTGTGCCCTCTGCGATCTCTGCGTTCAAAGCCGTTGTCATCTCGCCGATTGTTAGAACTCTAACAAAATCCTGGCCCTCCCTCGATTTTGTTAGAACTCTAACAACTTTTCGGCCTCTGCGGCGCCGCGCTCGCCGGTTGCGTTTCGGCCTTGGTGACTTACGTCAATTTTGCCCCCTCAAAAACCCCTCAAAAACGGAACGAAACGGAACAAAACGGAACAAAAACGGACACACAAATCGCAAAAACGGATCAAAAACCAGCGCGTTTTGCCTTACCTATCTTAACATTCGAGGCCAAATCGCCCTTCACGGGTCAGAAACAAGGGTCAGAGCCAAAAAAAACGCGCATTTGGGGGTTTCGGCGAGGGGAAAATTGACGTAAGTATTATGCACCCGGACGCATGTGTTGCCAACCAGCCGGCTTCGGGGGCGGCGGGGGCGGCGGGGGCGGCGTTCGCATTTCCTCCGCCCAGCCCAGACGGTAGAGCGCCGCCTGGGCTTCCTTGGCCGCCTGCGTCTCCGGATAGAACGTAATGATGTTCTCGTAGGCCTTGATGATGGCCTCCGGCCGGGTGTTCGGCATGGTCTCCAGGTTTTTGGCCTGCTTCAGCGCGGCCTGGGCGCTTGCCTCCATCGGATGGGGCTTGTCGCGCCTGATTGTGGGACGGAACGCACCGGGCGGCTTCGGTGGCTTGGGCGTATCGTGCGGCGGGCCAAAACCAAACACGATGAGCAGCACCGTCAATCCTACCGTCGCGACGAGGAAGAAGACGACGATTCCCACCAAGAGTGCCTTGTTCCGACCGACCGGGCGTTTCCGTTCCGGGATCGCGGGTTCCGGCCTGATCGGGCGGCTCGGCGTGCGGCCGGGTGCCAATTCGGCCTGTGTGAGTGCGACGCGCGCCGCAGCATCGGCACGGCCCGTCCGGCGGCGCTGGGTCTTGGCGATACCGGCCAGTTGCCTGACCAGATCCAGCGGTGCCGACGCGCCCGTATCCAGAGTTGAGAGGTCCAGTTGGTCGAGCGCATCGATGAACTCCTGAGCGCTCTGGTAGCGGTCCTCGGGTTCGCGAGCCATCGTTTTGGCAAGCAGCCAGCACAGCGGTTGCGACAGTTCCGGCACGAGGTTGCGCGGATCGGGCGGCTGCTCGAGCACGTGCATCCGCATGATCTCCTGCGGCGTCGAGGCCATGAACGGCGGCCGACCGGCGACCATCTCGTACAGGGTGACGCCGAGCGAATACAGGTCGGTCCGGTGATCGGGCGGCGGGTCGCCGGTAACCTGTTCCGGCGAGATGTAGTAGGGCGTGCCGTAGGCCTTGCCTTCCTGTTCGTCGGCCTCGCCGGCACGGCGTGCCAGGCCCATGTCGGCCAGTTTCACCGTGCCGTCGCTCGTGAGCATGATGTTGCTGGGCTTGACGTCGCGGTGGATGGTGCCGCGGGCGTGAGCGGCTCTCAGGGCCTCGGCCACCTGGCGCACGACGAGGACCGCCTCGGCGGGCTCGAAACGCTTGCGGACCTCCAGCAGGTCCTTGACCGACCCGCCGTCGATGTATTCCATGACGATGCAGATGGTGTTCTTCAGCGGCCGGATCTCGTGGATGGTAACGATGTTGGGATGCGACAGTTGGGCCGCCGCTTTGGCTTCCTGGATGAACCGGGTCCGCGACTCGGCGTCGCCGGCGGCGCTCGGGAGCAGGATCTTGACCGCAACGTCGCGGTCGATGACGGCCTGGCGGCACTTGTACACGACGGCCTGGCTGCCGCGACCGATCCGTCCGAGCACCGTCAGGCCGGAGGCCCCGATGTCGGGCGCCGTCAGTTCGTCGGCGGCGAGGACGTCCTGACCGGCCTCGAAGGCGGCAGCCGCCTGGTGGGCCTGGGCGGCGACGGCGCCGATGCGGAGCAGCACCTCGGGCAGGGGGACCTCCCGCCCCTGGTCAGCGGTCTCCTGGAGCAGGCCAAGGGCTGCGCGGACCTCGTCTTCGGTCAGGAGGCCCTTCTCCTGAAGGTGCCGCAGCAGCGTTTCTCTGGTCGCTTTAGCCATCGGTCCCCCGCGGCCGTCATCGGCCGAGCGGCCCGCGTTGCCCCGCTACCTTATCTCGCCCCGTGTGAGAGGTGTCAATCAGGAAATTGACTTCGCGGGCCGACCCTGGTTATAATCCCGCGCTTGGCAACTCGAGGGCACGGGCTGTAGGGTGGGTGCTGGGCACCCACGCGGATTCTTGCGACGCGGTGGATCGGGAGACCCACCGCGCAGTGGAGCGGCGCGCTTACGGGCTTTGCGAAGTTCATCGGGTCTGCGGCCCTGCGAAATGAATGGTGGGTGCAAAGCACCCACCCTACAGTCTAAACGGCTACGAAGAAGGAGGGGTTCGTGTATCTCGGCATAGACATCGGCTCGATCAGCCTGAACCTCGTGCTGCTCGACGAGGACCTGCGTGTCGTCAAGGAGCGTTACGTCCGTGCGCGCGGCAAGCCGCTGGAGACGGCGCTTGCGGCGCTCGAGTACCTGTTCGCCGAAGTGCCGCCGTCGGAGATCGACGGCGTGGCCTTCGCGGGCGCCGGCACCGCCGTCCTGGGCAAACTCTACGACATCAAGCCCGTCAACGAGGTGGTGGCGCAGGCGAAGGCGACGGCGGCGCTGCATCCGGAGGTGCGGACGATCATCGAGATCGGCGGCGAGGACTCCAAACTCATCCTGCTCGAAGAGGACCCGGCGAGCGGCCGCCTCCGCATCCGCGACTTCGCCATGAACACGCTCTGTGCCGCCGGCACGGGCTCGTTCCTCGACCAGCAGGCGTCGCGTCTCGGCGTTTCGATCGAGGAGGAGTGGGGCAAGATGGCCATGCGGAGCGTGCACGTTCCGCGCATCGCCGGCCGCTGCTCCGTCTTTGCCAAGAGCGATATGATCCACCTCCAGCAGGAAGGCGCGCCCGACTACGACATCGTCGCGGGCTTGTGCTTCGCGATGGCCCGCAACTTCAAGGCCGTCATCGGCAAGGCCAAGGAGTTTCTGCCGCGCATCGCCTTCCAGGGCGGGGTGGCGGCCAACGCCGGCATGGTCCGGGCGTTCAGCGAGACGCTGGAACTCGGGGAAGGCGAACTGCTCATCCCGGCGCATTACGCCTCGATGGGCGCCATCGGCGCGGTGCTGGCGTCGAGGGAGCGCGACGAACTCGGCCGCATCGCCTCGGTCGAGCCGCTGCGCGAGTACCTGGCGTCTCGCCACTGGGGCGGGGGGGAACTGCATCCCGCGCTCCAGGACGACGGCTATCCGCTGACCATCGAGCCGGATGCGTTCCCGGCGGGCGACGATCCGGTGGACGTTTTCCTCGGCGTGGACGTCGGCAGCATCTCGACCAACGTCGTCGCGACCGATGCCGACGGCCGCGTCCTCGCCCGGGAGTACCTGATGACCGCCGGCCGGCCGCTGGCAGCCGTCACCGACGGGCTCTACAAGGTGGGCGTGGCGCTGGAGGAGCGCGGCGGGAAGGGCCGCGTGCAGGTTCGCGGCTGTGCGACGACCGGCTCGGGCCGCTACCTGACGGGCGACTTCATCGGCGCCGACATCGTGAAGAACGAGATCACCGCCCACGCGACGGGTGCGGCGTTCATCCGGCCGGACGTTGATACGATCTTCGAGATCGGCGGCCAGGACTCCAAGTACATCAGCCTGGACGGTGGCGCGGTGGTCGATTTTGCGATGAACAAGGTCTGTGCGGCCGGCACCGGGTCGTTCATCGAGGAACAGAGCGAGCGGCTGGGGGTCGATTTGACGTCGGGCGAGTACAACCGGCTGGCCCTGTCGGCCGACGAACCCCCCGCCATGGGCGAGCGGTGCACCGTCTTCATGGAGACCGACATCAACCGCAACCAGCAGCGCGGCGTGGCGGTCGACGACCTGTGCGCGGGCCTCTGCTACTCGATCGTCCAGAACTACCTGAACCGTGTCGTCGAGAACCGCCGCATCGCCGACGTCATCTTCTTCCAGGGCGGCACGGCGTACAACCGCGGCGTGAAGGCGGCGTTCGAGAAGGTGACCGGCAAACCGATCAACGTCCCGCCGCATCACGACGTGGTCGGCGCCATCGGCATGGCCCTGATCGCCCGCGACTGGTACACCGAGACGGGCAAGGAAACGACGTTCCGCGGATTCGACCTCCGCGGCGTGGAGTACTCGTTCGACACGTTCGAGTGCGAGGACTGCGCGAACCGCTGCGAGATACACGTCGTCGATATCACGGGCGAGTCCGGCCCGGAAGGCGCTGCGGCCGACCGCACGCTCTACTACGGGAGCCGTTGCGGCAAGTACGACGAGGCCCAGCGCGAGAGCCTCGGCAAACATCTGCCGCGACTGTTCGTCGAACGGCAGCGGATGATGGAAGAGGCCTACGCGAAGAAGGCGCCCGAGGAGCCCAACGGCAAGACGGTCGGCCTGCCGCAGATGACCCACTTCTGGCAATTCATGCCGCTGTGGAAGGCCCTGTTTACGGAAATGGGGTTCGAGGTGGTCATCTCGTCGCGGACCGTCCGCTCGGTCGTCAACCGGGGCGTCGAGGAAGTCGCCGCCGAGACGTGCTTCCCCATCAAGGTGGCCCACGGCCACGTCCGCGACCTGGTCGAGAAGAAGGTCGATTACATCTTCCTGCCGGCCATCGTGGACATGCCGAAGGCAAGCGACGACATCGTCAACTCGTACGTGTGCCCGTACGTGCAGGCGGTGCCGTTCATGGTGCGTGCGGCCATGCCCGACGTGGACTGGGAAGCGAAGATGATCTCGCCGGTCATCCACTTCTCGCGGGGCGGCAAGGCGCTGCGGAAGGACCTGGAGGCCATGGGGGCGCGGCTGGGCGTAGGCAGGAGGCGAGCGCGACGGGCGATCGAGGCGGCCCTGGCGGCCCAGGCGAGGTTCGCCAAGGCGCTTCAGGCTCGCGGGCGCGAGGTGCTGGCGTCGCTGGACACGGAGGATATCGCGCTGGTGATCGTGTCGCGTCCGTACAACGGGTGCGACCCGGGGCTGAACATGAACATCCCGGAGAAACTGCGTGACCTCGGGCGGCTGGCCATCCCGATGGATATGCTGCCGCTTCAGGACGAAGACATCTCCGCCGAGCATCCGCACATGTACTGGAGGTACGGGCAGGAGATCCTGGCGGGGGTCCGCATCATCGCCCGCGACCGCCGGCTGTACCCCGTGTACATCACGAATTTCGGTTGCGGCCCCGACTCGTTCATCATGAAGTACATCGCCACCGAACTGGCGGGCAAGCCGTGCCTGATCCTCGAGGTGGACGAGCACTCCGCCGACGTCGGCGCCATCACCCGCTGCGAAGCGTTCCTCGACAGCCTCAAGGGCGTACGCCAGCGCGAGGCACGCGGCGTCCGCAAGGCACGCCTGCACAAGTTGGACTACAGCCGCAAGGCGTACGGCAAGCGGACCATCTACATCCCGTACATGGACGATCACGGTTACGCGATGGCGGCGGCGATGCGCGCGGGCGGCGTCGAGGCGCGCCAGATGCCCATGTCCGACGAAGACACCATCGCCTGGGGCCGCAAGTATACCTCCGGCAAAGAGTGTTACCCGTGCATCATCACGACGGGCGACTTCCTGCGGCAGATTCACTCGCCGGGGTTCGACCCGGACCGGTCGGCGTTCTTCATGCCGACGGCGTTCGGCCCGTGCCGCTTCGGCCAGTACAACAAGTTCCAACGGATGGTGCTGGACGACCTGGGTCTGGAGGACGTGCCGCTGGTCCTTCTGGATCAGGACAAGGATTTCCAGGGCGACGTGAAGAACCTGGGTACCGATTTCAGGAAACTCGCCTGGAGCGGCATCGTCTTTGTCGATACGCTCCAGAAGATGCTCCGCGAGACGCGGCCGTACGAGGTCAACCAGGGCGAGTGCGACGAACTCTACGAGAAGTACCTCCGCAAGTGCGAACAGGTGATCGAGAGCCACGGCGACCTGGCCGCTCTGGCCCGCGAGGCGCGGGGCACGTTCGAGGCCATCGCGACCGACCGGTCGCAGCCGCGGCCGAGGATCGGCATCGTCGGCGAAGTGTTCGTCCGGAGCAACCAATTCACGAACAACTTCATGGTCCGCAAGATCGAGGCCCTTGGCGGGGAGGCCGTCCTGCCGCCCTTCGAGGAATGGGTCAATTACATCGGGTGGAGCCGAAAGACCGATGCGAAGATCGCCGGCGACTGGAAGCGGCTGGTGGTGGAGAAGATTACCGACTTCATCCAGGACCGCGAGAAACACAAGATCCTGGACGAGTTCGACGGCGCCGTGCGGCACTTCTTCGATGAGCCGCCCTCCGATGACGTGATTGAACTCGCCCTGCCGTACCTCGACCCGGCCGTGCGCGGCGAGCCGATCCTCTCGATGGGCCGTTGCGTGGAGTACGTCCACGACGGGTGCGACGGCGTGGTCAACCTTCACCCGTTCAACTGCATGCCTGGCACGATCGTCAACGCCCTGCTGACGAAGTTCCAGAAGGATTGGGACATGCCCGTCCTGAAGGTGGCGTACGACGGCCTGGAGCAATCGACCGAGATGGTTCGCATCGAAGCGTTCATGCACCAGTGCCGCGAACGGTTTGAAGCACGTCTCCGTGCCGCCGGCAACGGCGCCGGCGTCGGCGTCGGCGGGGCGATCGCCGCAGCGCGGTCGGGGTAATAGTTGGGTCTTGCCCCCCAGAAGCACGGCAGAGGCGCCCCTTTTTTCTGCCTAATCTGGTCAGACAGTGCTTGACGATACAGTTGTGAGCAGGGTATCCTAAGGATAGATGGGAGGCTCGCCCGGGTATGCCAGTCAGCTTGCAGCAGACAAGTACCGTGGTCCTCGGAGCGTGGAATCCGGCGATCTTACATCCCACTTGGCTGAGCAAGCACAGGATCGTGAGGGAGCTGCCCGTCGCGGTGCCCATAGGCTTCCACACGCTGCTACGCCGGCGCCGGTTCAGCCTAGATGGGTTCGATTGGGAAGTAGACCAAACCCGCTTGGCCATCACTTCGACGGCTGGCAGCAATTCCGGTGAATGTGCCGCAAAGGTCCTGAAGATCCTGTGTCACACCCCGGTTGAGGGAATAGGGCACAACTTCGTGTACCGCAGTTCCGCCCGTGACTGGCCAGAGAGATACCTGCCGCGGCTGGGGGATATGCGAGTCGGCAAACGCTCTAGCAGGCGCGTGTTCGAGCAAGCTCAGTGGGTGGGGCACCGCAATCTGGACGATAGCACGAGACTCCAGATACTGGTCTCCCAGGAGGCAGACGGTGGCGTTGTTGCCGCCTTCAACTTCCACCGCAACGTTTCGGAAGCGCCAGAAGCGCACAAGTTCGCCAAGAAGTGGCGGGCGGACCGTGACATATCTGCCAAGCTTTTGCGAAGCACTTTTAAGGTGCGATACTCATGCCCGAAATGACAGTCGGAGCGGCGCTGACATCGCCAACCTTCCACGTCCATAGCCCTGTAGCTCATGAGCAGTTCGAGTTCTTCGAGAACGACCGCCTCGCCGCGTGGGATGCTGAAATGGCTTCCTGCGCCGTAGAGCAGATCTTCTTTGCACAACTGCTCAGCAACTACTTTGGTGCGCAACCCTACCAACAACAGAATATGCGGTGTCGTGTCGCTGACAAGATTCGCCAGTCCGCCATGTTCAGAACGCGAGTGCAGCAGGTATTGGAGTTCATTGCGGACCGGAAAACCGAAGAGAACATTGCCGCCGCCATAGACCTGCTCACTATTGTCGGGCCACGGCTGGCCAAGCTCGGGACAGACCTATCTTTTGCGTCTGAGGCCACGGACGAGGATGCCGCCTTTGCGCTCGCAACGAGTGTCGGGCGCGTCGACTCAACCCTGGTGACAGCTGCTCTGGTGCGTTCGCCCCACGGCGCCGTGAGGGAAGCGGGCATAGAGTTGCTCTCGGATATGTCACCGTCGGTGGCACGTCCTGTCCTGACGCGCCTCGCCCAATGCGATCCCGAAGAGCACCTCAGGGAGCTTGCAGAGACCACACTCAGGGAGCTAGATGAAGCTTCGTGATGGCCAGAGCAGCATGCGAAGATCCAGCAGAACCCCTACGCATCGCCAGCTGCTTGCAGATTGAAGATGTCCCCGTGTTTGTCCGAAGCGTCAGTCGACGCGGGAATTGGCAAAAGGCTCTCAAGACCAGGGATGCCGCAAGCGTTGCGCACGTGTTTGAGTCGGGCCAGGACGCCGTCAGTCTGTGGCTGGTCGCCTCAGACAGTGATCTGCGCCGAGCTGTACTCGCCATAAACGAGAACCGGGCGCTTCTTGATGACCAAGTCTACCTTCTGCCCATATTGCCGCAGGAGTTGGATCTCGCAGGCGTGGCGTATCGCTTAAACGTAGCGTCGGCCAGCACTCGCTGCCCCCCGGCCAAGAACCTCCACCACGATGCCGACATGGATGACACCAAGAGGGTCGAAACCTGCCGAATTCTTCTCGAAACGGAGCGACAGGTGGCCAAGTGTACTCGCCCATTAGTCAGGCAAGCAATAGAGAGGAGTCAGGACGAAGGGTGTTTCTCGGTATCCCCACAATCACGGCGCTGCCAGTGTGGCGCCTCGCGCTAGCTCAGCGGAGGCGACGCTTGCGCCGGGCTGACCAATCTGGCCCCGGCGACGCCATCGCCGCGGCACGGTCGGGGCAGTAGGGGCGGTAACGCGCCAGCCGACGGTTCCGTGCCACGGCCACTGTTCGGACGGGGGGTGTTATCCGGTGAACGCAGGTGCTTGCCTCGCGGTCCTGACGCTCGCGGCGCTCGCCGCCGAGCCGGCGCTGGCGCCCGACCGAGCCAACGTCATCGCCTTTCCGCCGGTGCGCGCCCGGTTGGTCCGCTTCGTGATTCACGCCAGTTCCAGGGGCCAACCGTGCCTCGACGAGTTGGAGGTGTACGGCCCCGACGGGAAGCGGAACCTGGCGCTGGCCGACAGCGGCGCCAAGGCGACGGCCTCCTCCTGCCTTGCCGGCTACGCCATTCATCAGATCGCGCACCTGAACGACGGACGTTACGGCAACGACCACAGTTGGATCGCCGCAGGGACCACCGGTGAATGGGCGCAGATCGAGTTGGCCCGACCCGCCACGGTCGCGAAGGTGGTGTTTTCCCGGGATCGGCAAGGGCGCTACCGGGACCGGATGCCCGAGAGATTCGAGATCCAGGTATCGGTCGACGGCGCGGCATGGAAAACGGTCGCCCGTTTTGGGCCACCGCCGCTGCCACCGCCGCTGCCCACAGGGCCCCTGTCGGAAGAGGAACTGCTCCGCTATGCGTTTGCGTGCGAGGACCGCACGTGGCACAGGATCGATCCATCGGATTCCGTGACCCGGGTCTTGGGGCAGATGGAGGAGATGATCGAGCGTTTTGCCGCCAAGGGATTGAACGTGTCGGCGGAGCGTGCCCGGCTCGCCGAGTTGCGCCGCCGGCACGCCTCGCTCGTGGCGACCGCGCCGCGCGACCCGGCCGCCGAACGCGCCGCGTTCTTCGACGCCCGCCTGGCGAAGCGGCGGCTGTTCTTCCGCGACCCCGACCTGGCCGGGATCGAGAAGATTCTGTTTGTGAAGCGTCACCCGTTCGAGCCGTCGCACAACTACAGCGTGATCCTGGACGCACGGTTCCGTCCGGGCGGGGGCGTGTATCTCCTCAAGATCCCTCGCCGCGAGGGGCGGCTCGAGCCCGGCCAAAGCAAGGTGGTGCGGCTTTTCGACGCCGGCGGCGGGATCGCCAGAAACCCCATGGCCACGTTCGACGCCCGCAGGATCTACTTCGCCTATCTCCCGTCCGAGTCCGGCTACTACCACCTCATGGCCATGGATGCCGATGGGAGCGGCGTGCGGCAACTCACGGACGGGCCGTTCCACGACTACTGGCCGTGCCCGCTGCCGGACGGCGGGGTGGCGTTCATCTCCACGCGGTGCAAGGCCCGCTTCCTTTGCTGGCGCCCTCAGGCGTTCGTCCTCTTCCGCATGGACGCCGACGGCGGGAACATCCGGCCGCTTTCCTACGCCAACCTGAGCGAGTGGGCGCCGTCGGTAATGAGCGACGGTCGGATCATCTGGACCCGGTCGGAGTACCTCGACAAGGGGGCCGACTTCGGCCACACGCTCTGGGCCATCCGGCCCGACGGCACGCACCCCGAACTGGTCTTCGGCAACAACACCCGGAACTGCTACGCCAACGGCCGAGAGGTGCCAGGCACGAGCGAGATCTGCTGCACGCTGATCTCCCACGGTGGCGACCTGAACGGCCCGATTGCCCTGATCGACCTCAGCAAGGGCCGGTTCAGCCCCAAGGCCATCACGAATATCACGCCGGACGTCCGGCCCCATTACCACATGAGTTGGGCCAGGAAGGAGTGCTTCCGGGACCCGGTCCCCCTGTCGCGCGATTACTTCCTTTGCAGCCACGCCCCCAGCGATCGGTTCGGGCTCTACGTGATCGACCGGTTCGGGAACCGGGAGGTGCTCCACCTGGATCCGGCGATCGGCAGCATGTGCCCGACGCCGCTCGGCACCGTGACGCCGCCGCCCACGGTCAGCGTCGCGGCCGAGCCCGAGAACGGTCCGGCCGAACCGGGACGGTTCACCGTCGCCGACGTGTACCGCGGACTCGAACCGGCCGTCAAGCGCGGCACGGTCAAGTACATCCGCGTGTGCCAGGAAGTGCGTGCGGACCTGACCCGACTGTCCAATGGCGAGTACCGGAAGGACCACAACCCCTTCCAGGACTACTATGCCACGCCTACGCACAAGGTTCGCGGCCCGCACGGATGGCCCAGTTACGTGGCCAAGGGCTCGTTCGGGACCGTGCCAGTGGACGAAGACGGGTCGGCCAGTTTCTACGCCCCGGCGGGAAAGGTGCTGTACTTCCAGGTCCTGGATGAGCACTTCAACGAACTGCAGCGGATGCGCAGCGTGGTTCAGTTGCAGCCCGGCGAGATGCGCAGCTGCATCGGCTGTCACGAAGACCGGGCCTCCGTCGCGCCGGCCCACCGCGCGAGCGCGCTCGGTCGCGAGCCGCGCCGCCTTGAGTCCCCGTCGTGGGGTGCCGGGCCGTTCTCCTACGAGAAAGTCGTCCAGCCCGTGTGGGACGCCAAGTGTATCCGCTGCCACAACGCCAATCACAAGCGCAAGATCGACCTGACCGGCACTCGCGGCGCGGACCGGATTCCTGCATCCTACCGCACACTGATTTCTCAAGGATTGGTTCACTATTTTGATTACACTTACGGGCGAGAACATACGAAGGCCGCTCCGCTGACCTTCGGCACCGTCAAGAGCAGGCTCTGGAAGGTGCTGGACGCCGGACACAACGACGTGAAGTTGAGCAGGGACCAGATGCGCCGGGTGAAGTGCTGGATTGATCTGAACTGCCCCCTGTGGCCGGACTACACGTTTCGCCCCAACCGCCCCGGCCCAGGCCTCGCCAGCCGGTAGAGCCGGACGCAGTACACCGGGGCGCGCGGGAGATCATGCGTAGCGCCGATTTCATCCGCGAAACGCTCGACGATCTGAAGGCGCGGGGCCTCTACCGCCGCCTCGTTGCGCTCGGCTCGGCCGCCGGGCCGCATGTCGAAATCGGCGGCAGGACGGTTCTTCAGTTCGCGTCGAACAACTACCTGGGCCTCGCGAATGACCCGCGCGTCAAAGAGGCCGCACGCGCCGCCTTAGAGCGCTGGGGTTGGGGCGCCGGGGCCAGCCGCCTCGTCGCCGGGCACACCGAGGCTCACGCACGGCTGGAGGCCGACCTGGCCGCCTTCAAGCACACCGAGGCGGCTCTCGTCTTTCCCACCGGCTACATGACCAACCTCGGCGTGGTCACCGCCCTCGTGGGCCGGGGCGACACCGTCATCATGGACCGGGCCAATCACGCCAGCCTGTACGACGCGGTGCGGTTGGCGGGGGCGGCGCTGGTTCGGTATCCGCAGGCCGACGCCGGCGCGGCAGGGCGGCTGCTCGAGAAACATCGCGGTGCGGCAGGCCGGCGGATGCTCGTTACCGACACCGTCTTCTCGATGGACGGCCGCTGCGCGCCGCTCACGGAACTGGCCGAACTGTGCCGCCGCGAGAACTGCATGCTGCTTCTCGATGAAGCCCACGCCACCGGCGTTCTCGGCCCGACCGGCGCGGGCCTGGCCGAAGAACTTGGCATCGCGGAAGGCATTACCGCCGGCGTCGGGACGCTCTCGAAGGCGCTGGGCGGCATCGGCGGCTTCGTGGCGGCGTCGCGCGACGTGTGCGACCTCGTCGTCAACCGGGCCCGGCCGTTCATCTACACGACGGCGCTTCCTGCGGCCGCATGCGAGGCCGCGCGCGCCGCACTCCGGATCGTCCGCAGTGAACCCGGCGGTCGCCGCCGCCTGCTCGACCTTTCGAAGCGCCTGCGAACGCGCCTGCTGGAAGAAGGGTTCGACATCGGCGCCGAAAAGCCGGGAGCCTCCGTTTCGACACCGATCGTTCCGATTATCCTCGGCGGTCCGGAGCGTGCCCTGGCGTTTGCGGCCGCGCTGCTGGAGGGGGGCATCTTCTGCCCGGCGATCCGTCCGCCGACCGTCCCGCCCGGCACGAGCCGCCTGCGCATCAGCCTGACGGTCGAGCACACGGAGGATGACATGGAGCGCCTCCTGAGCGCCCTGGCCCGAATTCGGTGTTGAGCCGCTCCCAAAGCGCCGATGTAGAGG
Source organism: Planctomycetota bacterium (assembly GCA_030602705.1). Lineage (GTDB taxonomy): Bacteria > Planctomycetota > Phycisphaerae > FEN-1346 > FEN-1346 > JAUVZF01. The sequence continues at coordinate 13,990 of JAUVZF010000004.1, forward strand.
CGGGACTGGTACAAGGGGGCCGCTCATGTCTGCACGCACGCGTCGTTTCGTCTGGTCGGTCGTTGTCGCCCTGTTGGTGGTTATGGCCGGTTGCAGCAGCCTCGGCCTGGACCCGGAACCCGGCTCTGCCGAGGTCCGCGTGCGCAAGGGGCTCTCGAACGACCAGGCCTGGGACCGCCTCGTCGGGGCCATGTCGCGGCTGTTTTACCTGGAGCGCGTGGAGAAGAACGCCTTCGAGGACAGCGGGGTCATCTACACCGGCTGGACCAGCCGCGTGGCCGGGAAGGAGTTGCCGAACAAGAAGTTTCGCGTCATGCTCCTGCACGAGCGCCAAGAGCGGAAGGTGAAGGTGATGGTCGAAGAGACCGACATCACCGGCGACGTCGGGCCCGCCGACCAGGCCTTCGTCCAACTCGTCAAGGGCACCGTCCAGATGGCCGTCGGCATCGGCCCCACACGGTCCACCTGACGCCGCCGCCGCTAAGCGGTCACGGCGACCGCCACTCACTCCTGTTCGGCCGGCCACACGCCCCGGGCCGTGGCTGGTTGGCACACCTATTTCACGTCTTCGGGCCTGATCAGTTGCACGGGCACGGGTGTGACCTCGGGAAGCGTCTCGCCGTCCAGTGCCTTCAGCGCACACTCAACACCCAGGGCCCCCATCATGGCGGGGTTCTGCTCGATGGTGGCGTGCATGTCGCTGCGCTTCATCGCCTCGCGTGCCAGGTCGATGTTGTCGTAGCCGACGATGATGATTTGGCCGATTTTGCCGCGGGCCTTGACGGCCGCAATCGCCCCGAGGGCCATCTTGTCGTTGGCGCACAGGACGCCGTGGACGTCCGGGTTGGCGGCCATGAGTGCGCTCGTGACGCGCAGTGCCTCGTCGGTATGCCAATGGGCCGACTCGCTGCCGGCGACCTCCAGGCCCGCGTCCTTGGCGGCGGCCTCGAACCCCGCGCGGCGAGCCTCGGCGTTTTCGACGCCGTCGATGCCTCGCAGGATGAGGACGCGGCCCTTCTCGTCGGCCTTCAGTTTCTTCTTGATGAGGTCGCAGGCGTAGGCCCCGACCTTCTTCGCCCCCTCGAAGTTGTCGGGCCCGATGAAGGTGGCCACCTTCAGGCCCTGGCTCTTCGCCTCGTCGGTGTCGATGCGGTTGTCGATGTTGACGATGGGGACGTTCGCCTCCTGGGCCCTGAGCAGGGGCGTCACGATGCCGATGCTCGATGCCGGCGCGATGATGATGGCCTCGACCCGGCGGTTCAGCATGTTGCGGACGAGGTTCGCCTGGCGGTCCACGTCGGTCTCGGAGGGGATGCCGGCCACTTCGAGGTCCACGCCGAGTTCGGCGGCCTTCTCGCGGGCGCCCTTCTCCATCGCCTGGAAGAACGGGTTGGTTGTCGCCTTGTAAATCAGGGCGATGCGGCGCTGGCGGGCGGCGCCGGGCTGCGGCTCGTCCTGGCAGCCGGCCAGGGCAATGCCGAACACCGCCGCAAGTGCGATCCACGTGGTGGGTTTCATTGTGGGGGCCTCCTGTTCGAGTTCACGGCCGGGAACATGCCCCGCCGCTTCCGCGGCGGGCTCGAAACGCGTTACTCCGTCCGTTTCAGACGGTCCAGTAGAACCGTCACGATGACAACGGCGCCGATTATAACCCACTGCCATCGCGGCTGCACGAGCATTGAGTCGAGGCCGTATTGCAGGACACCCATAATGAGCGCTCCGAGGAACGTACCGACGACGCTCCCCCGCCCGCCCGAAAGGCTCGTCCCGCCCACGATGACCGCCGCGATCGCATACAGTTCCAGACCGTCGCCGGCCAGCGGGTCGCCGAGGCTGTTCCGCGACCAGTATATGAGGCCCGCCAGGGCCGCACACAGGCCGCTCGCAAGAAACGTCACCACCCGCACCAGGCCGACCCGGATGCCGCACAGCCGCGCCGCCTCCGGGCTGCCGCCCACCGCAAACACGTGCCGCCCGAACACGGTACGCGCCAGAACCACGTGGCCGACGACGACCACCACAAGGCTCACCGCAATCGGCAGGAACCGTTGCACGACGACGGGCGAGTCGATGTCGGCCCCGATGCTCTTGCCCCCGGCCACCACCATCGCCAAGCCACGGGCCACCATCATCATGCCAAGCGTCACGATGAACGACGGGATGCGCCAGCGGACGCTGGTGGCTCCGCTGGCAAAACCTGCCGCCAATCCGCACCCCAGGCCCGCCGCCAGCCCCACCGTGAACGAGCCCGTCGCGTTGGCCACGACGACCAGAACGACGTGTGTCAGGGCGACGAGGCGGCCGACCGACAGGTCGATGCCGGCGCCGATGATGACGAACGTCATCCCCACGCCGAGCGTCAGGTTGATGGCGCACGAACCGGCCAGGTCAACCAGGTTGTCCCATCTCAGGAAGAACGGCCAGTGGACCTCGCCCGTGCGCCAATCGACGGCCGAGAGGACCGTGAAAAGGATAAACAGCGCCCCCAGCGCCACGACGAGCACCACGGCGCGGCCGAGGGCAATGCGGCTGCGGAGGTCCCCCATGGTGGCTTCTCCGGCGACTCCGGTTCGCCGGGACTATAGCACGCCCGCCGGCGGGCCTCAACGCAATAAGGCCGTGGCGGGGCGCGTGCATGTTTAGCCCCGGCCGCAACGGCCGCACGCTTTCACCCGACCGGCCAAGCAAATGCGCCTACGGCTCCAGGGCATACAGCAGGATGTTGATCGCCAGCCGCCGCGCATCGTCCGGCGCCACCGTCCGGGCGCCGAACGTCCTGAGGCCGTCCAGCCCGTCGGCCAGACCGTACGGGCTGTAGACCATCACGAGGTGGCCCCCGCGCTCAAGACCGAGTAAGACCGGCCGGTCCAGTTCGGGCAACTCGGCTTTGACGGCGGGCGAATAACCCACCTGCTCGATCCGCGTGCCCACCTTGCCGCCATACAAATCGTGGTCGGGCGGCAGTTCCTCGAGACGGGCGTCCGGGAACATGTCGGTCACGAGTTCCCGGACGGCCTTGTCGAACGCCTCCCGGCCGCAGCACGCATGGGCCCACAGGAACCCGCCCTGTTGGAGGAAGTGCTTTAGAGCCGCGCGCTCCGCGTCCGACAGGCTGAACGTGTAATGGCCGGTCAGGTACAGGACCGGGAACGTGCCAAGATTCAGGTCCGTCAGGCGGACAGGCACCGGGCGGTTGTAGACGGCCACGCCGAAACGGTCCGCGAGGTCTTTCAGCAGCGCCGGCACGGCGTACGGGCGCGGTCGCCACTGGCCGTCGTGCTGTATCTGGCCGATGCGCAGCGCGCCGCGCGGCGGTGGCTCATCGGGGGGCATCTGGAGGACCGCGGCGACGCTGAGCCGGTCGGGCAACCGCCGGCCACCCGTCGCATACACCGCCAGGTTCTCGCCGAAGCGGAGGGCATCGTCGGCCCGGTCCGGATTGGCCGCCGCCCACCCATCGCCCACCCCCTTCGGTGCGAGGACGATGGCGGCGCTACAGCCGACCGTCATGATCTCGATGTTTTTCGGCGTCAGTCGGTGGGCCGCCCGCGCGAGGGGATGATCGGCCTGGAGAGCCGCGAACTTCGACTCGGGAAACTGCTCGGCCATCATCCGCCGCACGCTCTCGGTGAAAGCCGCGTCGCCGCCCTGAGCGTCGAACAGAATGAGCCCGCCCTGCTCAACGTAACCTTTCAGCCGCGGGACCGACGCCGCCAGCATCCTCAAGGGCCCGCGTCCGGTCACGTGCAGGATGGGGGCGGCCAGGTAGTCGGCGAGAGGGGCATCGCTGGCGACGGTCCGCCAATCGACCGGGTCGCCGCCCACGCGTTTGCCGAGGAACCGCACCAGGTGGTCCAGATCTCGCGGGTCGTGTCGCCACTGCCCCTGCCACTGGAGCCGCTGGACCATCAGCGGTTTGAACCCCTTGGCCAGGAACAGCAGGCACAGCGCGTCGTGGTAGAGCCGGTCGGTCCATCGGCCGTCGCCCCGCTGACCGCGCACCAGCAGGGCCGTCCCCTCGCGGAACCAGTCGTGCTCGCCGAAGGTTCGCCGTCCGGACGTTACCCCGGCCCGCTCCAGGGCGTAAAGCCAGAAGTAGTACCAGGCGAGTTCGCGGTTGGGATTCTCTTTGATGGTGTAGTTCCGGGCGATCCACTCGATGCCGCGCTCGATGGTCGCGAGGCGGTCGGCCATCGTCTCGGCGGACCCCTGCCTGGCAAGCCGCTCGTGACACAGTTGGAGGCTCGCAACGACCGCCGCCGTAATGCTGCCGTACGCTTCGGCCGGGTCGGGATCGTGATAGACGTACCCCCATCCGCCGCCGGGCAACTGTGTGGAGCGGAAATGGCGGTCGGCCTTGCGCCAGAGGTCGGCCGGCACGCGAGCCCCCGCGCGGTCGGCTTCGCTCAAGGCCAGGATGGCGAACTGGGTGTTCGAGGCGTCGGGCCGCCCGTAGGCCCGGCGGAGTTCGGCCTCGCTGCGAGCGGTCTGCAACGCCCCGCCCACTTTCAGGTCTGCGATCGCCGAAGGAGGTGGTTTGCCGTAGCCCCACGCGCCGGTCGCATGTTGCAGCCCGACGAGCCAGTCCACCGCCGCCTGGATCTCGGCCTTGTACCGGGCGGGGTCGGCGGCCACCAGGGCCAGCACCTTCAGCGATACGACGTACGTGCTCTGGTTCTTGAGGCGTCGGACAGACTCCAGGCCGGCCGCAGCGCCCTTGTCGTTGGGCGACACTCCCGCCTGGAGCAAGGCGTAGGTGACCAGCGCCGTGACGCCGCCCTTCTGGGCGTAATCGGGCCACCGGCCGTCGGGCCTCTGGGCGCGTTTCATGGCCTCGATGGACCGCAGGATGGTGGCACGAATCTGGCGGCCGGTAGGAGGCGTTGCGGCCGGCGTATGGGGCGGAAAAGCGCTAACCGCCGCAGCCGCAATCGCCGATAGAAACAGGGCGCGGACCCTCGGCCTGCCGCATGCGACGTTCGTGCGACTTGCGGGCATCGGGCGCCTCGTCAGCGGGTTCCTGGGTTCTCGCCGGATTTATCGACTAACGCCCTGCGCGGGCCTTAAGCAAACGTCTTGGGACGCACGCAACGTAACCGTATTCCGGGAAATAACTTACGACTGCTATGCTGCCTGATATGGCCGACATGGATTTTGACCAGCGACTCGCCGAATTCAAGCACGTCCGCGACCGCCTCGTCGCGGAGGTTGGCCGGCGCATTATAGGACAACGCACGGTCGTTGACCAGATGCTGGCCACCGTTTTCGTCGGCGGACACTGCCTGCTGGTGGGCGTGCCGGGGCTGGCGAAAACTATGATGGTCCGCAGCCTGGCAGCCGCCCTGGACCTTTCATTCAAACGGATCCAGTTCACGCCCGACCTGATGCCGTCGGACATCACGGGCACCGACCTGGTGGACCAGTCGCCGGACGGTCGGCGCGAGTTCCGGTTCGTCCCCGGCCCCATCTTCGCCCATATCATCCTGGCCGATGAGATCAACCGCGCGCCGCCCAAGACCCAGTCGGCGCTGCTGGAGGCTATGCAGGAACGCCAGGTCACCGTCGGCCAGGAAACGTACGACCTGCCGGCGCCGTTCTTCGTCATCGCCACGCAGAACCCGATTGAACAGGAGGGCACGTATCCGCTGCCGGAGGCCCAACTCGACCGCTTTCTGTTCTCGATTCACGTGCCGTACCCGTCGGCGGCCGACGAGGAACGGATTCTGACGGCGCCGACGGGCCTGACATCCGAGCCGGTAGCCCGCATCCTTGGGGCCGACCAGATCCGGGCCCTTCAGGAAGCGGTCCTGTCGGTCCCCGTATCGCGGTACGTGGTGGCCTACGCGACGAAACTGGTGCGGGCGACACGGCCGGCCGACCCGAGCGCGCCGGACCTCGTGAAGGAGATGGTGGACTGGGGCGCGGGGCCAAGAGCCGGCCAGCATCTTATCCTGGCAGGCAAAGCGTTTGCGGCCATGGCCGGTCGGGCAGCGGTGGCGGTGGACGACGTCCGTGCGGCGGCGGTGCCGGTGCTTCGGCATCGGGTGGCGGCGAACTTCGCGGCCGAGGCCGCCGGCATCGACGCCGTCGGGGTCATCGAGCGGCTGCTGACGGATGTGCCCGAGCCTCCCGTCCGCCGTTACGCCGGCCTCGCCGTCGGCGCATCGGCCGAGTAGACCATGGTTCGCCCGGAGCAATACCTGGTGCCCGAGATCGTCCGCCGCGTCCAGCGGCTGGACCTGCGGGCCAAGTTCATCGTCGAGGGGTTCCTGGCGGGCCTCAACGACTCGCCTTACCGGGCCTTGAGCCTCGAGTTCTCCGAGCACCGCAAGTACGTCCCCGGCGACGACCCCAAGAGGCTCGACTGGACCGCCTGGGCCAAGAGCGACCGCCTCTACGTCAAGACTTACCAGGCGGAGACGAACCTCGAGGCTTACCTCCTCGTCGATACCAGCCGCAGCATGGACTACGCCGGCCGGCCCGGCGCCATGACCAAACTGGAATACGCCACGGTCCTGGCCGCCGCCCTCGGATACCTCCTCACCTCTCAGCGCGACGCCGTCGGCCTGGGTCTTCTCGGGCGCCAACTGAACCGGCTCCTGCGGCCGCGCGCCAGCCGGCGCCAACTCGTCCGGATCCTCGCGGAACTCGCCGGCCTTCACGGCGAAGGCCCGACGGCGCTGGCGGCAGGGCTACACGCGGTCGCGCGGCGGGTCAAGCGGCGAAGCCTGATTCTGCTACTCTCGGACCTCGTGGACGAGGCCGAACCGGTCCTCGAAGCCCTCAGGCACCTGGCTTTCCGAGGCCACGACGTCGTGGTCTTTCAGATACTTGACGCCATGGAGCGGGAACTCGACCTCAGCGGCCCCGTCGTCCTGGAAGACCCCGAGACCGGCCAATGCGTCGTTACCGACGCCGACCACATTCGCGCGGCGTACACACGGCGTCTGCGCGACCTGGTGGACGGTTACGAGCGCGGCGTCCGCGACTTGGGCGGCGACTTCGTCTGCATGACCACCAGCACATCATTCGACAAGGCGCTGTGCCGGTTTCTCTCGGAACGGAAACGCAGGTTCTAGAACAGCCAACGGCAGCACCCCTTTTAGCGGCGACCCGTCCGCCCATACGGGGCGTATGCCGAGGGCGGCCGCCGGCCGACCCGCAGGGGAGCGCGTAGCCCATGACCTTCGCGAACCGAGCCATTCTGGTTGGGCTCCTGGCCCTGGCGATTCCGCTGGCGATCCATCTGCTGGGTCGGCGGCGAGCGCGAAAGGTCGTCCTGCCGACCGCGCGGTTTGCCGAGGGGGCCCATCAGGCGTCGCGCGGCCGGCTGTGGCTGAAGCGCGTGGCGCTGCTGGTCGTGCGGCTGGCGGTCGTGGCGCTGCTGGTTCTGGCGCTGGCCGGACCACGTATTGGCGGGTCGGCCGGCGGCCGGTGGCTCCTGGTCCTCGACGCCTCGCCCAGTATGCGGATGGCCGATGCGGCGGGGCGGTCGGCGTTCGAGCGGTCGCGGACCCGCCTGGCGCGGGTCCTGGGGGCACTGGACGAGGAGGCCGAGGTTACGCTCGCCCTGACCGACGGCCGGGGCGCCGGCGGCTGCCCGGAGGAGGTCCGCCGGGCGCTGGAGGAGATGACCGACCCCGGCTGGCGGTCCGATCTGCTCGGCCGGACGATCCGCGAGGCCCTGGCCGCGCCCAAGACCGCCAGCGAGGCCAGCGCGGCCCACCTCATCCTGGCCACCGACGCCACGCCGGCCGCGGTGGCGGACCTCCGGCCCGGCGCCTTTGCGAAGGCAGACGTCGATGTCACGATTCTGGCCACTTCCCCCGCGGAGGCCAACGTCTGGGTCGGCCTGCCCCGGGTGACCGTCGAAATGGAGAACGGCCAGCCCGTCGTGTGCGTCGAGGCCGAGGCCCGGGCAACCGACCCGCGAACGGACGTTACGCCTACCCTATGGCTTCACGCTACGATCGGGAGGGGGAGAAGTTTCAGGGGCAACGGCCGCGTCCGATTCCGTGTCCCGCCACAAGACGAAGGGCCCTGGCAAGGCAACATCCGTATTAGGGCCAGTCGCATGGGCGGGTGGACCACGTCGGCTTCGGGCAGTCATTCTGTCCCATTCACGGGTCAGGTTGACGTCTTATCCATCGACAACGTGCGGTACTTTACGGTCGCGGCGCCGCGGGCGGCCCGGGTGCTGGTGGTGGATGCGGCCGAGGAGCCCGACGCCCGCGTCCGGTCGGCCGACCTGGTGGCGGCGGCCTTCGCGGGAGAAGCGGGTGTGCCGAAGCCGGTGACGCGCGTCGAAGCGGCCCAAGTGGACCTTTCGGCGCTCGGCCGCGCCGACGTGGCCTTCTGGGTCGGGTCGCAGCATCCGCGCCAGATCGAGGCCCTGCGGGAATTTGTCGGCCGCGGCGGGGGCCTCGTATGGCTCCCTGCTGATTACCGGCCGATGAAGGACGCCACCTTCTCCGACTGGCTCGGCATACGTGGGGACCCGGGCGTCGAGCAGTCGCCGGATGGGGTTACCATCGATCCGGCCGGCTACACGAGCGACCTTCTGGCAGCGTTTGAGGGCGGAACCAGCGGCGACCTGAATACGCCGGTGTTTCGCCGGCAACTGTGCCTGCCGCGCACGGAGAACACGGTCATTCGTTTCCGGGACGGCCTTCCGGCCGTTCAGGCACAGCGGCACGGAAAGGGCTGCCTGGTCGTGCTGGCGTTTGGCCCGTCGCCGTACTGGGGCGATCTGGCTGGGCGGCCCGAATGGGTGGTTCTCGTGCATTCCCTCGCCGAGGCGCTGGCTCACGCCGACGGGCCGCAGGTCGCGAACCTGATCGTCGGCAACGTCGCTCAATCCCGGCCGGCCGGTTACGAAGACGTCCCTGGGAATTACATTTCGCCGGCGAGTGAAGGCCGGAGAATCCACTACTCGGTCAACATCGAGCCCAACGAGACGGCCGACCTTGCGCCGCGGGTGGATCATCTGGCGGCGGCGTTCGCCGAGGACCGCGTGCGGGTCGTAAGCGGCGATTTCAGCCCGGAAAGGGCGATTCCGGCGCTCTCGGGGGGTGCCGGGACGGACCTCTCGCCGCTTGTCATCGCGGCCCTGGCTCTGGCCCTGACTGCCGAGAGCCTGCTGTCGGTATCTCAGTCGGGCCGACTGTGGCGGCGTCCTCGGGGTGGTTGACAAGCGGTTTCGGCCAAAAAACGCCCGTTTTTCCCTTTGACAGCACCCGTGGAAAGCGTGTAGATTGGGCACGGCGGGGGTTTCCGGTCCCCGCACGGAACTGCGGACCTTTTGCGAAGGAGCAGCCACATGCTGGAGTTCGACAGTCTCAAAGAGATCGTGGCATCCGCGGAGGCCGACATGCTCAAGGCGGACAATGGAAACAAGGCCGCCGGCACGCGGGTGCGGAAAACCATGCAGCAGGTGAAGGCCGCCGCCCAGGCCGTCCGCATCAAGTGCCTGGAACTGAAGTCCGAGCCTGCCGCGCCGTCGGCACCTGCCGCACCGCCTGCCGCACCGCCTGCCGAGTAGAACAGGTGGTATCAGCAGAGCCGACGCGAGGTGATTGCGCCTTGCAGGACCCCGCCCGCCGGTGCCGTCTTCGATAGCGGCATCGCAGGCGGTCGAGCGGGGTCAGGAAAGGGAAGTCCGGATACCGGGCCCGCCCTTGGCCGGGCGAGTCGCCGCCAGACGGCCGACTCGACCGGGGGAGCGGGCCTGTGGTTTCGGCGAGCGGTCCAAGAGCAAAGAAACGGACACGACGCATGGCCCCGCCGCTCCTGGTAGACCTGGCGAAAATCGACTTCTCTTCGGTCGTCATGCCGATCGAGGAGATTCGCCGGTTCAACCCGCACCGCTACGAGATGGAGCAGTTGACGGCCGTGATCCACCTGGATCCCGAGGCGGGCGAGATCGTGGCGGTCAAGGAGGTGCGGGACGACGAATTCTGGGTCCGCGGCCACATTCCGGGCCGGCCGCTCCTGCCGGGAGTTCTGATGATCGAGGCGGCCGCCCAGATGTGCAGCGTGTACTTCAGGAAGGTGAGCAAGGACCCGCGGTTCCTCGGTTTCGGCGGGGTGGATGGCGTGAAGTTCCGCGGCCAGGTGGCGCCGGGCGACCGGTTGATCCTGTTGGGCCGGGCCGTGGAGATGCGCAGCCGCAGGGCCGTGTTCGACACGCAGGGCGTGGTCGGCAACCGCCTGGTCTTCGAGGCCAGGATTACGGGGATGCCGATCTGAACAGAGGTTCAAAGTTCAAGGTTCAAAGTTCAAAGTTCAAGGTTCAAAGTGAACGGCGCGGGCACCGCCGGCGCCCAGAAAGGGAACGACGATGGGCATGCCGGGACGTAAACTGTCGGCTCGCAAGCACCACAAGCGGCACGGATTCCGCGTTCGAATGAAGACGCGCAGTGGCCGGAAGGTCCTCAAGCGCCGCCGCCGTATTGGCCGGCGTCTGCCGAGCGCCAAGCGCTGACGCCCGGCCGGGCGGCTCCGTCATCGTGTGTGACGGTCTTTCGCCGCCGCCCTCGGGCCATGCCGGGGCCGCGGGTCTTTCTTGGGCGCGTGTCGCCGCAGCCCATCCGGGCACCGCCTAATATCGCCCGTCCGGCAACGTCTATGGCAATGGAGGCGCCGCAGGACAGCGGCGGACCCGAACCATCCGGAAGGCCGGCCAGGGAGGGCAGGACGGGGGCCGAGTTTTTTGCGACAGGGGCGCGCCTTGTCGCGTATAAGGTAGTGGCGGTGCTTACGACAGGGCCGGGGATATACCCGAAAGGTTACCAGATGCGGAAGATTGTCTTGCATGGTCTGATTGTGGCACTGCTCGTCGGCGCAACGTGGCAGACGGCCTTTGCGCTGACCGACGAGCAGGTCGTCAAGGCCATCGAGAGGGCCCAACAATCCCTCATAAGCCAGCAGGGCGGAGGCGGCGCCTGGCCCGAGACCCAGTGGCACCAGGCCTCGACGCCGTGCGGCTATACCGAGATGGCCATGTACACGCTCGTCTACACGGGCGTCCATCCGAACCGTGACGTCATTGCCAATGGGATCAATGCGCTGCTGGCGCGGGACATGAACTACACCTACGCCCGTTCCATGCGGACGATGGCATACGCGTATCTTCAGAAAAAGTTGTCGGGCAAGAGGCGGGACCTGATCCGTAAGGCGCTCATAGCGGACGCCATGTGGCTGGTCCAGGCCCAGGGCAGTCACGGCGGGTGGAACTACACGAGTCTCAGCGGCTCGGGCGGACGGTACGACTTCTCGAATACGCAGATGGCTATCCTCGCCCTGCGCGAGGCGGCCCTGGCGGGCGTCGAGATCCCCCGCTTCGTCTGGGAACGCGCCCAGAAACTGTATTTCGACAACCAGCAGCAGGACGGCTCCTGGGGGTACGAGGACAAAAAGCAGTCAGGCTACGGCTCGATGACGGCGGCGGGCCTGGCCAGCATCTTCATCACGATGAACAACCTGCATCTGGCGAGCGGCTGCCCCTGCCGTAACGGCCGAAGCCGCCGCGCCGGCGGCGACTTCGACCGGCGCGTGGATACCGCCCTCGGATGGCTCGGGGACAACTTCCAGGCCGGCACGAATCCCAAGAAGGGTACCTGGGAGAAGTACTGGCTTTACAGCGTCGAGCGGGTCGGCATCGCCGCCGGATACAAGTACTTCGGCAAGCACAACTGGTACGTGGAAGGGGCAGAGCACCTTGTAAAGTCCCAGGGAGGCAGCGGGGCTTGGGGCAACATCCACGAAACCTGCTTCTCCCTCTTGTTCCTCTACAAGGGCCGCGCGCCCATCCTCTACAACAAACTCGAGTATAAGGGCGAGTGGAACAACCACCGCCGCGACATCGCCAACCTGACCTCCTACATCGAGAAGATCAAAGAGCAGATGTTCCACTGGCAGATCGTCAGCCTGCGTGCCCCGGTCGAGGAACTGCACGACGCCCCGGTCCTCTATATCACGGCCGAGAAGGCGCCCGAGTTCTCAGACGAACACAAGAAGAAACTCCGCCAGTTCACCGACACGGGCGGAACGATCCTCCTGGAGGCGTCGTGCGGCAACCCGGCGGTGCGAAAATGGGCCAACGAGTTCATCAAGGAGGTCTGGCCCCAGTGGCAACTGAAGCCGCTCGGCCCCGACCACGGGTCGTTCACCCATCCGCATCCGCTCAAACAGCGCCCCGAGATCCTGGGCCTGCACGACGGGATGCGCACCTTCCTGTTCTACGCCATGGACGATATCTCCTGCCCCTGGCAGACCAAGGCCTACGCCCGCCGCAGTTACCTGTTCCAGTGGGGCATCAACCTGTTCACCTACGCCACCGACCAGAGCCCCCTCAGGCAAAAACTCCAGGCCCGCCTCCCCAAGGAAAAGGACCGATACCCCGGCCCGGTCGAAGCCGGCAGCCGCAAGAGTCTGCGCCTCGCTCGCGTCAAGTACGATGGACCGGAATGGCTGACCGGGCGCAACTACAAGGTGCTCCAGCGGCTCCAGAAGGTCCTCTCCGAAAAGGCGTCGGTCAGTCTGGCCATCGAGGAGGACGGCGTGAACCCGAGCGACCTCGGCAACCGGGACATCGCCTACCTCATCGGCCCAGGCGAGATCAAGATGGCCGAGGCCGAGAAGCAGGCCCTCAAGACCTACCTTGCCAAGGGCGGGTTCCTGTGGGCGGAGGCCGCCGGCGGATCGACCGACTTTAACGGCGCCTTCCGCAAACTGTGTTCCGAGGTCGGCCTGACGCTGAAACTCATTCCGCAGACCCATGCGCTGATGACCGGCCGCATGCACAAAGGCGCCGGCTACGGCCTCGTCTCGGGCGTCCAGTTCAGCCGGTCGCTGCGGGTGATGCGACTGGGCCGGCCCCATGCCAACCTGATCGGCATCTACGTCGGCGACAAACTCGTCGGCCTCTACAGCCCCTTCGACATCATGTTCTCGATGACCGGGTATAACGCCTACGGCCGCCGCGGTTACAAGGCCCAGGACGCCCGGGCCGTGGCCGCCAACATCATCCTGTTCGTGACCAACCGACCGGCGGCCTGATAATAGACCCTCATCGGAATGCGAAAGGGTCTCCAGATGACACGCAGGTGCGTCGGCGTCCTGCTTGCGGCCGCAGTCGCCTGTTTTCTGATTGTCACCGCCGCCGGAGCCGAGTCCGCACCACCTCCCAAGCCCACGGCGGGTCTTACCGACGAAGTCGTCCGCAATGCCCTGGAGCGAGGACGACAGTTCCTCATCGCCCAGGCCGAGCCTGACGGGTCCTTCACCGCTGGAGGCATGAAGGGCGGCCTCAGCGCGCTGGTCTTTATGACCCTGGCCTACATGGGCGAGCACCCCAACCGCGACTACATGGACAAGGGTCTGGAGTACCTGATGGACCTGGACGCCGACGCCGGTTTCGACAAGAAGCAGGGTTACGCCGTCCCCATCCGCGTCATGGGCTTCTCGTACCTGTACAGGCATCTGCTTGGCGACCGAAAGCGGCACGTGGCGCTCAAGGCCAAAGAAGACATCATGCGGATGCAGATGGGCCAGGCCACGGGCGGCGGATGGCGGTACAAACTCGAAGGTGGCGGCGCTTACGATTTCTCCGTCACCCAGTGGCCGATCCTGGCCATGCGCGACGCCCAGCGAGCGGGAATCGAGTTCCCCGACCCGACGGCGAACCTCCAGAGGGCCCTCTCGCTCTATCTCCAGTTCCAGCAGGACAACGGAGGGTGGTACTACCAGGACAAGAACGAGAAACCCTCCGGGTCGATGACGGCGGCGGGGCTCGCCTCGCTCTTTATCATCGCCGACTTCCTCGAACCCGGCAGCGGCTGCCCGTGCAAACGCGGCGCGAGCCCCAGGACGACCACCAAGACCGAGCGGGCCATGGACGCCGCACTCGGATGGCTCGGCAAGTACTTCGACACCAAGACCAATCCGCAGGCCGAGAGGGTCGGCAAGGGGAATGTCCTGTACTGGTTGTACTGCGTCGAACGGGTCGGCATCGCCGCCGGATACAAGTACTTCGGCACCCACAACTGGTATAAGGAGGGGGCCGCCCAGGTCATCAAGAAACAGGGCAAGGACGGCTCATGGGGCCGCCTGGACCAGACGTGCTTCGCCCTCTTGTTCCTTTACAAGGGCCGCGCGCCCATCCTGTTCAACAAACTCAAGTTCGACGGACCCGACGGGCAGCCGGGCGTCTGGAACGCCCACCGCCGCGATATCGCCAACCTGACGCACTTCATCGAGCAACGAAAAGAGCAGATGTTCCATTGGCAGATCGTGCACCTGAAGGCGCCGCTCGACGAACTCCACGACGCCCCCATTCTGTACATCACCGCCGAGAGCATCCCCGCCTTCACGCCCGAACAGACCAAGAAACTCCGCGACTTCACCGACACCGGCGGCACGATCCTGTTTGAGGCATCGTGCGGCAACGCGCTGGTTCGCAAGTGGTTCCTGAAGTTCGCTCGCGATGTGTGGCCCGAGGCGAAGGCACGCCCGCTGGGACCCGAGTGGAAAATGGTCAAACTCGCCAGGGACCACGGCGTCTGGGAGGCCTTCCAGAAGTTGAAGGCCCGGCCCGAAATCCTGGGCATCCACGACGGCGTCCGCACATCGGTCTTCTACAGCCCCGACGACATCTCCTGTTCCTGGCAGGTGAAGGCCCTCGTCCAGAAGATGTACCTGTTCGACTGGGGCATCAACCTCTACACCTACGCGACGGACGGGGCCCCGCTTCGGGCGAAACTCGCCGGACGCGAACCACCCAAGTCCGACAAGTTCACCGGACCCGTCAAGGCCGGCCCGAAGAAAACGCTCCGCATCGCCCGCGCCAAGTACGGCGGCAACTGGGAGGCCGGCGCCAACTACCGCGGGTTCGCTTCGCTGGCCAGGCACGTCAAGGCTGCGGCCGGCATCACGCTCCAGGTTACCGAGCCGACCGAGGCGCCGTTCACCGAGGGCGGCGTGGCGATCGAAGACCTTGCGCCCGGGGTGATCGCCTACCTCGGCGGATCGCGGGCCTTCACACTCACGCCCCCCGAAAAGGCGGCTCTGAAAAAGTACCTGGCCGAGGGCGGGTTCCTCTGGATCGAGGCCGTCACCGGGGCACTGCCGTTCGACGGGTCGGTCCGCAAACTAGCCACCGAAATGGGGTGGACGCTGAAAATGCTCTCCGGCAGCCATCCGCTGCTCCACGGCCGCATGGACGGCGGCGAGGGATATAACCTGACCGCCGGCATCGGCTTCCGCAAGGCCCTCGTGAAGGCCGGCCAAGTCGGACGCCAGACACCACGGTTCTCCGGCATCTACGACGGCGAGAAGATGATCGGCCTGTACTCGCCCTTCGACGTGGTCTTCTCGACGACCGGCTACCAGGCCCACCGTTGCCGCGGCTACAAGACGGCCGACGCCAGAGCCATCGCCACCAACCTGACCATCTACCTCTCGACGCTGAAGTAGTGGCGCGCCTTGTGGCAGCCGCACTCGGCACGCCGGGTGGCACGGCCACGCGCAGCGTGACCGTGTGCTCCCCGGCGCGACCCGGCCCACGGCCGCGGCTTCGCCGCTGCCGTGCCACCCTCCTGGCGGGGTGGCACGGCCCTTGGGCCGTGCAGCCGCACTCGGCACGCGGGGTGGCACGGCCACACGCAGCGTGACCGTGTGCTCCCCGGCGCGGGCCGGCCCACGGCCGCGGCTTCGCCGCTGCCGTGCCACCCTCCATGTGCTGCTCGGCGCAAAGGAACGCCCCGCGGCAGCCATCTCCCGCCGCGGGACGAGTCTTCTCAAACCTTACCGTTTTCCCGGCCGGTGCTAGCGCCCCCATCGGCGCCGCATCGCCACGATCCCCAGGCTGCCGAGCCCGAAAAACGCCAGTGTCGCCGGTTCCGGCACCGGCGTCTGCGTCATGGTAAATGAGAACAAGCCGCTCACGTCCACGTTGATGTCGAAGTCCAGCGTAAGTGTCTCGCCCGGCGCAACGGTATCCGGCGCGGTGTACGTAATGAGGCTCGGCGTCACGACGCCCGCCCCGAAGTGGCTGCTCGTGGCGGCGCCCACAAACTCGGTGCCCGTACCCTCCAGGGCCACCGTGTAACCGTTCCAGAGAACGCCCGAACTGTTCTCCACGTCCTTGGTGATGTGCATGACGGGGTCGGCATCGGTCTCGCCGGAAACGACAAGGGGGAACGGGTCGAGGCCCTTGAACCTCTCCTGCATTCCCAGATGGCCCTTCTCGGCCTGCATGTCGAACACCCAGTCCGGACACTTCGCCCAGGCCGGTGGCCCGTTGTGACCGTGGCCGGGGCCCGTGGGCAATTCGACCGTAATCGTTTCCACAATGAATCCCGCTGTCGCCGCGTTCACGATCACTCCGAGCGTGACGATTCCAGCGACAAGAACCAACAGGAGAGATGTCTTACACATCATCTTACCCTTTCCGGAACGAAAAGTTTCCCACCCCCATCTCAAAGAAAGAGGAAAACCAGAGTTGCCGAGCCACGTCATAACGGGCCTATGCTATGCCCAGCGCTGCTCTCGTCCTCCGTAGCAAAAACAAAGGAGATCAGCCGCATTGGCCGACCTCCCCCGGCACTCAATCTGTCACGTCCCGGCCCGCCTCCCAACGGGCCACTCCCATTATGACTCATAAAGCCGCCAAAGTCAAATCGTCCGACGTTTTTTCGCTCTTATACCGCAGCGCTGGCATGCAAGACGGGTAGAGGACGGGGGTTTTTCGCCAAGCGGGGGGGCAACATAAGCGATTGTGCCACAACAACTTACACGATCACGCCCCAGGCCGCCCGTCTTTCGCGCTCCGAAAGGGGCGAAAGAACACGGCCCGTACGGGCTGCGGCACACCGCAAAGGCTGGATCGCGGTGCAGTTACCCCCTCGTTAGCCGGCGGAACGCCTCGGCCAACTGCTTCGTGACCGGGCCCGGCCTGCCGGTGCCGATCGGCCGCTTGTCGATCCGGACCACCGGCACGACCTCGGCGGCGGTCCCCGTCAGGAAGCACTCGTCGGCCACGTACAGGTCCTGGCGTGTGATGTTTTCCTCGCGGACCTCCAGGCCCTGCTCGCGTGCGATGCCGATGATCTCGTTGCGCGTAATGCCCTCCAGGATCCCCGCCGCGATGGGCGGCGTGAACACAGCGCCATCCCGTACGATGAACAGGTTGTCGCCCGTGCACTCGGCCACGTACCCCAGGTGGTTGAGCATGACGGCCTCGAGCGTTCCCGCGTCGATGGCCTCGATCTTCGCCAGGATGTTGTTCAGGTAATTGAGGCTCTTCAGGCGCGGGTTGAGGGCGTTCGGATGGTTCCGCATCGTCGCCGCCGTGATGATGTCCAGGCCGTTCTCGTACAACTCGTCCGGATAGAGCGAGATCTTGTCGGTAATGATGAAGACGTTGGGCTCCAGACACCGGTTCGGGTCCAGGCCCAGGGTTCCCGCGCCGCGCGTCACCACGACGCGGATGTAGGAGTCGCGGAGACTATTGGCCTGGAGGGTGTCGGTGATGGCCTTGGCTATCTCCTCCTGCGAGATGGGGATCGTCAGGCGGATACCCAGGGCCGAATCGTACAGCCGACGAACGTGGGCCTGGAGGCGAAAGACCTTGCCGCCGTAGGACCGGATGCCCTCGAAGACGCCGTCGCCGTACAGGACGCCGTGGTCGAAGACCGAGATCTTGGCGTCCTCGCGGTCCACCAGGTCGCCGTTGAGCCAGACCTTCAGCCCCATGATTCTCTTCCTTCCTGCCGTCCCCGGCGGGTGGCCGCCGAGCTGCGAGCGTAAGCGAGCGGTCCGCTCCCTCACGGTCGCGGCTCGGACACGGCCGCCCGAGCGCGCCGCCCGGCGAGCACCAAAATGTATCGGCCCGTCACGCCCCACGCAAGAGTTTACCGTCGTGCAGGCGCAGGATGCGGTCGGCCTGCTCGGCCACCCGCTGGTCGTGGGTGACCATGACGACCGTGAGGCCGTCGCGCCGGGTCCGGCGCGTGATGACCCGCATGATCTCCTCGCCGGTGGCGGAATCGAGGTTCCCTGTGGGTTCGTCGGCGAAGAGGATGCGCGGCTGGTGGACGAGTGCCCGCGCCAGGGCCGCCCGCTGCCGTTCGCCGCCCGAGAGTTCCCTCGGCAGATGCGCGACCCGCTCCGAGAGGCCGAGGTCTGTGAGCACCTCCAGCGCCCGGCGCCGGTGGCCGCCACGCACCGCCGGCCACGCCGCCAGCGGCGTCCGGACCATCGCCGGCAGCAGCGTGTTCGCGAGGACCGAAAGGTCCGGCATCAGGTAGTAGAACTGGAACACGAAGCCGATAGCCTCGTTTCGCATCCGGTCGCGCCATCGCTTCGGCCGGGCGAAGGCGTCCTGACCCTCGAAGACCACGCGCCCTTCCGTCGGGCGGTCCAGCAGGCCCAGCAGGTGCAGCAGCGTGCTCTTGCCGCTGCCCGATGGGCCCAGGACGCACAGGAACTCGCCGCGGGCCACCCGCACGTCCACGTCGCGAAGGACCCGCAGGCGCGATGCGCCCATCCGGTACTCCTTCACGAGGCTCACGCCTTGAAGGATTGTGTCGGCCATGGGTTATCCACTCGCTTACGCTCGCGGCTAGTTACGCCTTCCGCGTTCCGCGTTCATTCGTAGCGCAGCGCCTCCACCGGCTGCTTGAGGGCGGCGAGCAATCCGCCCGCCATGCTCGCCAGCGTCGAGAGGGCCAGCACACCCGCCCCGATCGCCACGCACCAGGCGGGCGACGTGTGCTGAGGAATGTGGTCGAAGTAGTACATCTCGCGCGGGAACACGTCGATATCGAGCGTCCGGTTCACCCAGACCTCGATCGGGTCCAGGTTCGCCAGCATCAGAAGCGCCGCCGTCATGCCGACAGTCACGCCGATTACGCCGATGATGAACCCGTAGCCCAAGAACAAACTGCCGACGCCGGCGTCGCGCGCCCCGAGGGCCTTCAGGATTCCCACGTCCCGCGCCTTGATGTAGGCCATGACGTACGAGATCAGGCCGATCAGGACGCCGAACCCGAGAAGCATCACGCCCAGCATCAGGGCCGTGATGTTCCGCTCAACCTCCACGACCGTCAGGATCATCCGCTGCTGCGTCTCCCAGGTGTTGATCGAAAGTTGCAGGACGCCCACTTCGGGCCGCTCGCGGCCGAAGTCGCGCCACACGTCCTCGATCTTGCGGACGAGCGTCTCGGCCTGGGACGGGTCGGCGATCCTGACCTGAATCTGGTTCGTCCGTGCCGGCACGGCGGGCTTGCCTTCGGCGGCGGGTTGGGCGTCCATCCCCGCCATCTGCTGGGCCACGTCGAAATCCACGTACACGTGCGACGAGTCGGCCTCCCAGTAGCCGCTCTTGAACCGGTCCACCACCGTGAAGGCGCGGCTGGAGACCTTCGGGATGCCGCCCGCTTCCATCGCCAGGGCGCCGCTCGGGCGGATCGGAATCGTCGAGACCACCAGATCCCCGCCATACGGAAGAAGAGGGAAGTCGATGACCTGCGGCCGCGTAATCTGGACCTCGCGGACCGGCATGAAGGAGGCCGCCGCAACCAACGCCATGAACACCACGACGCACAGGATCGTGGCAACCGTCCAGCCTGCGCGTCCCTGGCGGCGGCGTCCGGCCCGCCACACAAACAGGCTGGCCAGGGCTGCGGGGACCGCCAGGAACGCTGCCAGCACCCGCCGCCCGGCCCCTTCCCGCATGGTCTCCGGCACGGGACTGCTCATCGGCGCACCGATGACGCCGACTCCGGCGATGCACCCCGGCCGCGCCGGACGGGGGCCGCGGTGCCACGCCTCCGGTACGTTCAGGAGGTCGGCCGCCGCATACTGCGACCCCCGCTGCCGCTGAAGGTACTCGTGGAAGCGGCCCATCTCGGCCTTCTCGCCCGGGCGGATGCCGATGATGACACACGGCCGCACGAGCGGCTTGATGCTGCTCAGACGCGGTTTGACCCGTGCCACGGCGTAGGTCTGAATGACCGGGCTGGCGGCCTCGACGCCCTCGATCGCCTCGATACGCCGGGCGAGTTCCTCGTAGTGCGGCAACCCTTCCATGTGGGCATCGACGATGATGTCCGAGAGCGTCCCGCGAGTCATCTCGCGCGTCTCGCGCACGAAGCCGTCCATGATCGCGAACACGAGGATCAGCAGGAACACGCCGAGGGCGGCCGGCAATGCCGAGACCAGCGGCACCACCGCTTTCCAGCCGCAGAACAGGTACTTGGCGCAGATGATGTGCTTATAGACCGGCGTGGCAAGCATCAGGGCGAGCAGGCCGAGCGCCACAACGCCCGCCCCGACGGCGGCCGGAATCAGCCACGGCGACGCCAGCCACTGTCCGTCCATGCGATAGGCCCTCGTGCGCTATATCGGTTTCGAAGCGCGAGGCGGGCCAGACGCGCCGGGCCCATACGGGTCCGTACTGGGACAAGCCCGGCGGCTAACTCGCCTCGTCGGCGTCGGGCGCCTGTCCGCCCGTGCCGTCGGCCCCGCCGCGCGGCCGCAGGGCGGGGAACAGCACCACGTCGCGAATGCTCGACGCGTTCACAAGCAGCATGACCAGGCGGTCGATGCCGATGCCCAACCCGCCGGCCGGCGGCATCCCGTGCTTGAGGGCCTCCAGGAAGTCGGTGTCCATGACGGCCATCGTCTCGTCCTGGCCGGCCAACTGGATGCCCAGCGCCTCTTGCTGCACGTCCGGGTCGTTGAGTTCCGTATAGGCGTTGCCGATCTCCATCCCGGCGACCATCGGCTCGAACCGCTCGGCGATGTCGGGGTAGTCGGCCTTGCGTTTCGTCAGAGGGCACAGCCGCGCGGGCCAGTCACAGACGTGAGTCGGCTGGATGATGTGCGGCTCGACCGTGGCCTCGAAGATGTCGTGCATGACCACGTCGAGGTGCTTGCCGCCTTCCTCGATACCCAGTTCGCGGGCCTTCTGACGTACGGCCGGGTCGTCGCCCGGCACGAGACCCGCGTACTCCTCCAGCAGATCCGCATACCGTGCCCGCCGCCACGGCGCCTTGTACTCCAGTTCCGTATCGCCGAACGGCAGGCACGTCTTGCCGCCGGAGACCGTGCGGGCCAGGTGCTCCAGAAGCGTCTCGACGATCTCCATCATGTCGGTGTAATCGGCGTAGGCCTGGTACAGTTCCAGGAGCGTGAACTCGGGGTTGTGCCTGGTCGAGATGCCCTCGTTGCGGAACACGCGGCTGATCTCGAATACGCGGTCCATGCCGCCCACCAGCAGCCGCTTCAGGTACAGTTCCGGCGAAATACGCAGGTAGAAGTCCGTATCGAGCGCGTTGTGGTGCGTGACGAACGGCCGCGCGGCCGCCCCGCCGTAAATCGGCTGGAGGACCGGCGTCTCGACCTCCACGAACCCGCGCTGGTGCAGAAACCCGCGAACCTCCTCCAGAATGAGCGACCGTTTCAGAAAAACCTCACGCACCTCGGGGTTGGCAAACAGGTCAACGTACCGCCGGCGATACCGGGCCTCGACGTCCTGCAGGCCGTGCCATTTTTCGGGCGGCGGCAGGAGCGCCTTCGTCAGGATGTCGAACCCGGCCACCTCGACCGTGATCTCACCCGTCCGGGTGGTGACGAGGCGGCCTTCGGCGCCGACCCAGTCGGCGAGGTCCAGCAGTTTGACCCGCTCCCAGTCCTGGTCCGAGAGAACCTTCCTGCTGAAGGCGAGTTGGATGTGGCCGGTCCGGTCCGAAAGGTCCGCAAAGACGAGTTTGCCGAACTCACGCAGGGCGGTCAGCCGTCCGGCCACGCGGGCCGGCGCGCCATCGCCCACCGTCTCGTAGCGCCGCCGCGCCTCGTCCGCCCCGATCGTGTCGGGATACCGGTGGCCGAAGGGGTCCAGCCCCTTCTGGCGGAGGATATCGGCCTTGCGGCGTCTCGCTTGTTCGTACTCGTTTGCCATACTGGTTCGCTTCTGAAGAGGTCGCGTCTAAGGAACGCGACCCGCCGCCGCCCCACCCGTACGGGCCGGGCGCGGCGGGTTCGGCCCGGGTGCACGAGTCGGATAATAGGCCCGCTGCGTCCCCGGAGCAAGGAAAAGTTGCGGTGGGTGCGTCGCGTTCGTTGAAAAGCGTGGCAACAACGTGTGCCCAGTCCTATAATGGCGGATTGCTCGACAACACTCTGGCGAAGGGGGAGAGGAGTGGTGGGAATCGTCGTCGCGCTTGTCACCCTGGCGGCTGCGGGGCCGCTGCACACGGGGTCCGCCGAGAGTCCGGGGCCGGCTGCGTCCGCCGTCGCTACGGCGCCGCCCGCGCCCTCGCCCGTGCTGGCCTACATTCCCAATGACGCTGACTTTGTGGTCCACGTCCGCATGGCTGCGCTCGCCAGGACCAACCTGTGGAAGATGCTCGCCGATCCCGCGCTGCGCCTGCGCCGACGACTCACGGAGATCCTGCCGCCGGCCATCGATCTGGAGAAGGACGTCGTGGCGGTCGGCTTGGTGAGTTCGCCGCAGGACCTTCTGGATGAGGGCAACTTCGGCCTGATCCTGCACATGAGCCGCGACGTCGAAGCCAAGGACCTGCTCGAGGAGACGCGCCCGGTCGTTCCCATACCGGGCGTCCCGACGCCCGTTTACAGCCTTGGCACTGAGAAGACGTTGGCCGTCCCCGAGCCTCGCATCGCGGTGATAGCGTCGAACCGTGATTATCTGGCCCGCATGCTAGTGGCCGCGCGCGGGCCGAAGACCGGCGCCGCAACGAATCAGACGCCGGCCCCGCCCGGCGAGATCACCTTCGTCGTCCGTGTGCCGGCCAGCCTGAAGGACGTGATCCTGGAGGAGTACCGGCGGTTCCAACAGAAGACGCTGCGGCCGAACATGGACGCCGACGCGCTGATGGCGTTCGCCCTGTATTACAACCTGGTGCGGATCGCGCTCGAGGCCGAGACCGTGACGGGGTCGCTGGACCTCGCGCGCGAGGCCGACGCGCTTCGCGCCCGCGTGCGCTTTGCCTCGCCGAAGATGGCGCGGTTCATGGCCGACCTGCTCCAGGCGCTGGCCGATCCGCTTCAGATGGCCCTGCCGGCCCTGCTCGGCGGGCAACCGCTTGAGGAACCGGCGTCGGAACCGCTCTACCGGGCCACGGCCGACGAGGGGACGGTTCACCTCGCCATGTCGCGCAGCGCCGCCTACCGTTTCGTCAACAACCTGGTCGAAACCGTCAGGCAGGTCACCTCCGACGACGTGGCCCGCAACGCCAGCGCGCGGAACCTGCTGATCCTCGGCGAGGCCGTCCACGTCTATCGCACCATCAAGGGGACGTTCCCGAGGACCTGGTCGGACCTGACGCGGGCGAACCTCATCCGCGACCCGGCGGTTCTCCGCAACCCCGCCCTGAAGACGCACCGGCCGGCGGGCGATTACGAACTCGTGCCCCTCACGAAGCGGGTGACCGAACGCGACTGGCTTCTGGCGGTCCTCGCCTACGAGGTGTATCCTGACGGCCGGGAGCCGCCGCGTCTGAACGTCCTCTTCGCCGACGGGCACGTGGAATGCATCGACCCAGCAAAGTTCCGCCGGCTGTACCAGCAGACGCTCGACTGTTTCGGGCGATAGAAGGGGCCTCACGGCCGCTGTCAAGGGGAACGTAATGCCACGAACGTTCGTCAACCAGTTGACCATTCCGGGCACCATCGTTGAGGCGGTGTTCCACGTGGCGCAGAAGGACCTGCGGACCACCAAGAAAGGGACGCTGTTCATCTCGGCCAAACTCCGCGACCGCACGGGCGAGGTGCCCGCCGTCATGTGGGATGCCACCGAGGCGCTGTTTGCCGCCATTCCGCAGGGTGGTTACGCGATGGTCAAGGGCCGCGTGGGCCAATACAACGACGCGCCGCAGATCGTTATCGAGGCCATGCGGCCCGCCCGGGACAACGAGGTTGACTTGGCCTATTTCCTGCCCAAGGGCCCCGGCGACCCGGAGGAACATCTGGTGCGCCTCAAGGAGGTCCTGGACACGATCGAGAGGCCGGCGCTTCGGGCGGTGCTCGACGTGGTGTGGGGGGATGCGGACCTGATGGCGGCGCTGAAGCGTGCCCCGGCCGCCGAGAAACTCCACCATGCCTACCTCGGCGGTCTGCTCGAACACACGCTGAGCATCGCCGAAGCGGCCGTCCTCATCTGCCAGCACTACCCGAAACTCGACCGCGACCTGCTCCTGTTCGGCGTCCTCTGGCACGACATCGGAAAGACCCGCGAACTGCATTATGCCGAGTCGTTCGGCTACACCGACGCCGGGAATCTCGTCGGCCACATCGTGCAGGGCGTCCTGATGCTCCAGGAAAAGATCCGCCAGGTCCGCGCCGCCGGTACCGAGTTCCCGGAGGAACTGGCTCACGTGCTGCGGCACCTGGTCCTGGCGCATCACGGCGAGCACGAGTTCGGCAGCCCGAAACTGCCGATGACGGCCGAGGCGTTTGCCCTGCACCACCTCGACAACCTCGACGCCAAACTGCACGCCTTCTGGCGCGACGTGGCATCCGACGCCGACCCGTCGCGCCGCTGGACCGCCTGGAACCGCATGTTCGAAGGTCGCCTGTTCAAAGGGTTCGAGGAATTGGGCGCCGATGACGAGGACGCCGACTGAAGCGTGAAGCGTTCGTGCACGTTAGCCGCCGCGCTTGTCGAAGACCCGCTATAGCGGGCAACGCCCGCGGCGGCGGGCGCGGCGCGTGCAACGCGCCGAGTCAACTCGCCGGCTAACTTGGCGTCGCCGGCTCGGCGGGCTCGGCTTCCTGCTCGCCTTGCGAGATGGCGCGGAAGATCGTGTCGTTCATTCGGCGCATCAGTTCGGCGTAATCGGCCTGGGCCAGCGTGAAGGCCTTGATCGTTTCGTTGGCCGCCACGGCGTTGTGCAGGCGCTGGAGTTCCCGTTTCTCGACAACCTCGACCGGCTCGGTGGCGGCCTCCTTGCGGGCAATCTCTGCGGCGGCCTTGTTGTAGGCCTCCAGTGCGTCGGTGGCGGTCTTGTCGGCCCGGACGGCCTCGTCGCCGGCGCGCAACGTCACGTACCGCGGGTGCGTGCGGATCAGTTCGCCCAACCGCTTCGCCTGCTCCAGCACCTCGTCAAAGCCCTCGTTCTCGGCCATGGCGTCTGTCTCCGCATGCGTGTGCCCTTAGAGCGTACGCCCCTGCGTGCCCAAAGGCAAGGGACCGCTGCGGATTTGGCGGGTGGCACCCGGCTGTGGCTGAGCGCTGGCGTGGCGCTGTCGGCCGCTGCGGATTGATACCGTGCCGGGCGGCGCTTATACTGTCTCTTGCGACCGTTACACGGAAAGAGCCTGCATGACGACACGCGAGAAGATTCTCGAGCACCTCGAGTCTCACCATTACCGGCCGATGAAACTGCGGCGGCTGTCCCGTTTCTTCGACGTGGCCGAGGAGGACTACGCCGAGTTCCGGGTCCTCGTCAAGCGGATGATCCGCGACGGCGAGATCGCCGCCCCCGCCGGCAGACTCCGCCTGCCGCGCGAAGAGCGGCCACGCCGCGGACGCGCGCGGACCATCGAGGGGCGGTTCAGCCTCTCGGCGCGCGGCTTCGGTTTTGTTGAACCCGACGCCGCTGGCGGGCCGACCGAGGGCGAGGACCTCTTCATCCCGCCCGACGAAACCCTTGATGCCGTCACCGGCGACACCGTCCTCGCCGAGGTCGCCGGCAAAGGCCGGCGCGGATACTTCGGCCGCATCGTCGAGGTCCGCGAGCGCGGCGGGACGCGCTTCGTCGGCACCTACTACGCGACCGAGACGGGCCCGGTCGTGCGGCCGGACGGAGGCGTCCTGCTCCAGGCCTTCGCCGTGCCCGACGCCTCCAGCGCGGGCGCCCACCCCAAGGACAAGGTCGTCTTCGAGGTCCTGCGGTACGCCCTTCGCGGCGAGGCGGGCGAGGCCGTCATCGTTGAGGTCCTGGGCAAGCGCGGCGACCCGGGCGTCGATACGCTGGCGGTCATCCGTCAGTTCGACCTGCCGGACGAGTTCCCGGACGCGGTTCTGGCCGACGCCCGCCGCGCGGCCGACCGCCTCAGCGATGCCGCCCTCCGTGGCCGGCGCGACCTGACGGGCGAGACCATCATCACCATCGATCCCGAGGACTCCCGCGACTTCGACGACGCCATCGGCCTCACCGAACACGACGACGGCAGCGCGACGCTCGGCGTCCACATTGCCGACGTCGCCCACTTCGTGCGGCCGGGGTCGCCGCTGGATGAGGAGGCCCGCGAGCGCGGCACGAGCGTGTACCTGCCGACGACGGTCCTGCCGATGCTGCCCGAGATCCTCTCCAACGGCGTGTGCAGCCTCCAGGAAGGCCGCACGCGCCTGACGAAGAGCGTCTTCATCACCTTCTCTGAGGGCGGCGAACCCGTGGACGTGGACCTGGCCAACTCGTTTCTCAAGAGTTCCCGGCGCCTGACGTACAAGCAGGCGACCGCCGCCCTCGGCAGCAGGACGCGGGGCCTCGGCGCCGGGGTGGTCCGGCTCCTTCGCGGCATGGAGCGGCTCGCGCGGCGGCTGCTCGAGCGCCGCAGGCGGCTCGGATACCTGGAACTCGACCTGCCGGACGTGGACCTGGAGTTCAACGACGAAGGCCGCGTCGTCGCCGCCCATCCGGAGGACACCAGTTTCAGCCACCGCATCATCGAGATGTTCATGGTCGAGGCCAACGAGGCCGTGGCCCGCCAACTCGACCGCGCGGGCGTTACCTGCATTCGCCGCATCCATCCCGACCCCGACGACGAGGCCGCCGAGGAACTCAAGGCCCACGCCAGGAGCATCGGCTACCGGCTCAAGAACCCGCGAAGCCGGCACGACCTCCAGCGGCTGCTCGCCGCCGTCCGCGGAAAACCCGAAGCCTACGGCGTCCACCTGGCGGTGCTGCGGAGCCTGGCGAAGGCCGAGTACAGCATCGAGAAGGAGGAGCACTTCGCCCTCGGCTCAAGCGCCTACTGCCATTTCACCTCGCCCATCCGGCGGTACCCCGACCTGACGGTCCACCGCCTCTTCGACGAGGTCGCGCGCGGCGGCGCGAAGAAACGGCGAGGCGGTCGCCGTAAGAAGGCGCCGGCGCGGGCCCGCACGGCCGACGGACGCTCGCTCGCCGAGGTGGCGGCCCACTGCTCTCGGACCGAGCGGCGGGCGGAGGCGGCCGAACGGGAACTGACGAAGATCAAACTCCTTGAATTCCTTCAGGGCCGCATCGGCGAAACCTTCACGGGCATCGTGACGGGCGTGCAGGCGTTCGGCGCGTTCGTCGAGAACCCGGAACTGCTCATCGACGGCCTCGTGCACATCTCCAGCCTCTCGGATGACCGGTACCGGTTCGACCGCCGCCGCTTGGCGCTCGTCGGCGGCAGTACGGGGCGCGAACTTCGCGTGGGATCGACGTTGGAGGTCCGCATCGCGGGGGTGGACATCGCGCGGCGGCAGTTGGATCTTGAACCGGTTGAGGCCGAACGTCGTCGCCGCCCATCCGCCAAAGCCGACGCGAAGAAAACCGAACGCATACCCCGCCAGGCCGCCAAGAAATCCACCCGCGCCGCCAAGAAACCCACCCGCCCCGCCAAGCGCGCCGGCCGCGGACGGGCGGGGAATCGGAAAAAGAAACGCCGCTGAGACACAGGCCGGGGCGCGCCTACTCCTGCGGCTCGAACGGTTCTTCCTCGAGGTCTCTGCCGGCCGTTTCGGTGAGTTTGGTGATCTTCTTTTCGGCCTCGCCGAGCGTCTTGCGACAGGCTTTGATGAGTTCGGCGCCCTCGGCGTAAAGCCGGAGCGACGCATCGAGTCCCACGTCGCCGGATTCGAGTTCCTCGACTATTCTTTCGAGCCGCGCCAGACGCTGCTCGAACGTGGGCTGCTTCGGGGTGGCTGGTTTTTTCTTGGGCATGTTGGTTCCTCCACGGCACGCGCCGGACAAGTCCGGCGGCTAACAGGTCGCGCCGCGCAAAACTCGGCGGCTAACGGGTCGCGCCGCGCAAGCGCGGCGGCTAACGGTCGTCGAACAGCGTCGGGTTGTCGTCGGTGCGGCGTTTGCGCCGGCGACCCGATGTGCCACGGCCGGTCTTGCCCGGCCGTGCTTGGTTTTGCTCGGCCCGTACTGGCCGCGCATTGCTTGTTGCGGTGACCTGGCTTTGGACCTTGCCTTCGGAGAGGAGCGTGCGCAGGAGGTCGCCACCGCGGGCGTCGGCGGCGCGGGTGAGCGAGGCGCCCGTCCGCTCGAGCACCGTGCGGCTGTAACCGCGCGCCAGGACCCGGTCGGGGTCGAGGTCGGTCAGGCGTTCGGCGAGCGCGCCGACCCGTGCGCCCCAGCGATGCACGAGGAGCGTCCGCTGGGCCGCCCGAAGGCGAAACGCGAGCATCCGGACGGCCCCCGACGCCCGCTGCCTGGCGACGCGCGGGGCGTGTTCGGCCAGGCGGCTCGCTGCGCCTTCCAGTTGCACGCGGCGGTCGGCGGCAAGGCCACGGACGCTTGCGACCAGCCGCCCCGCCAGGTCGTCGAGCGTCTGGACGCGGCCGAGGACGAGTTCCTGCGGGTAGCGGAAATAGCGGCTCTTTTCGATGAGCGCGAGGCCGTGCCGCATGACCTCCAGCCGGTGTCTGAGGCCGCGCGTCAGGCGCCCGCGTGTCGCGTCGAGGGCGGCCATGACCTCCCGGCGATCCTTGACGGTGATCTCGGCGGCGGCCGAGGGCGTGGGCGCGCGAACGTCGGCCACGAAGTCGCTGATCGAAAAATCCGTCTCGTGGCCGACAGCGCTGACGACCGGGACCTCGGACGCGAAGATGGCCCGTGCCACGGCCTCTTCGTTAAACGGCCACAGGTCTTCCAGGCTCCCGCCGCCTCGCCCGATGATCAGGACGTCGAGCCGGGGGAGACGGTTGAGGTTGCGGATGCCGCGGACGATCTCGGCGGCAGCGCCCTTGCCCTGCACGCGGCTGGGCGCGAGGACGATCTCAATGGCCGGCCAGCGGCGCGTCAGCACGTGGATGATGTCGCGGACGGCTGCGCCGGTGGGGCTCGTGACCACGCCGACGCGCCGCGGGAAGGCGGGAAGCGGCTTCTTGTGGGCCGTGTCGAAGAGGCCCTCCTTCTGGAGTTTCTCTTTCAGGCGGCGGAAGGCGACCTCCAGGGCACCCACGCCGCGGGCCACCACGCGCGAGACGTAGAGTTGGTAGTTGCCCTGCGACTCGAAGACGCTGATGTGGCCGCGCACCTCGACCTCCAGGCCGTCGGCCATCTCGGGCGGCAGGCGGCCGGCGACCGACTTCCAGACGACGCAGCGGATGCCGGCCCGCTCGTCTTTCAGCGTGAAGAACACGTGGCCGGACGTGTGGCGATTGAGGTTCGAGACCTCGCCCACGACCCAGACCTTGGGGAACTCGTCTTCGAGAACGCCGCGGATGCGAGCGGTGAGTTGCCAGACGGTCTCCGGCCCCTCCTCCGGCACGGAGATGCGGTTCGGATCGAACAGGACGCTCATACGGGATGTGATACCGGATAGGGCGGGCCGAATCAATCGTCAACGGGAAGTGAGCGATTCACTGAGGCTGAAGCGCGGTTGGCAGCGCGGCGGCCTACGCGCGGCGGCGAAGAAGCACCAGCACGCCGAACGCCACGAGCGACAGTGTGGTCGGCTCGGGCACCGTCAGCCCTTTGATGCAGAAGTTGGCGGTCTCGTTGTAGTCATGGAGGTCGAGCCAGGCGCCGCCGTCGAGGTAGTAACTCTGGCCGGGGCTGGAGGCGGAGACCACCGTCATGGCCGTCGCCGACTCGCCGAGCAGCGTTTCGGCGTCGGAAGTGCGGTCGTAGGCCTGTCCACCGGCGGAGAGTTCCAGGAAAATGTAGAACTCGTCGCCCTCGGTCAGCGGCACAAGCGTGTCGAGGTCCACGGTGTGCAAGCCCGTATGGGCGATGGCGCCGGACGTGAAGGTCAGTTCGTCGAGCAACTCGCCGCCCTGGAAGCGGTCGAAGATGCGGACGGTGTAATCGACGTCATCGTCGGCGGTGTAGAAACTGACGGCCGCAAGCGGCTCGTCGGCCGCAGCCGTGAAGGCGTTGAAGGCCGATTCGGCGTTGGCCAGGGTGTCGCGCCGGCCGTGATAGTCGTGGGAGTAGATCGTGTTGTACGGATTCAGCACGACGTCCTGGAAGGAGACGGCGCCCATGTCGGGGTGCTGGCAGGTGTGCTTGTCGTAGTAGGAGATCCAGAAGTATCCGCCGTCTTCCCAGCCGTTCCCCCAACTGTTCTTGCACAGCCACGCGCCGTTCTGGGTGGCCTGCGTCGCCTTGCTGTCGTTCCACCCCACAATGGAGATCGAGTGGTTGGGCAGGTTGGCGTCGGCCGGAGGCTGGTAGTGCGTGCCGCCCGAATAGAGCCCGTCATCCCAGTACATGCAGGCGCCCAAAGCGCCGTCGGTCATGACGGCGTTCTTGATGGTGTTGATGTTCGCGAGGTCGGCGCCGGCGGTGTACCACTCGATGTCGCGGACGTAGTATGTGTGGTAGGTCTCGCTGCCGCGGTCGGGTGTGTGATCGTACCAGTAGCCCTCGGCCTCTTGTTCTCTGACGGCGCCCTCGCCGCGGGCAAGGTAGGCCGCCGCAATCAGGTAATCGCCGCCCTGATGGACCGTCAGCCCGCCGCCGGCCGGAGGCACCCGGTCGTCGTTGTTGTGTTGGTTGAAGCCGTTCCACCAGTCCAGATGGTATTCGGCGAGGTTGGGCTCGCCGCTCTCTCCGGCGGCCGCCCAGTTGCCGGTCACGAAAAGGTTGCTCTCGATGGCGGCCATCGTGCCGTGACACCAGCAGGTGCCGCCTTTCTGGCTCTTCACGGAGGTGACGTACGACGTGCCGCCCACGTCGCGCAAGTCGAACGAGGACGGCTGCGCGCCCGCCTGCGAAGCGACGAGCATCCCGACAGCGATTGAGCAGATGATGAGTCGGTGCAACATGGTTCCTGGACCTTTCTGGGGGAAGTTGCCACTCTATCGGACGTTTTCGGACGGCCGCGTGAGTCTGATACGCCCAACTCTTCGGACACGTCGCTGCGGCCCATCGGCGGATGGCGCACCTCCACCCGCGGCCGCCCCTTCTCACGCCACAAAAAAACGGGGCCCGCCCGCCTATCGGCAGACCGACCCCGGGTGCACGTCCCTCTATTTTATCCACTCAAAGTATACATCAAAGACGGCCGCAAGTCAAGGCGCGCGGCGGTTGAATCCTGCCCGCGCGAGCGCTCAGGACCGAGCCACGTTGGCCGGCGTACTCCTCTGCCGCGCTCTATCGCACGGCTGGACCGCCGCCGCCTTGGAACCGCCTGAGCAGATCCAGCATCTTGCGGTCGAGCGCGTGGCCGTGGAAGTCTTCGTATTGGACGTCTGCCCGCTTCGAGTCGAGCGGGCCGAAGGAGCCGCGGAAGTTCCAGACGGCCCAGCCCCAGCCGGCCTCGCGCCACAGCGTCAGCACGTCGCGCATCCATCGAAGGACCACGTCGTGCGGTGTCCGGTTGTAGGCGCCCCATTCGCCCACGTGGACGCCCACGCCCACCGCCTCGAGGCGTTTCCACGGCTCGATGTACTTCTTGCGGAGCCACGCCGTGTCCTGAACCTCGCTGCCCCGTTTGAGCGGCCACGTGGGTTCGGCCCAGTTGCCGCCCGCCCACGACGCCTTGTAATGCGTCAGTTGAAACGGCTGGTACCCGCGTGTGCTCTGGGCGATGCTGAGGTCGGCCAGTTCCATCACGGGCACGTTGCCCCACTGGTTGCCGTCGGAGATGATGAGGCGGTCGGGGTCCTGGTTGCGGATGGCGGCGACGACGCGGCGGGCCACCTTGGCGTACACCTCGTTCGGAACCTTCGCCGGCTCGTTCACGAGGTCGAAACTCAGGCGCTCGGACGGGATGCCCTTGTAGCGCTTGGCGAACATGGCCCACTGGGCGTCGAACTGTTTCCGGGCCTCCTCGTCCTGCCACAGGTTCAGTTTCTCGGGCGGCCGCGCCACCGTGTAGCCGGGGGCGCGGTGCAGGTTCAGGCTGACGTGGATGCCGAACTTCTTGCCGAACTCGACCGCCCCGTCGATCTCCTTCAGGACCTTCTCCTGGAACGTGTAGGGGTCGTTCTTATCGGTCCAGCAGCGGTAGTCCATGGGCAGGCGGACGAAGTCGAAGCCCCACCCGTGCATCCACGCGAAGTCGGATTCCGCAAACGGCCGGTTGCGCCCGGCGTTGAACTTTTCCTGGAGGTTGAATCCGCGCCATCGCGGCAGTTTCCCGGCGAGTTGGCGGCCGCTCTTCGGCCCAGCGCCAAGCGCCGGCCGATCGTGCTCGCCGGCCAGTGCCGCGCCGGCGGCGCCGGCGGCGGTCTTCAGAAAGTTGCGCCGTTTCATGCAGAGGTCTCCCTCGTCGAGTCCCCGTCCTTCCGCGCACGCCGTGGGCGCCATTCTGTAGGAGTCCCCATCGCGGGCAGCGCCCACCCTTTCACACGACACACAGCACTACGGTTCCTTCCGCAGAGAGGCGGCGTTGAGGTCGGATGCGGCGCCGTCGCCGTGCAGCAGGGCGGTGAAGCCGGCCTCGTAAAACATCTTGCGGCATCCCGCGACGTCCAGCCCGCGGTGGCCTTCGGTGTCTTTCTCAACATCTCTGGGATTGGCGCCGGCTTCCGCGTACACGGCGTTCGCGCCGGCGGTCAGGCCGAGCAGGTTGGGTTCGTGGACGGCAATGTTTCGAGTCTCAGGGCATCCCAGGGACGCCAGGGCGACAACGGCCACGACTTGTGCGAGCCGACGCTCCGTGATCTGACCGTGGCCGGCCAGGGGCGACTGAGGCAGGTACACGCGACGCATGGCCGCATGTTGGAAACACCCGTATTCGATGCCCAGAAATATCTGGTCCACCAGTTCCCTGGCCGAGTGTTCCGGCCCGATCGGTTCGCAGCAGTAGTACCAGTCGAGGCCGGCTTCGCGGATGGCCCGGATGGTGGCTTTCCGCAGTTCGGGGTCGAGCGACGTGTCCGTGCCTTCGCGCAGACGAACGACATGGTACGCCCCGTCCACTCCGACGCCCTTGAGCCGGCGCGCCTGGGCGAGGTCGAAATCACCCAGGTTGACCACGATCTGCGTGGCGGGCGGAATCGCCTTGCGCACCGCATCGACCACGCCCAGCAGCCGCTCGAAGCCGAACGTATGCATCGTCATCAGGAACAGCGCGTACAGGTCCCCGCCAGCCGTAAACACGGCGGCCCTTTCAAGGGTCTCGTGCAACGACAACTCGCTCTGCGTGAAGGTCGTATGCCCTTCGCCAAACACGCAGAACTTGCACGCCCCCGGGCACGGGGCGGTCTCGATGCCGATCTGGGCCAGAATGACCGCCTGGTTCCGAAAACGCCGCCGGCTTGCGGCGTCGCCGACCGCCGAGATCATCGAGGCTTCCAGCGAGTCGGCGGGTAACTCCAGCAGATAGGTGCACTCGTCCTTGTTCGGTCCGCGCCCTTCAAGAGCGGCATCCAGAATCCGGGTCAGACGGGGCGACGTTTGCATGGCAAGCCTCCGTCCGTTGGCATAGATACGCGCCGGACAAGTCCGGCGGCTAACGGGTTGAACCCGAAGCACGGCAGAGATTCCCGTGGCAATTCGCCGAGATTCAGGCGCCGGGCTCGGCGGCTTCCGCTCCGCCGGCCTCGGCGCCCTTCTCCTCGGCCGGGGCGGGGGACGAGATCTTGACCGGCACACAGATGCGTTCGATCGCCGTCGCCCGGCCGGTCTGCGTGTCGGCCGTGACCAGCGCGCCCGAGACGCGCAGGTCGCCGCGGGCCACGTCGAAGTGCGTCGGCATCCCCGTGATGAGCGACGAGAGGACCTTCTCCTTCTTGCGGCCGAGGACGCCGTCGTGCGGGCCGGTCATCCCCAGGTCGGTGATGTAGGCCGTGCCGCCGGGCAGGATACGCTCGTCGGCCGTCTGCACGTGCGTGTGCGTGCCGAAGACGGCGGTGACCCGGCCGTCCAGGTGCCAGCCCATGGCGATGCGGTCGCTGGTGGCCTCGGCGTGGATCTCGACGAAGACGAGTTTGGTATTCTCGTCGATCTCAGCCAGAACCTTATCCACGGCGCGGAACGGACAGGCGGCCGGCTTCATGTACGTGCGGCCGAGAAGGACGATCACGGCGAACGGGAAACCCGACTGGCTCTCCAGGGCGGTCCATCCGCGGCCGACGGCCTCGTCCGGCAAATTGGCCGGCCGCAGGATGCGCTCCGACTCGGCGAGCAGCGGCAGGACCTCTTTCTTGCGGTAGACGTGATCGCCGAGGGTTACGACGTCCACGCCCAGGCCGCGCAACTCCTCGAAGATGGGCGGCGTGATGCCCGACCCGCCGGCGGCGTTCTCGGCGTTCACGACGACCACGTCCACGGAGTGGGTTTCCAGGAGGTCGGCGAGCGCGGCGCCGAGGGTGCGGCGTCCGGGCTTGCCGACCACGTCGCCGATGAGCAGAGCGCGAAATTGCATGGGTTGAGTTGCCTCGCGTTCTTCGCGCGATAACGCGCCGTTCGACCGCTCGCTCGCGCTCGCGGCTCGGATCAAAGCTCGCGCTCGCGGCTCGGATCAAAGCGCGCGCTCGCGGCTTTTCTACCGTGCGTATTCGATGATGCGGCGTTCGCGAATGAGCATGACCTTGACTTCGCCGGGATACGTGAGTTCGTCCTCGACGGCCTTGGCGATGTCGCGGCAGACCTTCATGGCCAGGGCGTCGTCGACCTTGTCGGCATCGACGATGACGCGGACCTCGCGGCCGGCCTGGATGGCGTAGGCGCTCTGGACACCGTCGAACCGGCAGGCGACGGCCTCGAGTTTCTCCAGGCGCTGGATGTATTTCTCCAGCGTTTCTCGCCGTGCACCCGGCCGGCTGGCGCTGACGGCGTCGGCCGCCGACACGATCATCGTGTACAGCATGCTCTGGACGTCCGGCTCGTGGTGCTTGCCGATGGCGTGAACCACCTCCTGCTTCTCGTTGTACCGCCGGGCCAGGTCGGCGCCGATCTCCGGATGGCTGCCCTGGACCTCATGGTCCACGGCCTTTCCGATGTCGTGCAGCAGCCCGGCACGGCGAGCGAGTTGGCCGTCGAGGCCGAGTTCCTCGGCGAGCATGCCGGCCAACGCCGACACCTCGATCGAGTGCTGGAGCACGCTCTGGCCGTAGGAGGTCCGGAACTTCAGACGCCCCAGCAACTGGATCTCTTTCGGATGCAGGCCCTTGACGCCCGTGTCGAGGGCGACCTGCTTGCCGGTCTCGTTCATCTCGCGTTCGACGTCCTTGCGGCACTCTGAGACGATCTGCTCGATGCGCGGCGGCTGGATGCGTCCGTCGGAGATGAGTTTGGCGAGGGCCCGCCGGCCGACCTCGCGCCGGACCGAATCGAACGACGAGAGCACGACGACGCCCGGCGTATCGTCCACGATGACGTCCACGCCGGTGGCGCGCTCGAAGGCGCGGATGTTGCGTCCCTCGCGGCCGATGATGCGGCCCTTCATCTCGTCGTTCGGGATATCCACCGTGGCGACGGTGGCTTCGGAGGTGTAATCCGACGCCAGCCGCTGGACGGTTGCGGCGAGGATCTCGCGGGCCCGCTGGTCGGCGGTTTCCTGGGCCCGTTCGGTGGCCCGCTGAACGAGTGCGGCGGCCTCGTGCTGGACCTCGGCCTCCATTCGCTCCAAGAGGATCGTCCGTGCCTCGTTCTGGCCGAGGCCGCTGATCCTCAACAGTTGCCGCTTCTCGTCCTCGATCATGCGATCGAGTTCGGCCTTGTGCTTGTTCCAGTTCTTCTCCAGATCAGAGACGCGTCGCTCGGCGGCCTCGACGGCCTTCTCCTTGGCGCCGAGGGTCTCCATCTTCGAGTCGAGGGCGTCCTCGCGTTTGACGACGAGGTGTTTACGTTCACGGAGTTCGTCGCGGGTCTTGGCCGCCTCCTTTTCAAACGCCTCGCGCGCCCGGATGGCCTCTGCCTTGGCCTCGACCTTGGCCTCCTTGACGAGGCCTTGGGCCTCCTTGCGGGCCTGGGCCAGCACCTGCTCCATCCCCGTCCGGGCAGCACGTGTACGCTTCGACAACACAATGGCCGCAACAACCACGCCGACAACAGAGACGACGAGGATGGCGACGGCGCCGATCAACTCGGGCGCCAGCGCCAAGGGTATCGGTGACGTCATGATGTGACTCGCTTTCCAGGGAGGCGGGCTGCGACGTGGCGCACTCGCCGCACGCTGACTTCACGTGGGGCTCCAGACGTCCGAGGTGGGGCAACCTGAAAGGCCGCTGCGGCAGCAAAGGACAACCGGGACGTGTGTTACTTGGCGAACGGCAGATTCAGTCGGCGCGGTCCTCTCCCGAAACCATTTCGTCCGTGGGTAGAGTCACGCACGCGCCCTGCACGAAAAAACCTGCCTTTCCCGCCGGAGTTCGGCGTCTGGACCCGCACAAGCAACGGGCGGATCCTTCGGGTCCCGGTTCAGTCCTCTAAACCACAAATCCGGCCGGATTCGGCGCTGCCGCTCGGCCAGACGCGGCCGTCGAGTCCGTTGGCCTTAGGCTCAACCACACACGGAACGCTCAACTCGCCCCGCATCCCAACTGAGGGTTCTTGTGTTTTCTCCTATTGCATGTTGCGACCCGAAGCGGGTCGCCACCTTGAGTATCGGTCAAACAACCGCTACACCACCACTATCATTGTACGAGTTCGGCGGCCTGTCAAGCAGAAATGTGCGCCAGCGCCCTTCTTGGCGCCAAAAACGCCGTTTTGGCGGGCGAAGGAGTTCCTTCGGGCCAGCCAAACCCCTCCGGCTGGTCCCGCGGACGCGCTCCGCTGCGCCGGTCTGGAAAGGCCGCCACCCGGCGCCGGACGAATTCCCAATTGTGCCGTTGACGCGCGGGGCGCCGGCGCGGTAGAGTCGCTTCGGTCCGGAGGAGGGTCGTCCGGGCACTTCCGAATCCCCGGCACGGGAGCGAGGTTACTGGTGCCGCAGACTCCTTTTGTCCATCTGCACGTTCACACCGAATACAGTCTGCTCGACGGCGCCTGCCGCATCAACGACCTGGTCCAGGCCACGGTCGAGCAGGGCGCCGAAGCCCTGGCCATCACCGACCACGGCAACCTGCACGGCGTCATCGCGTTCTACGCCGCCTGCACCGAAGCCGGCATCAAACCCGTCATAGGGTACGAGGCATACGTGGCGCCCGGGCGCCGGCAGGACCGCGAGACGCTGCCCGGCAGCCAGGACGCCGGCCACCATCTCATCCTGCTCGCCCGTGACGAGCGCGGGTTCGCGAACCTGCTGCGCCTGGCGACGACTGCGTCGCTCGACGGCTTCTACTACAAGCCGCGCATCGACAAGGGGTGCCTGGCCGAGTTCAGCGACGGCCTGTTGGGGATGTCGGCTTGCCTCCAGGGCGAGGTGCCGCGCCGGTTGCTCGCCGGCGAGACCGACGCCGCACGGCGCGTCGTCCACCAGTACCGCGATATCCTCGGCCCCGATAACTTCTACCTCGAAATCCAGGACCACGGCATCGAGGACGAACGCCGGGTGCGGCCGATGCTCATCGGCCTGGCCGAAGAGATGGGCGTGCCGCTCGTCGCCACCAACGACGTCCACTACATCCACGCCGACGACACACGGGCCCACGATGCCCTCCTGTGCATCAACACCGGCAAGGTTCTCACCGACGAGAACCGCATGCGGTACCGCGATCGCGAGTTCCATCTGAAGACCTGCGACGAGATGCAGGCCCGCTTTGCCGACGTGCCCCAGGCGCTGGCGAATACGCTGGAGGTGGCCCGCCGGTGCAACCTGACGCTGACGTTCGGCCGGCATCACGCCCCCGTCTTTCCGACGGCGGACGGCGAGACGCCCGAGGCGATGCTCCGGCGGCTGTGCGAGGAAGGCATGAAACGCCGCTACGGACGCGCCACCAAGGCCTTGCGCGAACGCCTCGAGCACGAACTGGCGATCATCGAGGCCAAAAAGTTCTCCAGTTACTTCCTGATCGTCTGGGACTTCGTCCGGTACGCCCACGAGCGCGGCATCCCGTGCGGGGCGCGCGGCAGCGGGGTGGGATGCATGGTGGCGTATCTGCTGGGTCTCTCGACGGTGGACCCGATCGCCTACGGCCTCTTGTTCGAGCGGTTCATGGACCCCAGCCGCAACGAGATGCCCGACCTCGACATCGACATCTGCCAGGACGGCCGCCGCCACCTCATCCAGTACGTCCGCGACAAGTACGACGAGGCGAACGTGGCCCAGATCATCACGTTCGGCACCATGGCCGCCCGGGCCGCCGTCCGCGACGTCGGCCGTGTCCTCGACATCCCGCTGCCCGAGGTGGACCGGATCGCCAAGAAGATTCCGTTCGGGCTCGGCATGACGCTCGATAAGGCGCTGAAGCGCGAACCCGACCTGCGCGAGCGGTACGAGAACGAGCCGCAGATCAGGCAACTCATCGACATCGCGCGGCGTCTGGAGGGGGTGGCGCGGCACGCGTCGGTGCACGCGGCCGGGGTGGTGATCGCCGACGCCCCCCTCGTGAACTACGTCCCGCTTTGCCGCGTCGGCGACGACATCACCACCCAGTGGGACATGACGGCCGTCGAGAAGATCGGCCTCTTGAAGATGGACTTCCTGGGTCTCAGGACACTCTCGACGATGCAGCGGGCCGTGGACCTCATCAAGGAGCACCGCGGCGAGGACGTGGACCTGGAACACGTGCCCCTGGACGATCCGAAGGTGTACGAGATCTTCCGGAACGGCGAGACGCGCGGCATCTTCCAGTTCGAGTCCGCCGGCATGAGGGACCTGCTCCAGAAACTGGGGCCAGACAAACTCGACGATCTCATCGCCGCCAACGCCCTCTACCGGCCCGGACCGATGGTCATGATCGACGATTTCCTGGCCCGCAAGCACGGACGCTCGGCCTACGAGTATCCGCATCCCGTGC
This sequence comes from Planctomycetota bacterium, assembly GCA_030602705.1. Taxonomy (GTDB): domain Bacteria; phylum Planctomycetota; class Phycisphaerae; order FEN-1346; family FEN-1346; genus JAUVZF01. The sequence goes on from JAUVZF010000004.1 coordinate 53,015, forward strand.
TCCGCGAGATCCTGGGCGAGACCTACGGCATCATGGCCTACCAGGAACAGGTTATGCGGATCGTGAACCGCCTCGGCGACATTCCGCTCGAGCGGGCCTACAAACTCATCAAGGCCATCTCCAAGAAAAATCACGACGTTATCCACGCCGAGGAAGGGGCGTTCTTAAAAGGTTGCAAGCGGCACCGCCTCGGCGACAGCCTGTCCGGCCAGGTCTGGGAACTCATCACCCACTTCGGAGGGTACGGCTTCAACAAGAGCCACTCGGCACGCTACGCCCAGATCGCCTATCAGACGGCCTACCTGAAGGCCCACTACCCGGTCGAGTTCATGGCGGCACTGCTGACGTACGAAATGGGCGACTCCGACAAGTTGGCCGAGTACATGGACGAGTGCCGCCGGATGAACATCGAGGTCGCCCCCCCCGACGTCAACGAATCGGGGGCCGACTTCACCGTCGTCGGCGATCGTGTCCGCTTCGGCCTGGCCGCCGTTAAAGGCGTGGGCGAACGCGCCGTCGAGGCCATCGCCCACGCGCGCGAGGGCGTGGGGCGGTTCGAATCGCTTTTCCACTTCTGCGAGCACGTGGACCTCTCGGCCGTCAACCGCGCCGTCGTCGAAAGCCTCATCAAGTGCGGCGCCTTCGATTCGACCGGCGCCCGAAAGAGCCAACTCGCCGCCGTCCTCGGCAAGGCCTTGAGTACAGGCTCCCAGGCACAGGACGACACACGCAAGGGGCAGATGAACTTCCTCGACACCTTCGCTGCCGAGGCCCCGCCCGACGACGTGGCACTGCCCGACATCCCCGAGTGGCCGGAAGAGAAACTCTCGAAGTGCGAGAAAGAATCGCTCGGCCTCTACGTCAAGCATCACCCGCTCGGCCAGCACGAAAAGACCCTGCGGCACTTCGCGACGGCCCTCAGCACCGACCTCTGCCACTTGTCACAGGACGCCGACGTCGTCCTCGGCGGACTCATCAAGAGCGTCCGCGTCATCGTCACGAAGACCGGGAGGAACGTCGGAGCGAAGATGGCCGTCTTCGAACTCGAAGACCTCGCCGGAACCGTCTCCTGCGTCATCTTCCCACGCGAGTACCAACACTTCGAGCACGTCATCCAGGCCGACCGCATCGTCTTTGTGCGCGGGCAGGTGGACCGCCAGCGAGAAGAACCGCAGGTCCGCACCTCAGAGGTGTTCGACGTGGCCGAGGGCCCCGGGCGGCTCTCCAGCGCCGTCGTCGTTCGCCTCGACGCCGACGGCCTGGACGACGCCATGCTTACCGCCTTGCGAGACGCCCTGGCGGCCCATCCGGGGCCGCTGCCGGTCTTCCTGCAACTGGAGACCTCCGGCAACGGCAAGACGCTCATCCGCGCCGGCGACGGACTGCGCGTGGCGATGAACGCGGCCCTTCAGCGCGACCTGGCCAACCTGCTCGGCGACGGCCATACCGTCCTGGCGGCCAACGGCACCGGCATCATGGCGGAACTGTAACCGCAGGCTGCGAGCGTGTGCCACGGCCCGTCTTGCCCGGCCGCGCGTTTCTCGTGCAGGCCGGGGTGTGGCGCGGCCACCATGCTTGGTTGAACATGCGGCTGGCTCTATAAGACTTACGTCAAATTTCACCTTGCCGAAACCCCCAAATGCGCGTTTTTTTTGGCTCCAATCGTTGATTCTGGGCCGTGAGGGGCGATTTGGGGGTCGAATGTTAAGATAGGTAAGGCAAAACGCGCTGGTTTTGGGTCCGTTTTTGCGATTTATGTGTCCGTTTTTGTTCCGTTTTGTTCCGTTTTTGAGGGGTTTTTGAGGGGGCGAAATTGATGTAAGTCACCAAGGCCGAAACGCAACCGGCGAGCGCGACGCCGCAGAGGCCGAAAAGTTGTTAGAGTTCTAACAAAATGGGGAGAGGGGCAGGGATTTTGTTAGAGTTCTAACAAAACGGCAGGGAATGGGGAATAGGGGATGGGGCAAAGGTAATTTCCGAGCCGCGAGCGCAAGGGAGCGGAACGCGGAGAACGGCCTGAATCCGGGTAACGACAAACGGCCACCGGCAACGGCCCGTTCCGAGCCGCGACCGCAAGGGAGCGGGGGCGGTGGGGAACGCTGGCTCGCCCAGCCAATGCCGAATGCCAAATGCCGAATGCCAAAGACCCGCCTGCGGCGGGGAAAGGGGAAAGGCCCACGGCAACGGCGGGAGGCTGAAAGGCTCGGATTCGATAGCCTGGGGCAACGCCCCAGGTCACTCGGTACGCCCCCCCCCATGCAAGCGAAAAACATGGGTACCGTCCCTAGGTTCCCCAGGTTTCCTGAGCGGCGCAGAATCAGGTAGCGGGTTAGCTTGAAATGACGCGGAGAGGGCGAGAACGGTGAGGAGTTAGAACTTGCCCCAGAACTCCTCATCGGAAATGCCGTTTTCGGGTGTGAGACCAAACTTGCGGCGGGCTCCGTCTATGTAATGGCGGGACACGTCATCGTTTTGGCCACGGGCAGGAATGGGGTACTTCTGGCCGTCCGGACTAACCAACAGGGGATGGGGAGGACGGCGGTGTCCTGGCGAAGCGCCCTCCCGCGTTTCGATCCCATACTCCCGAAACACCTTCCTCACGTCACGCCACTTCTTGACTTTGGGCGGATTCATCAAGCGGGAGCGAAGGCATAGTCTACGTGTCGCACACAGTCTGCTGCGATCCGACGTTGCTTGATCCTCTCGGGCGGTTCGTAAGGCTCTGCGCGAGCAAGCACCTGCCAATACTCCGATGGCGCGGGCGTGAAGATCGTGCCCAGCGTATCATCTTTGATGGCCGCCTGGATCAAGTCCTCGATGAGTTGCTTAAGCAAGGCAATCGCCCTCGGCCGATTGCTCTCAACTGCTACAACATCCAACTCCAGGCAGTGGGCAACGAACTTTCCCTGATGAATGTCGGACGGGTAGATCAAGAACGTGAAACTGAAGCGGTACTCACGTCGGGCTTGGCGCGCCATGGCAGGTGCCTCCCCTGCACACCAACTAATTATACACCAAAAGGGCCTCCGGGCAACTATCGGCAGGAACTGCCCCCGCCCTGCAACCCCTACGTAGGGCCCGAGTGCCGCGCCAAGCAAGCAAATTCCCCGCGGCTGAAATGAACGCGCTCGGTAGGCCGCTTTACACCCGCGCGAGACGTGCGCGCTTCAGCGGAACTCACCACGCCCCCCTCCATGCAAGTGAAAAACATGGGTACCGTCCCCAGGTTTCCCCAGGTTCCCCCCAGGTTCCAGGTTCCACGGGCCATCCCTCCGCGGTGGGCGCGAGATGGTTAGGCCTGCACGACCATCACAAAAGCGCCTTGGCCCGATTGCTCAAAGACACTCACAATTGTGTAGTTGTCATCGGGTTTGGTGCGTAGTTTTAGAAACGCCCGCGCCATTTCTCTCAGCGGTGCGCGATCCGCTCTTTTCAAAGAGGGACTTGCGCATGCGGAGTTCTTCTCGAGCTTCCATCCCTCTTCAGCCCTAACCCAGCGGCCCGCGACCCCCTTGGCGAGCTCGTAGTCGTCTAGCATGACGCGCGCCGCAACCGGCCTGCTGAGGCAAAGCTGGCCTGTTAGAATACCGAACATAGTCTGCGGCTCCGAACTCCCAGCAACGTCCAGCGCATCGAGGTGCCAATCTGGAGCGAGAACTCGCCTGGCGACGTCGAAACAGAAGTACTCTTCTTGTTTGCTGTGACCCACAAACCTGCGAGGCACCTCCCCGTCGAGTTCATAGAAAAGGGAATGGGCCAACTCGTGGGCAATGGCGGTCCTATACCGCCCCATGAAATGTTCCCCATTGACATATACGCGAAACCCCCCTGTCGTCGGAACCAGGTTCGCATCAGCTTTCATCGCGACTAACGGGATGATCTCCGCTCTGAGCGTGTATGCTAGGCGGTGCAGCTCAACGGGGATTAGATCCGGCCATTCCCTGCGATAGTCGGCCAGGAGTTCACTTGCCGCCTCTTGTATTGCGCGGCGCCTTTCTCGGGCTCTCGCGGCAAGCCAACTCAGTACGCGTTCAACTGGGACCCGCATCACTGCCCTCATCTTCAGTCTGTTCGCCGGGGGGAAAGAGCCCCTTCTCTTTTGAGCCCCTCTTCTTCCGCCCCACCACGTCGGCGATGGTCTCGTCAATCACCACCGTGTCGATCTCTTTGTCCGCATATGCAGCCTCTTGCTGAAGGAGAGTGAATACCTCCGGCATGTACCGGTTATGCCAGGCATCCATAATACGGAGCCAGAGTTTTTCAGATTCCGGAAACCCTTCTATGTGTTGTGCCATATAGGACTTGCAGAAAACCGGGTCGCACGGAATCTCTAGTTCCTCTGCCAATGTCTCAACTACCCCTGGGGCTTGTTTGACATGGTCGGGGTGGATAGCAGCCCAGAAGGTCCAGAGATCCAGATACTGTTTCTCAATCTGGTCCACGCGGTGGTAAACACCAGGGAAGTGCTTCTCTACATCGCTGCTGCGAAGTTCCACTGGTCCGTGCCAGCCGCCGGCGTGCTCCCACACAACCTGTGCCTTGACGAGTTTCATCCCGGATTGCCCGTCGGGGCACCACAATACGAGGGCGCCGCGCGGCAAAGTGTATCTCTGCTCGACTTTGGCGAGAAGCTCCTCGATGTTCCTGCCGTTTCGCCACCTACTGCAGAACTCACCCTCCTCCCTACTTTTATCCCAAATCTCGCGCTGTTCTGCGTTCACCTTGAAAATGCGCTTGTACAGCCGACGTGCTCTAAGAGCGCCTAATACCAACCCGGCGCCCTTGGCTTCCGTTGCGTTGTTCCCTCTCACTAGGCTCTCGAGGTGATCGAGAAAAACCTCGTCTCCCATCTTGAGCAGTTCATCGTTCTCTTGGAGGTCGCAGAGCCTTGCGGCCCGTGCCAACATTGCACTTGCCACGCACTTCGCGTGGTGAAAGATGACCCGCTCGGTCAGGGCGTAGCGCATATCGAGCAAGTCCAAAATGGCGGACACAATGTCCGTCCTGAGTCCGCCCTTGGTCAATCTGATACAGAAGCGGTTGTCCTCCTTCGCGAAGTAGTCATAAATGCGATAATAGCCGGGGCGCTTTTCAATCCCCGTCCACGCTGCGTCAGTAGTGATATAGGCAAGCAGGTCCGCGCACACGGTGTTTCCTACCAAGTCGCTTCGCCAGTCGGGTTCTGCCCCATCCGTGCCTGATATTGCGTGCAGAATCGGCTTGGCACGGTCAACCATATCCCTTGCTTCTTGGTCGAGAAGCTCCTGCCTCAGAAGCTCGAGGATGTCATCCAGCCGCTTTCCCTTGTCATGTTTTGGCAGCACAAGATGTTCATCTTCGAGTGTGTGGCTGAACGGAACATGGCCAATGTCATGCAATAGGGCGGCCATGCGAACCTCCCAGAAGTCGTCACTGGTATCATCAACGTGGAGGGCCCGAAGGATTCTTGTGGCTTCATCTAAACACTCAATGCTGTGGCCACCTCGCGTGTGTGTGGCACAGGGGTAGACAAGGTACGCAAGCCCCAGCTGCTTCAGGTGAAAAAGCCGTTGAAAGCCCCGTGTCTGAGTGACGGCCGCCTCGGCCCGAGAAAACCTAACATCTCGGTCTGGAATCCTGAAACGTTTGAACTCCTTGTTTGCGTTCTCCATAGAGTGCCCCTGAATAGAGCCCGAAGCCCTGTTCGCCAGGAAACAATATAATACCCCGCGGCACGCTGGGGGCAAGATAACTTTGTTGGCCGGCGATGCTGCCTGCGGGCCTCTTCTCAACCCCTCCTTATCCGATGGCCCTCTCCCAAGTCGTCATCCGGGAAACCTGGGGAAACCTGGGCACGGTACCCAATGGCATTAGGATAAGCCTCGAACGGGCTTCTGAGGCCTGAGGCAACCTGCGTGCGCCCCCTCTGGCGCGTCCTTAAGGCCGGTTTTGCGTCGCCCAGGCGACGCCGGAAACCGCCCAGAACCCCTTAACCTAATGCCATTAGGCACGGTACCCATGTTTTCGGTCGGTCTTCAAGGCGGCGAACCTTGGGGCGGCCGGCCGCCACGGCGCGGAGCCGGGAATCGGCCGGTCAACGCCTGCAGCCGGGCCACGAAGGGGTTGCCGGGGCGAAATGCTATTTTCTGCGCCGCTTGGGGCGGCGGCCGGGTTTGCGGAGGACGAGGCGGCGGCGCAGGCGCTTCTGGAGACGCTTCACGAAGTCCAGGTCGCCGAGCGGGCGCCCTGTGCGGCCGTGGCGACGAATCGTCTCCATCTCGGCCTCGTCCTCCGGCTCCAGCAGGAAGCCGCGCCAGTCGCCGGCCAGGTCGAGGAGGGGCTTTACGCGCACGAGCGCATCGTCCTTGCCCGCAAGGTGCGCCTTCGCGCTCGACCACCGATACCGCCACGGACGACGCACCAGCCGCGCCCGCACGGGTTCGCGTTCGACGTATCGGGCGGCGGCCAGGAGGTGCGGCTGGTCGATGACGAACGAGTCGAAGCGGCCCTGCCACAGGTACCCCCGCCATCCCTGTCGGAGGTTCACGCGCTGCGTGTAGCGGCGGTGGACCTCGCCGATGGCCCGCGCCAGGGCGGCCTTGGTCTTCGGCACGGCGATCAGGTGGACGTGATTCGGCATCAGGCACCAGGCCCAGATCTCGACGCCGCACGCCGCGCAGTGCTCTGCCGCAAGATCGAGGTACGCCTGGTAGTCCTCATCGGAGAAGAACGTCTGCATCCCGCGATTGCCGCGCTGCGTGATGTAATGCGGGTACCGCGGAACGACCACTCTCGCTATCCGTGCCATAGCCTCATCCTACGCCGCCGGGCACGAGCCGTCAAGCGAAAACGCAGTAGTGTGTCCCGGCATAACCCGCGCCTTTTTCACAAACCGCTCGTTGCGGGGTTTGCGCTACGGGCTCAGCGATGCCTCTTGCCCCCGGCCTTCCTGGGCGGCTCGCGCTGGGGGCGTGGCGGCGTGTAGGCCTCCTGGAGGATGGCGGCCATACGTTTGGCGACGTCGGGATGGTTGGCGGCAAGGTTGTTCGCCTCGGCGATGTCGTTGGAGAGGTCGTACAGTTGGAGCGAGGCGGCCTGCGGCTTCTTGCCGCCCGATTTCTGAATGGCTTTCCACTTGCCCATTCGGGCGGCGCGGGTGCCGCCGTGCTGCCAGAAGAGGTACTCGTGTGGTTTCTGTTTGCGTCCGGCCGCGGCCTGGCCCAGGAGCGTGGGGACGATGGAGATGCCGTCGATGCCCTTGGGCACGTGCTTCGTCGCGCCGGCGAGTTCGGCCAGCGTCGGCATGACGTCGGGGAAGTACCACGCGAGATCGCTGACGGCGCCGGCCCGGATCTTGCCGGGCCAGCGGACGACCATCGGCGTGCGGATGCCGCCCTCCTGCATCGACCGCTTGAGCCCCTTCATGGAGCCGCACGAGTTGTGGACGCCGTCGAAACGCTTGGCGGCCCCGTTGTCGGAGCAGAAGAACAGGAGGGTCTTGGAGTCGAGGTCGAGTTGCTTGAGCAGCGTGATAATCTCGCCAACCTGGCGGTCCATCATCGAGTCCATGGCGGCGGCCACCTTGGCATCGTTCGGCCAGTCCTTGTCCTTGTAGAGCGCCCACGCGGGGTCGTCCTGGGGGAACTCGTACTTGGCGTGCGGCGGGGTCCAGGGGCAGTAGCAGAAGAACGGGCGGTCCTTGCTGGCGCGGATGAACTTCAGGGCCTCCTGGAAGATGACGTGGTGGCTGTACTGGCCCCGCTTGCCGCCCTCGTTGCCGGGCAGCGGCACGCGCTCGCTGTTCCGCCACAGGTAGGTCGTGTAATAGGAGTGTGCGTGGACCTGGTGGTAGTAGCCGAAGAAGACGTCGAACCCTTGCTTCTCCGGCACGCCGGCCGTTCCGACCTCTCCCAGGCCCCACTTGCCGAACCCGCCGGTGGCGTAGCCGGCCTCCTTGAGCACCTCGGCCAGCGTCACGTCCTCCGCGAGCAGCGGGATGCCGCCGCTGTTGCCGCGCACCGACGTGTGACCCATGTGATAGCCGGTCATGAGTGTGCTGCGGGCCGGTGCGCAGACGGTTGCGCCGGAGTAGGCGTCGGTGAATCGCATGCCCTCGGCGGCCATGCGGTCGATGTTGGGCGTTTGGATGGTCTTGCTGCCGTAGCAGCCCAGGTCGTAGTAGCCCATGTCATCGACAATGACGAATACGATGTTGGGTACGTCGTTGGCCGCTGCTGCGGCAAGACCGCCGGGCATGGCGAGCGCCGCGGCGCCGGTTCCCACGGACTTCAGAAAATCGCGTCGGTACATGGTTCGGTTCCTTTCCTGCGGAGCCTTCGGGTCATGTGGTTCCTACCGTGATAAACCGATTTTGAGCGTCAGCGGAACGCCCTTTTTCAGGACGACCTCGCGGTGCTGCCTGGTGCGCGGCGGGTGTCCTCACCCGCCGCGCCGGTGTCCATCTTTGCGCGGCCCGTACGGGCCGCGCGAAACCCGTGTCGCGCGGCGGCCTCTGCATGGTTGCTTACTGCGGGTCCCCCTCGACGGCCGGCCCCGGCAGACGCCGGTACCACGTGAAGTACAGCGTCATGGTGGCCAGCGCGGCCGCACCGAAGCACAGCAGCGCATACACGTGCCAATGGCCGACCAGGTACATCGGGAACAGGTACGACCCGAGTATGGCCACAGCGCCCAGCACCACGTTGACCGCGGCAAGCGACAGGCTTTCGGACGTCGCGGCGGTCTCATGGGCCGAAGGCTCGACCTGCCTCCGGACCGGGTCCCAGAAACCGAACGGCCGCACGGTGCGGCAGAACGCGGCCAGCACGGATGCGTCCGTCGGGACCGTCAGGAACGTGCCTGCCAGGCAGCCAATCAGCGACAGCGAGCAGACCGCCGGGAAAGCGGCGTAATTTGACATCTGGGGAGCCAGCACGGGCTGCGCGATCGCACCGGCCAGACCCACCAGCGTCCCGGCGGCGTAGCCCCAGCCGTTCAGCCGCCACCAGTACCACCGCAGTACGTTCGGGATGGCGAACGCAGCGCCCAGCACCATCATGATCCAACTGAAGATCCGGCCGATCGATTCGACCTGCCAGCCGATGGCCATCCCGGCGAGCGCGATGAGGAGCGTCGCAACGTAGCCGGCCCGGACCAGGTGCCTCTCGCTCGCCCTGGGACGAACCAGCGGCTGCCACAGATCGCGGACCAGGTACGAGGCGCCGCTGTTGATCGTCGAACTGAATGTGGACATGAACGCCGCCAACAGCCCGGCGATGACCAGCCCGCGGATGCCCTGCGGCAGGAAGGTCTGGAGGACCTTCGGCATGAACTGTTCCGGGTCGGCCACTTCGGCGACCACGGTGAGGGCAAGCAGCGCCATCCCCATGGCCATCGCCCAGCGGACGATCAGGAACGCGCTCCAGGCGGCGCCGATCTTGGCAGCGTCGCGGGCATCGCGAGCCGCCAGGAACCGCTGAAAATCATACATCTGGGCCGGCCCGCCAAGGTTCAACAGAAGACCCTTGACGACCCACAGGATCACCAGCACGCCGAAGAACTCGTATCCCGCGTAGGCCTCCGGCAGCGTCTCGGGATGCGGCAGGCGCCATGCCGGCATCAGGGACCCGAAATCGCTCTCTCGCAGGCCCTCCAGCACCTCCGGCGTCACGTGGCAGTACGCGATGGCAGCGACCAGCACCGCCGCCAGCGTCAGGACGACCGTCTGGATGACGTCGGTCACCACCACGCTGTACAGGCCGCCCAGCAGGACGTAGAGCGTCGTGACGGCAAAGACCACGGTGGCGCAGGTTTTCGGGTCCACCCCCACGTAGATCGATGCGAACTTGCCGATACCCTGGAAGGCGTAGCCGACGAAGGCCACCACCGTGACGACGGCCATCAGTGTGTAGGCAGCGCGGGCCGTCCGTCCGGCGGCCCCTGCACCGAACCGCGTCAGCATCCACTCGGCGCCGGTCATCACGCGCGACCGCCGCACCCACTTGCCCATGTACGACAGGAAGAAGGCCCCCATCAGGAAGCCCCACATCCAGTGGTTCCACATCGACTTCATGCCGAACAGGGCGATAAGCGTCACGATCCACATCGTGCCGGTGATGTCGAAGTTCGAGACCGAGCCGGACATGGCCAGCGCGAGCCAGTGCAGCCGCTTGCCGCCCAGGAAATAGGCGTCCAGGTCCCGCGCGGCCCGCCTGCGGTACCAGAAGCCCAGACCGATGACGACGGCGAAGTACAGTGCGACGATCGCGTAATCGATGAGTGCCATGTGCTGTTGCTCGATGCGCCGGTTCAGCCGGGTGCCGCCGCCTGCTCCCGCCCGCCGGGTACCTCGGCTGCGGTATTATAGCCTGAAGCGCCCGGCTTTCCAGCAACCGGATGGCCGGGCGAAAACGGAGGGCATGCCAAGGCAAGGAGAAACTCAACTGCGAAGTGTGGCACGGCCCGTACGGGCCGTGCTCTTGATTGTGCTGTACCAAATGCCGCCACTGTCTTGGAAAACGCACTCGCCGCGGCGAGTGGCACCCGGCGCGATGGGGAGAACGGAGCACAACACACGGCCGGGCAAGGCCGGCCGTGGCACACGCGCGGGCGCGAGGCTTGGCCGTTGTCGGTTGCGGGCGTGGACTCGGGATGGTACCATGCCGTGCGACGGCAGAAGGAAAGCCTGGATTGGGGGCAGCGATGGTGGCGATGCCAGAGATCCGTGCCCTGAGCCGGAGGATCGCGCGTCGGTTTCATCCGCGGCGGATCGTACTCTTCGGTTCTTACGCTGAGGGAAACGCCACACCGGATTCCGACGTGGACCTGCTGGTGGTCCTTCCCCACAAAGGGCATCCTGTTGCGAAGTCGGTCGAGATTCGCCTGGCGACTCGGCCGACGTTTGCGCTGGACCTCCTGGTGCGCACACCCCAAGAGGTCCGCAAGCGTCTTGCCATGGGCGACACGTTCATCCGCGACCTTCTGGAGAAGGGCAAGGTTCTGTATGAAGCCGATGACGCGTGAGTGGGTGGCGGTGTCGCCTGTTCCGCAAGGCGGCACGTGCGGCACTGTCACTCAAATCTTAAGCGGGTTCTCCTTACGCAGACACTACCCACCGCGGGCAAGCCGCCAGCTGGCCGCTTCACCCGCCGATGATGAGCCGACACGCCGCCGCATGCCAAAAACGACAACCGCAGCGCTGGGATTTATCCCCGCTTGTTGGAGGCGGCCCCGCCGGGCAGCGGCCTGTTTCTTGCCGTTCGCCGTTCGAGCCGCGACCTTTGGTCGCGGTTATCATCACCTGTCACGTAGCCGTTGCCGTTCGCGACGCAGCCGCCTTGGAGTGCGGTGACCCGGCACCGCTTTCACTGCCGTTTCTAAAGCAGTCAAAGCGGCGAGGGCTCGCCGCACTCCAAAGCCGCCGGCGCAGCAAAAAAGAATCGCGTGCGGGGTAGGGCTTTACCCGCCGTGGCGGGCACCCCGCACCCCAATCTCCGGCCCACCTTCGTAGCGCGGGGGTTTATCCCCCGCGCGGCACGCCGACCATCACCGCATGTATTTTTGCGTGAGACCGACGATGAAAAGGGCACGACGCCCTTATGGTGCCAGGGACGTTTTCGGGCGCTTTAGATCTATTACCCTATAAGGGCTTCGATCGCCAAGGCGAGAACCAAGTCTCTTTTGCCCGTGTCGAGGGGAACTCGCCAGCCGGTTAGCCATCCGGCCGCCCATTGGAAGTTTTCGACTGGGCGCACTTCAAAACCGCGGCGCCGCAGTTCGGCCGCTCGCGCCTGCGGCAGATGTATATCAAGTCGCAGCCAGCGTTTATGGACGTACACGTATAAGGCATCCGTGTAGCCGTTCGCGTACCCTAGGTACCGACTGTTCGTATTGAGTTTCTCACGAAGTTTTGGAAAGTGAGATGCTAGTCCTCGGCGGAGGTAGAAAACCAGTTCGGTAGGGTATCCTTGTAGCATGTACCCGATCTCTTCATCCGGAAAGAGCCCACGCGTGGTTCGCACGTTGCCCGAATGACTCATTTGCGCCTCCTTTTACTGCGAAGTCACCGCATATATTTCCGCGTCAGGCAGACGATGAACGTCGCCATCAGGCCGGCCCCGAGCGCGGCCTCCGCGCCTGCCAGCAATCGGTAGTCCGGCTTCGGTTTGAAGTCGCCATACCCCAGCGTCGTGAACGTCACGAGGCTGAAGTATAGACTCTCGCCCAGCGTGGCTGGCTCCGCAACTGCCGCCTCATCGGTCGGGTTCGCCTCAATCGCATCGAAATGCCAGTAAAGGCCCGTCCAGCAGACGATGACCGCAAGGGCCAATAGAAGCGGGTAGTGCGGCCGCTCGCCGTAACCGAAGATGATGCGGCCAAAGAGGAGCCGCCCAAGCCACACCCAGAACGCCCACCGCCACGGCTGGTATCCCGATTCGCCGCGCCTCCGCGCCTCAATCGCACACTGCTCGGCGTAGTGATACTGCCCCGCCTCCGTATAGTCCCCCCGCGCCTGGGCCGCCTGTTTCGCCAGGCGATAGGCTGTCTCGCCGGCCCAAGTCCAGCGGAAAGGCCCGCGCCGTCCCCAAAGCCACGAGAATGGCGACGGCGTATCGAACTGGATGTCGGCCCCCGCTTCAAATTTCGCGCCGGAAAACGTGGCCTCCCTCTGGAAGGTGGCGCCCCTAAACCCGGCCTCCCCCCGGAAGGTGGTGTCCGCGAACCAGGCCACCCCCCGGAAGGCGGCGTCCGCGAACCCGGCCTCCCCCTGGAAGGTGGCGCCCCTAAACAAGGCTTTCCCCTGGAAGGTGGCGTCCCAAAACCAGGCCTCCCCCTGGAAGGTGGCGTCCCAAAACCCGGCGCCCCTCTGGAAGGTGGCGCCCAAAAACAAGGCTTTCCCCTGGAAGGTGGCGCCCTCGAACCAAGCCCTCCCCTGGAAGGTGGCGCCTCCAAACGAGGCCTCCCCCTGGAAGGTGGCGGCGGAAAACCAGGCGCCCCCCTGGAAGGTGGCGTTCTCGAAGCCTTGTTCGTCCGGATCCTCGGGAAAATGCCAGCCGGTGAAGTTTGGGTCCGGCCCTTCCGCCTTTCGCCGCGCCTCCGCCCAGACTTTTCGTGCCGTCTCTTCCGCCTTGCCGTTTTCCGGCGAGTGGTAAAGGCACCATCCTTCGGAATCTTCCGCCCAGGCAGAATAGCGGCACTCGGAGATTCGATCCGGACCCTTCCAGGCGCAGGGCTTGCCGCTCGTCGGATAACCGGCCTGTTGCTCGCTCATGCCCATCACGATACGTTGGAGGACCGCCGCACGCAAGCCACGGTCTACCTGCCTGCGGCAACCGTGGCAATCGGCTGAGCAGGTGTCTCCCGCCAATGCGTGCCGTTATCGGACGAGACGAGGACGCGGTTGCCCTCGATCTTCCAGAGAAACCCTTCCCGTGTCACGGACAGAGCGTTCGCTCGCCCGACCTCCGCTTGCCGCCCGTGGGAGAAGGTCCACGTCTTCCCGCCGTCCCGTGTGACGAAGACCTGCTGTTCATCCCCCACGATGCACACCTCCGCCTGGAGGATTCCCACCGACGGTGTGATGAACTCGATGCTCTTCGGACAAGAGAGACAGGTTCCTCGCGTCGGCATCGGGAGATCGCTGCGGGTCCAGGTCGCCCCGCCGTCGCGGGTTCTCAGCACGAAAGGATCACCCGTGCTCTCCTGGGTCCACGCCCCGGCGGCCCAGCCGTGCCGGGTGTCGAGGAAGAAGATCGCGAGGATCGTGCTGCGCGGGACAGCCGGCCCGGTCGCGTGCCAGGATCGGCCCCCGTCGGCGGTGCCGTACAGGAAAGAATGGATTGGGCCGGGGGCGGTGCGAACGTCTCCGCCGACCCACGCGGTCTTCGCATCAAGCGCGAAGATGCAGGCGACGGAGGGGCGGGCATCGTTTGGCAGATCCGGCCACTCAGGCCGGGCCGGTCGATTCGCCGAGGGCTGCTGGACGCATCCCGCCAACAGGCAGAGGGCGAGGGCGGCGATCGTGGTTCGGTGCATTTTGCATTCCTCCCTTCGTGTTTGGGAGCAAAACGCCGAAAGCCACCCGCTCGGCTTTCGCTTCGCGGCTGCGAGGGTATGCGAACGATCATGGCCGGTACCCGGCGGACAGGTCCGCCGGCTAAATGAGGCACATCGATCCGCGCCTCCGGCACACGCAATCCTTCGGGTGTTCTCCGTTGTTCTCTGCGTCCTCCGCGTCCTCTGCGTTAGGAACCTCTACGCCAAAGACCCGGCCTTCTCGATCGCCTCATCCAGCCGCGCGAGGCACTCGTCGCGGCCGAGGATCTCCATCGTCTCGAACAGCGGCGTGGAGATGCGGCGGCAGGTGACGGCGACGCGAAGGGGCATGAACAGGTCGCGGGGTTTCCACTCCATCTCGTCGGCCAGGGCACGCAGGGCCTCTTGGAGCGCCTCGGCCGTCCACTGGCCGACAGTCTCCTCACCGGCGAAGGCGGAGCGCATCGTTTCGATGGCTGCGAGGACCTCCGGGCCGGTGCGGGTGGGCTTTTTGTTCTTGCCCTTTGTCGGAAGCAGGTCGGCGGGCTCGTACGGTTCACGGTCGATGAAGAAGCCGACACCTCCGGCAAACTCCGAGAGTTTCCTCAGCCGCTCCTGCATCAGCGTGACGATGGCGGTGACCTGCTCCTCGGAGAACTTCTCCGCCAGGCCCGCCGGCATGAAGCCTTCGTCGCGCAGGCGCCGGGCGAGTTCTTCGGCCGAGAGGCGGCGGATCCACATGCCGCTGAGCCATTCGAACTTTTCCATGTCGAAGACCGGCCCGGTCGTCGTCACGCGGTCCCAGGAGAAGGCTTTGAGGAACTCGTCGCGCGTAAAGACCTCGCGCCCGTCGGGCATCGAGTGGCCGAGCATCCCGAGGAAGTTGACCACCGCCTCCGGCAGATACCCCTCGCGGCGGTACCACAGGACGTTCGTGGGCTGGTTGCGCTTCGAGAGTTTCGAGCGGTCCGGGTTGCGGATGAGCGGCATGTGGTAGAACAGCGGTGGGTCCCACCCGAGGGCCTCGTACAGCAGCACGTGCTTGGGCGTCGAGACGATCCACTCCTCGGCCCGGATGATGTGCGTCACGCCCATCAGGTGGTCGTCCACGACGACCGCCAGGTGATACGTGGGGAAGCCGTCGCTCTTGACGAGCACCTGGTCGTCGACCTCGCGGTTCTCGATGACGATGGGGCCGCGCAGGCCGTCGGTGAAGCGTGTCTGGCCCTGGAGCGGCACGGCGAGGCGGACGGTGTGCGGCCGGCCGGCGTCCAGCCGCCGCCTGACTTCATCGGCCGCCAGGCCGCGGCACTTGCGGTCGTACCCGGTCGCCTGGCCGGCCTTCTGGCGAGCCTTGCGGACCTCGGCGAGCCGTTCGGGGGTGCAGAAACAGCGGTAGGCGTGGCCGCCCTCGATCAGCCGCTCGGCCTGCTCGCGGTACAGGTCTCCTCGTTCGCTCTGGCGGTACGGTCCGACGGGGCCGCCCACGTCGGGGCCCTCGTCGTGCCTCAAGCCGAGCCAGTTGATGGCCTGGATGAACGTCTCTTCGGCCCCCTCGACGAAGCGTGTGCGGTCGGTGTCCTCGACGCGCAGGATGAACTGCCCGCCCGCCCGGCGGGCCACGGCCCAATTGATGAGTGCAACGTACATGTTGCCGATGTGCGGCTCACCCGTGGGGCTGGGGGCGATGCGGGTTCGGACGACGGCGCCGGGGTTGGTCATGGGCAAAGCGATTCCTCGGCTTTACAGCCGGCTGCGCGCCGCGCAAGCGCGGCGGCTAACCGGTCGGCGTAGGCGGTTTCGGCTTGGCCTCGGGTTTCGCCGCCTTCGCCGGCTTGGTCGGCGTGGGTGGCTTGATGGGTTTCGCCCACCGGGTCACCTGCTCGCGGATGGTCGGCTGGTCGGGGTTCGTCTCGAGGCTCTTGTGCCACTGCTCCAGGGCGCTCTGGCGGACGCGGTCCTGCTCGGGGCGCCTCAGGTACAGGATCATGTAGATGGCGGCCAGGCTGTTGCGCGACTCCCAATCGTCGGGGTGTTTCTCGAGAAGCGGCTGCAACTGCTCGATGGCGGCGCCGTACCATTTCTGCTTGCTGTAGACGTAGGCGAGGCGTTTACGGACGACGGGCGAATCGGGGTCGAGAGCGGCCGCTTTCTTGAGTTCCTCCAGCGCCAGGTCGTAGCGGCCCTGCCTGAGATAGGCGGTGCCGAGGTTCACGTGGACGGGGCCCTGGTTCGGATCGATTTTGATGCTCTTGCGGTAGGCGGTCAGCGCGCGGTAGGTGTCGCCCCGGGCATCGTAGACGGCCCCGAGGTTCGACCAGGCGAAGGCGTGCAGGGGGTCGAGTTCGGTGGCCCGCTCGCAACTGGCCTGGGCCTTCGGCAGTTCGCCCAGGCGGAAGTACACCACGCCCAGATTGACGTGGGCCGGCGTGTAGTCGGGGTTCAGGTCGATGGCGTTCTCGTAGGTGCCGGAGGCCTCCGTGTCGCGCTCCAGCGCCTGGTACACGCGGCCCAGCCGGTAATGGTACGCGAACTCGTACGGCTCGTCGCGGATGGCCCGCTTGTACGGCTTGATGGCCTTCTCGAATTGGCCCTGCTCGCGGTACGCATCGCCGAGTCCGACGTGCGCGATGGCAAGCGTCTGGTCGAACTTGATGGCCGACTCGAACTCCTTGAGCGCCTTCTCGAGTTGGCCGGCCTCCATCGCCAGGTATCCCGTACCGTAATGACGGAGGGCCTCCTGGCGATTGCAGCCGGCCGCCAGGGCGGCCAGGACCAGTACCGTGCCAATTCGCTTCATAGAGTACATCCTTCCGTTATCGATCCCGCGTAAGGCGAAGATTCTATCGGCCGGCAGACGGGCTGTCAAAGCAAAGCCGCAACGGGTGAGGCGAAACGCCGGCCGGCCACCGGCCGCGAGGGCCGATACTGGCGGGCGCAGGCGGTTGTAGCGCCGGGGTTTATCCCCGGCGGCCGTTGGCGGCGGCACCGGCCAGGATGCGCCGGGGATAAACCCCGGCGCTACGGCCAAGCCGCAGGAAATCGTCCACACGCCCGAGCCGGCCACCTCCGCCGTTGTCAACCGCCCTTGTGCGCCTCTATAATGCCGCGACTTGGTCTCACGATGCCAGGGAGGTACCCACGATGAGCGGATGCGACAGACGCGACTTTCTGAAGACGGCGGCGCTCACAGCGGCGGCGGTGGGCATGACGGCGCGGCCGGCTGCGGCCGAGGCGCGTGCGGCAAGAGGCAAGGCCGGACACGCCGGCGGGCCGAACCTCATCTACGTCTTCGCCGACCAACTCGGCTACACGCGGTGCGGATACGCGGGCGACGAGAAGGCCGGGACGCCCAACCTCGACGCCTTCGCCGCACAGGGCGTCAACTTCCGCCAGGCCGTCTCCAACATGCCCGTCTGCTCGGCACACCGGGCGTCGCTACTGACGGGCAAGTACCCCACCACCACCGGCATGGTCATCAACGAGTTGCGCATGCGGACCGACCACGAGTGCGTCGGCCACGTCCTGTCGCGCGCCGGGTACCAGACCGGTTACATCGGCAAGTGGCACCTGTACGCGAACCAGTTGGGCCGTCACGAGGACCCGAAAAACAGTTTCGTGCCGCCGGGGCCCAACCGGCTCGGCTTCGACGGGTACTGGGCCGCCTACAACTTCCACCACCGCTACTACAACGCGTACTACCACACGGACTCGCCCGAGAAGATCTCCTACGGCAAGGGCGCCTACGAGCCCGACGCGCAGACGGACCTGGCCATCGGATTTCTGGAGAAGGTGGCCAAGTCCGACAAGCCGTTCGCGCTGGTCCTCTCCTACGGCACGCCGCACGACCCGTGGGCGCCGAGCAACGTCCCGCCGAAGTACCGTGAGATGTTCCGCGACGCCGCGTTTCCGAACCCGCCCAACTACAAGCCCGAGAACGACCCCTACGCCGACGGGTGGGGCCGCCTGAATCCCAACCAGCGAAAGAGCCTGTCCACATGGCGGCGGCTCTACTATGCGATGACGGCCAACCTCGACTGGAACGTCGGCCGCCTGCTCGCCGCCGTCCGGAAGGCGGGGCTCGCCGACGACACGATCCTCGCGTTCTCCTCCGACCACGGCGAGATGTTCGGCGCACAGGGCCGGCGGGCCAAGAACACCTTCTACGAGGAAGCCGCACGCGTGCCACTGCTCGTGCGCTGGCCGGGCAGAATCCCCGCGGGAGAAGTCTCCGACGCATGCATCTCGACCGTGGACATCATGCCCACGCTGCTGTCGCTCGCGGGCCTGGGCGTCCCGAAAGACGCCGAGGGCATGGACCTGGCGCACTGCGCCCTCGGCAAGAAGGGCCCCGAACCCGACGCCGCCTTCCTCCAGAACACCGGGGCGTGCGCCGCCTGGCAGGACGGCCACGAGTGGCGGGCGCTCCGCGACAAACGCTACACCTACGCCATCTATCGCCGCGACAGGTCGGAACTGCTGTTCGACAACGTCGCCGACCCGTACCAGAGGAGAAACCTGGCCGGCGACCCCGCCCGCAAAGCCACGATGGACCGGTTCCGCGACATGCTCGCAGACAGGATGAAATCCCTGAACGACACGTTCGAGACGTGCACGTGGTACCGCGACAACTGGACCCGCGACCGCATCATTCTCCGCGGCGCCAAGGCGTAGGCGACGGCATGGGCGCGTGAGTGGCTCAGCGGCGCCGGGCCGACTGGCACGCGCTCGGGACATAATCGCTGTGGCGTGACTACAAGCCCTGCTCCCCCTTTGACATGCCGCCCGCCGGAGCGTATCATGGGAGACCTTGGACCTCGGACTTCAATGAGAAGGGGCAAGCCTGTGACCGTTTGCGAGAACCGGGAGAAGAACCTGGCGGAATGTACGTGTACGTACTCGTGCGACAAGCGGGGCATCTGCTGCGAATGCGTGGCGCAGCACCGTGCGATGGGCGAGTTGCCCGGCTGCTTCTTCCCGCCGGAGGCCGAGAAGACCTACGATCGCACCATCCGCAAGTTCGTCGAGGTGATGCAGGGCCGCGTCTGATTGGAAGCGTCCGCCCGTGATCGTCCTCATCGACAACTACGATTCGTTCACGTACAACCTCGTCCAGCGTCTGGGTGAACTGGACGCGGGGCTCGACCTGCGCGTCTTCCGCAACGACAAGGTGACCCCGGAGGAGGTCGAGGCGCTCGGACCGAGCCACATCATCGTCTCGCCCGGCCCGTGCACGCCGCGCGAGGGCGGCGTCTCGAACGAGGTCATCCGGCGCTTCGCCGGCAAGGTGCCCCTGATGGGCGTCTGTCTCGGACACCAGTGCGTCGGCTTCGCGTTCGGCGCCGAGATCGTCCGCAACGACCGGCTGATGCATGGCAAGACCAGTATGATTAACCATGATGGGAGGACCATCTTTGAAGGCATCACGAATCCGTTCGAAGCGACCCGATACCACAGCCTCATCATCCGGCGCGGCACACTGCCGGAGGACTTCGAGGTCTCGGCCTGGACCGACCAGGACGAGATTATGGGCATCCGCCATCGCCGATGGCCGCTGGAAGGCGTCCAGTTTCATCCGGAGAGTTTTCTGACGCTCGAGGGGCCGAAGGTCCTCCGGAATTTCCTGCGGATGTCGTGACCTCCCGCGCCGATACAATAGGGCGATGCGGCCGCGCTCGGCGGCTGCGCAAGCGGCTGCGTCAAACGTATAACGTACCGACGGTCAGGGGGCGAGGAAGTTTCGGAGGTACGACGTGATCCGTTTTCAGTGTACGTGCGGCAAGCAACTGAAGGTAGAGGACACGCTCGCCGGTCGCGCCGCCCGGTGCCCGCACTGCGGCACTCAGGTCCAGGTGCCGCAGGCCGAGCCCGAGCCGCTCAGCGGACCGGTGGCCCTCCAGGCCGCCATGCGCGGCAGCCAGGGTGACGCCGCCTCCGAGGAGGTCCCGACGGTCGAAATGGTTGGCGGCCCTTCCGGCGCTCGGCGGCCGCCCTCGCCGCCCCCGCGGCCCTCGCCGCAGACGGCCCAGGCAGCCCAGGCCATCAAGGGACTCGATGCACTGGCCAAGGCCGCCGGCCCCGCTCCCACACCTCCCGCCAGGCCGCCGCGCCGCGCCGCGAAGCCGAAGGGGCGCGGCCGCAAGACGCCCAATATCCCCGACCGCGCCGCCATCCCCAACGGGCGCCTGCCCCCCGTCGCCGGCAACATCCGGAAGGCGGCCATCATCGGAGCGGTGGCAGCGGTGGTGCTGATCATCATGGCGGTCATCGCCGCCTCGTTTATCGGCAGAGGCGACGTTGAACCCGGCGAGAAACCGTCGGCCGAGACCCCGTCGGCCGAGACCCCGTCCGCCGAAACGGCCGCCGAACAGCCGGAACGCAGGCGCTTCAAACTCCGCCAGCCCGGGGAACTGTTCGGCGACGTCAACCACGCGGACGAGGAGAACGACGAAGCCGAGAAGGGCAAGAACCAGCAGCACTAGTTGGCGTGCCTGACTAGCCGCGACCGTAAGGGAGCGGTGCCGTCCGATGGCATTTCTGTTGACACTCCTTTTGCGCGGGCGCTATACTCGCCGCCTGCCGGGGGGTTTCTGCGCTTTGGGTGCATCGGCTGGCCGCGGGAGCGACGTGAACAGCACCAGACCCACCTTTGTCCGTGTCCTCGTGTGTGCGGCCCTGACGCTGTGGGTCGCATCCGCCGGTGCAGGCGCCGCCGAGGCCGACGCGGCCGCGCCGGCGCCCATGATCCAGGTCACCGGGCGCATCATCCACACGTGGTACGCGCGGCCGGCCCTGCGTGTGATGCTGGTCATCGACGGTTTCACGGTCATGACGGCGAAGGAGCAACTCACCGCCCGCGACGGCGTCGTCTGGTTCGACGAGCAGGCCGCCACCAAGACCGGCAAGGCCACGCTCGGCGTCTATGCCGAGACCGGCGTCGAGTACAAAGACGCCGACGGCAAGGTCGAGACGTTCGACTCGGTGTACCTGGTGATGGAAAGCGCCGGGGAGGTCAACCTGCACTCCGACGAGTCGCTGCGCGGGAAGGCCGGGGATACGGAACTGTTCCTGCGGGCGAAGAAACTTCGCAAAGAGTACCAGGCGAGCGGCCGCCGCGAGACCCCGCTCACCGTCACGCCGCCGCCCGAGCCGCCCGAAAAGGTTGAGCCGCCCGGCGTCCGCGAGGCCGGCGTCCCGCAAGAGATCACGATCATCTCGCAAGACGACGTCCGGCAGGTCAACTTCACGAGTTTCGTCGAGAAGCAGAAAGACAGGGACGGGCGCGAGATCAACGTCCGCGTCAGCATCTGGACCGGCGGCGTGTACCTTACGCGCGGGGATATGGAGATGGCCGCCGACAACCTTGTCATCTGGACGCCCGAGGGGGCCGTCCGCGCCGCCGCCGGCCCCAAACCGAAAGCCGACGAAACCGGGCAACCGGCCGAAACGCAACCCGGCGACCGGAAGGCGCTCCCCGAACCCGCCGCCCCCACCGACACGTCTCGGCGCCTGGCGGCCGAGGCGTATTTCGAGGGGCACGTCCGCATCAACCAGGGCCGACGTATGCTTCAGTGCAGCCAACTGTACTACGACTTCCGGCGCGACCAGGCCCTGGCACTCAACACGAAGATCAGGACCTTCGCCAAGGTCCGCAACATACCGGTGTACTATTACGCTGAGGAGGTGCGGCAACTGGCCCAGGGCATCTTCGTGGGCACCAACGCCCGGATGACCACGTGCGAGTTCGCCCATCCGCATTACACGATGGGCGGCCGCGAGATGACGCTGACCGACCTGACGTCCGTGCCGGAAAAGGAGCAGGAAGAGGGCCGGGAAGAGGGCCGGGAAGAACCCCAACACCGCCGCGTCCGCTTCGTCGGCAAAGACGTGACGTTCCGTGTCCGCAGCCTGCCCATCTCCTGGTGGCCGAGGATGGCCGGCGACGTTACCGAAGACGTGACCGCCCTGCGGAGCATCCGCATTGAGAACCGCTCGAACCGCGGCACGGGCGTCACCACGCAGTGGCACCTGCTGAAACTCCTCGGCATCTGGGCCGAGCCGCCCGGCTTCAACATATACCTGAACGCCGATGCGTGGTCCGAGCGCGGCCCGGCCCTCGGCGTCGAGAGCGATTACGCCCGCAAGGATTTCTACGGCGAGTTCCTCACCTACTTCATCCGCGACAGCGGCAAAGACAGCGTCGGAGGCGACGACGTGGAGCCCGGCAGCCAGAACCGCGGACGCATCCTCTGGCGACACCGACATTACCTGCCGAAGAACTGGGAGATGACCCTGGAACTGTCGAAAATCACCGACGCGAACTTCATGAACGAGTTCTACGAGCAGGAAGATGAGACCGGAAAAACCCAGGAAACGCTCCTCTACCTCAAGAAACAGGAAAATGACCAGGCACTCACGATCCTTCTCACCCAGCGACTGAACGACTGGCGGACCATGACCGACTACTACCCGCAGATCGGGTACAACATGATCGGCCACAGCCTCTGGAAAGACCACCTGACGTATTTCCAGGACAGCGAGGTTTCGCTGGCGCGCTTCCGCCCGCCGGATCAGTTGCCGATTCGCGGCTCGGGCACCACGGTCGTCGCCGACACGATCCACGAAGTGGACCTGCCGCTGAAACTGGGGGTCGTGAACCTCGTCCCGTTCGTCGAGGGCCGGGCGTCGTATTTCGGCGAAACGCTGATGCGCACCGGCGACGAGGACCGCTACGCCGCCCGCGCCGGCACCCGCGCCGCCACCCAGGCCTCGCGCGTCTATGACGGCGTCGAGAGCGACTTCTGGGACCTCCACCGCCTCCGCCACGTCAACATCTTCGACGCGAGCGCCTTCGTCACGAGCAACGACGTCGAGAGCCGCACGCTCATCCCCTTCGACGTGGCCGAGGCCGGCACGCCCGTCGTCCAGGGCGTGGATGAGATGACGGTGCTGGAACTCGGCTGGCGTCAGCGGTTCCAGACCAAGCGCGGGCCGCCCGGCAAGCGCCAGAACGTGGACTGGCTGACCGCCGACCTCGAGGCCACCTTCTACTCGAACACCGACCTGCCGGAGATCACGCCCGACGGAAAACGCGCTTACGACCACCTTGACTTCATGACCGACTGGCGCGTCACCGATTCGGCCATCCTCTGGACCGACACGAACTTCAACCTCGACCACGGCACGCTCGACGTCTTCACGGTCGGCGCCACGGTTACGCACACGCCGCGCCTCAGTTACACCGTGGGGCACCGCTACATTCCCCAGGCCAACTCGGCCATGGCCCTGGTCGGCTTCGACTACCAGATCAACGAGAAGTGGCGGATGACCGTCCTTCAGCAGTACGACTTCGACCGCAGCCAGAACTCCCAGAGCAACTTCGTCCTGACGCGCCGCATGCACCGGTGGCTGGTGCGGTTCCGCATCGAAATCGACCCCGGCGAGGACGAGTCGTTCGTCGGCCTGGAGTTCCAGCCTATCGGTGTCTCCGAGGTCCAACTCGGCGGCTGATCCTGCAACGCCACGTTCCGCGATCCCGCGCGGCGGGCATGCGTGCCTTGGGGCGCTTCCCACTGTTTGCCGTTTTCAGCCTTGACAGGCCGCCGCGACGGGCTATACTCCCCGTTTCGTGCCACCGCGCGGCGGACACCTGTGTGTAAGGTCCGTACGGACGTGGATTCTGTCGGCCGAGCGAAAGGACCGTGGGTGCAAAGCACCCACCCTGCGGCCGTGGACGCACTTGTGGAACAGTGAGCGAGGTCGATGAACACGAAGACCGTATTCCTGAAGCCCGAGCAGGTGGACCGCACCTGGTGGGTCGTCGATGCCAAGGATCTGGTTCTCGGCCGCATGGCCACAAAGATCGCGCGGATTCTCCAGGGCAAGCATCGGCCGTCCTTCACGCCGAACGCCGACACGGGCGACTTCGTCGTCGTCGTCAACGCCGAGAAGATCCGCGTCACCGGCACCAAGGCACGCAACAAACTGTACGATTGGTACACCTACTACATCAACGGGCGCAAAGTGCTGACGTACGAGGAGATGATCAAGCGGCACCCGACGCGCCCTGTCGAACTGGCCGTCCGCCGCATGATGCCCAAAGGACGCCTCGGACGCCGCATGTTCTCGAAACTCAAGGTCTATGCCGGGCCCGACCATCCGCACCAGGCCCAGCAGCCCCAGCCTTTGGAACTGTAGGCCCGGCGCCCCGCGCCGCCGCAATGAGGAGATTGGTTCGTGACCGACGCTGCAATCCAGTTCAGTAAGGCCAACCCCATCTGGGGAACCGGGCGGCGCAAGTCGGCCACCGCCCGCGTCCGCCTGATGCCGGGCGACGGCAAGATCCTCATCAACAAGCGAGAGGTCAACAACTACTTCGCCGAGCAGAAGGATCGCCAGAGCGCCCTGAGCCCGCTCGTCGCCACCGACACGCTGACCTCCTACAACATCGGCGTCAACGTCAAGGGCGGAGGGACCACCGGCCAGGCCGACGCCGTCAAACTCGGCATCGCCAGGGCACTGAGGAAGGTCGACCCGTCGCTCGAGCAGACGCTTCGCGAGGGCAAGTTCCTCACGCGCGACCCGCGCATGGTCGAGCGGAAGAAGTACGGCCAGAAGGGCGCACGCAAGCGGTTCCAGTTCTCCAAGCGGTAACGTTCCGGCCCATGCGGCAACCTCTCGCGAGCGGCTCCGTCACGGGCAACCGGGGAAGATTAGAAACGCGGTCCTCAATAGCCGACGCTGCCCGCCAAGAGGCAGTAGGCGGTGAACAGGAGATAGCACGCGAGCAACCCCGCCCCCTCCAGCCGCGTGACACGAAGGCCGGACCGCATCAGCAGAAGAAGGAGGAGCAGCAACGCGATGACGGCGGGCAACCTGGTGTGCGTGACCTCCGGCCCGATGTGAATCGGGGCCACCACCGCCGCCAGCCCCAGCACCAACGCACCGTTGAACAGGATGCTGCCGACGGCGTTTCCGATCGACAGGTCGCTTTCACCGCGCCGGGTCGCCACGGTGCTGGTTGCCAGTTCCGGCACCGTCGTCAGCAGCGCCACCATCGTGATGCCGATCGTCAGGTTGCTGATTCCCGCCGCCTTGGCGATCGCAAGGGCCGACCCGACGAGCAGGTTCCCGCCAAGCGCAAGCGCCGCCACGCCCGCGGCCACCCAGGCGATGCTCGTGGCGAGCCGAGGCCGCTTCGAGCCGGACTCGCCGGCCGACTCCGCGCGCCGGTTGTCCTTGGCCCTGCGCACGAGGTAAGCCACGAAGCCCAGGAACCCGAGGATTAACAACATGCCTTCCCACGGATCGAGTCGGCCGTCGAGGCAGAAGACCAGCAGCAGCAGATGAACGGCGAGGGCCGCGGGGACGTCCCGGCGCCATGTGCTGCGGCGGACCCGCAGCGGGCGGATCAGCGCGCTGATGCCGATGACCAGGCCGATGTTGGCCACGTTTGCCCCGATGACGTCGCCCACCGCCACGTGCGCGATGGTGGCATCGGCCGCCGTCCGGGACTGGATCGCCGACGTCAGGCCGACCACCAGTTCCGGCGCGCTCGTCGCAAACGCCACGACCGTCAGGCCGATGACGATGGGGCGGATGTACATTCGGCGCGCCAAAGACGCCGCACCCCGAACCAGCCACTCCGCCCCGACATACAGCAATGCCAGGGCGGCGAGGGCAAAAGCCGCGTTCAGGAACCAGCCGGTCGCCGTCACGGATGGGTCTCCTTCAAGCCGCACTCCCTGCGGCGGTTGCTGTGGGCCGTGTGGAAGACGAGCGGCCCGCGCGCCGGCGACGGCCTCTCAAAAGACCAGCCGGATGAGCGTCGTTGCGCCCAAGATGAGCGTTGTCACGCCGATGGCCTTTCGCAGCCACTTGCCCGAGAAGGCCTTGACCGAATGCACGGACAGGGGCACGGAGAGCATGGCGCCGATGACGAGCGGCAGTGCCAGGCGGCCGTCGATCCCCACGGTCAGCAGAAACATGATGACGCCGACCACGCAGGTCAGGCCTTCGGCCATCGAGGTAATGCCGATGGCGCTCTTGGCCTCCAGGCCCGAGAGCAGCTGGCCGCCGCAGACGACCGGCCCGTAACCTCCGCCGCTCATGCCCTTGTTGAACGCCGCCAGCATCCCCAGTCCGGCGATCTTCTTCCATGAGAAGCCGTACGTCCGGTTCCGCAACGCCAGGATTGTAACGCCGATGCCGAACACGAGCAACCCGATGTATCCCTTGAGGGCCCATTTGGGGATCTGAAGCGACACCGTCACCGCAATCACCGTCCCGACGATGCTGCAGACGGCCAGCAGCATCGCCACGTGTCGGTGCCGTGAGCCTTTGCGGAAGTTGACGTTCCCCGCCCCGTGGTGAAGCACCCCGGAGGTCAGTCCCGTCAGCAGTTCCGACAGCAGCACCGCCGGCACGATCTGGAGCGGTTCGAAACCCACGAGCAGGAGGGCCGGCGTGAGCGTCGTCCCGTAGCCCATGCCCAGCGTCGAGTCCACGTACTCACAGGCGAAGGCGGCCAGGACTATCGCCAGAACCTGCCACGTGAGAAACGACCGGCTGGTCTCCGCCAACTTGGTCAGCAGGGCCGGGTCTGCCGAACTGATCAGCAGGAAGGACACCGCGATGAAAAAGATGGTCGCCCAGAGGAAGTAATAGACCTTGCCAATCCCGTTTGCCCGTTTTTTAGGTGCCGGTGTTGTGTTGCATCGCGCCCTCGTGTTGACTGCCGCCGCCGGGGCGCTGGGTTGGTCCTGACGTTCCATGCCTTTCTCCTTGTTTCGAGGTTCGGCCCGGGTAGGGCACTTCACCGCGCTTGCCGTCGTGCGGCGGCAAACGCGACACTCCAATAGGAGTGCACTTACAGTATAATGCGGTTCTGCCTGGAGTCAAGCGGATTTCTTGGCGAGACTGTAACTTGTTGTTCTACAAGGGGATAGAGTCACAAAAAAAAACCGTTCCGCCGTGCGGCGAGCGACACTCTATTTGGAGTGTTTTGTTGGCGCCCGGTCCACGCCCCATGCCGCGATCGCCGCAAGGGGGGTACGATGTCTGGGGCACTTCCCAGGGGTGCAAAAAGGTTCCAGAAAAAGGTTCCAGGAACCTTTTCCCCGAAGGGCCCGCAGGGTGCTACGCAGAAAAGGTTCCTGGAACCTTTTTGCCTGACGGCGCGACACCTGCCATAATCCGTTGCCGCCCGCCGCCCGCGCGGCTGGGCGGATTTGCGTGGCCGCGACGGACCTGGGCGCGGTAAACTTCACCACACAGGTTGGCATCAGAGGGAAGCGAGCGGATGCGAACGGTGAGTCTGAGAACGGCGTTACTTGCGGCGGCGGTCGCCGCGATTGGGGCGGCGGGTTGTGGAAAGCCGCGCG
>JAUVZF010000103.1 GCA_030602705.1 Planctomycetota bacterium
GGAAGAGCCGGTCGCTGCTGAGGGCAAGGTTTCCAACGGTTGCCGTTCGCTCTGCCATCGTGATCTCCTTGGACTGGTTGTACGTGTTTAGCGGGGTGGCACGGCCCTTGGGCCGTGCAGCCGCACTCGGCGCGATGCGGCCCACGGCCGCGTCTTCGCCGCTGCCGTGCCACCCTCTTGGTGGCGCGTGGGACGCTAAACACGTACGACTGGTTACGTTGCGGCGTCCGGCCGCACCAGCAGCCGCACCGCCTTCGGCCGGAGCGTATAGACGAGCGGTGTCGTCGCGACCACGTCGCCGTCCGTCTGGACGGGCAGGTCGCGCTGGGCGCAGGTTACCTCGATGCGTCTGCCCTGCGCGTAGGCGACGAGCGGATGGTCGAGGTGTGTGCCCCGGCACGTCCGCAGGTAGTGCAGCAGTATCTGCCACCTCGACCGTGTCCGGAAGCAGACGACGTCGAGCAGTCCGTCGTCGGCCCTGGCGCGCGGGGCGACGCGGAGGTGGCCACCATAGAGCGGCGTGTTGGCGACAAACACGATCCCCGCGTCGTCGGCCAGCAGCCGCCCGTCCACCGAGACCGTGATGGCCGGAAAGTCGTAGCGCCACCACTTGCGCACGATCGGCCCGTAGTAGGCCGCCCGGGTGATGGGGCCGTGGCGTTTTCGGTGAACTTCCTGGGTTATTTCCGCGTCAAAACCCACACCGGAGAACATGACGAAAGGCCGCTCGCCGGCCAGGCCAACGTCCACGCCTACCGCATGGCCGTGCTGAATCAGTGCCGCCGTCTCGCGCAGCGTCCCGGTCAGGTGAAAGGTGCGGCCAAGAACGTTCTCGGTGCCCGAGGGAACGACGCACACGGGCACGGGCCGGCCTAT
Organism: Planctomycetota bacterium; assembly: GCA_030602705.1. Classification (GTDB taxonomy): domain Bacteria; phylum Planctomycetota; class Phycisphaerae; order FEN-1346; family FEN-1346; genus JAUVZF01. The sequence continues at coordinate 877 of JAUVZF010000103.1, forward strand.
CAGGCCGGAGAGGATCTCGCGGTGCGTGCCGTCGCCGCCGATGCTGACGACGCACCGGGCGTCGTCCGGCGTCTCGCGGGCCAGGTCGCGGGCGTGGCCCGGGTGGCTGGTGGGCGTCACGTCCACGGCAAAGGCCCGGAGCGACAGGTGGCGGACGAGTTCCTGAACGAACCTGAGGTCGCGACCGCGACCCGATACGGGGTTCACGATGATCCGCACCAGACCCTGAGCCATGCGTCGAGATTCCCTCTTCATCCTTCGCAGCCCTGCTTAGCCGAGGCGACGCAGGGCGGAGAGCGGGTGCTGCGGAGAACGGACGGTTCGGACCGTTGCTCGCGCGGCGCCCGGCGGCCGTATGTACTGTGGCGTGATTATAAGCGGGACGGTTGCGGGCAACCAAAGCAAAACTGGTTTCATTCGCCCCTCTCAGGCGATATGATGGAAGGTGGCGATAAAACAGGAAAGGAGCACGCGATGAAAGGTCAGTGGGCGCGTTGGACGGTGATGGCCCTGGCGGTGTCGCTCTTGGCGGCCGCCGCTCAGGCCGGTGAAACAAAGGTGCGGCCTGAGGAGGCGCGCGGCGGCAAGGACCGGGGCGTCCTCGGCGTGATGATCGCTCACCTCGACGACGAAACGGCCAGGAAGGCCGACGTGAAGGCGGGCGCCGTTGTCAAGAGCACCGTGCCCGGCAGCGCCGCCCGGAAGGCGGGCCTCCGGGAAGGCGACGTCATCACCTCCGTGGACGGCAAGCGCGTTGAGTCGCCGCGCGGCCTGGCCGACTACATGGCCGACCGCCGCCCCGGCGACCGCCTGCGCCTGGAGTGGTCGCGCGGCGGGCGACGCATGCGCGAGACCGTCATCCTGGGCAGGGATAAGCAAGAGCGGAGCCGCAGTACGGTTCAGCGAAAGGAACGTCCCGACGAACCCCCGAAGGAGCCACCACCCCCGAAGGATGCACCCAAGGGTGCCTTCCTCGGCGTCATGGCCGCGCCGCTGACCGATGAGGTGAGGGATATTGCGGGAACCGACAAGGGTGTCCTCATCAACAGCCTGACGGACGGCAGCCCGGCGGCCAAGGGCGGCCTGCAGCCCGGCGACGTCATCGTCCGTATCGACGACCGCCAGGTGCACTCGCCGGGCGAACTGGTGGACGCCGTCGGCCGTCACAAGCCGGGCGACCGCGTTCACGTCGTGTACTACCGCATGGGCAAACGCCGCGAGACGCAGATTACCCTTGGCGGACGGCCCCGCGAGGGGAAACTCAAGAAGGAAGCCATGCCGTTTTTCGATCTGCCGGGGGACCTCTTCGGCGACATGCCGCAACTCCGCAAGTACCTCGAGCAACTGCGACCGGACCTGGAGGAGTGGACCAAACGGTTTCGCGAGCAGCAGGGCAAACTGCACCCGCCGGCGCCTGCACCCAAGTTACGCCCCGGTACGCGTCCGGACTTCGAAAAACCGAAACCCGAACGCCAACCCTACGACGTCGGCAAGGACGTGGGCCGTATCCTCGAACGCCTCGAACGGATCGAACGCCGCCTCGACGAGATGGAGAGGCGCCTCCAGCGCCGCGACCGCTAACCGTCACGCAGCGCATCGAGCGCGAGATTGGTACGCGCGGGCCCGTACGGACCGTACCTGTTTAGCGGGGTGGCACGGCCACGCGCAGCGTGACCGTGTGCTCCTCGGCGCGACGCGACCCACGGCCTCCGTATGGATGCCGTGCCACCCTCCTGGCCGGGTGGCACGGCACTTGGGCCGTGCAGCCGCACTCGGCGCGTTGGGTGGCACCCCCGAGAAAGGGGCCTGTGTCGCTAAACACCTACTACGGGCCGCGAGATTGTCTTGACGCCGGGTCGCCGTCGCGCAGAGCGCCTTGCAGAGCCGCGCGCGTTGCGTAGAATAGGCGTGCCGCCGGCGGCGGACGGGGGACGCAGCGCCCCCGCTGCAAGAACGCGGATGCCGACTCCTGGGAGGTACGTGGTCATGAAACGGGCGTGCATCGTCTTGGCCCTCGCAACAGCGATGGGCGTCGGGTGGATGGCCGTGGCGTTGGTTCACGGTCAGGAAGCGAAGAACGGAGCGGTTCTGGCCAAACCGGCCGGGGCGGCGAAGACGCCGCCTGCCGAGGAGCCGCCGGTCGTGCCGCCGCCGCCGCTGCCGGACGTCGAGATTCCGCCGATACCCGAAGTGGACGCCGACCCGTTCAAGCCCGGCCTGCCGCCCGTCCGCGTGAAGCCGCCGGACATCGTCGAGGAAGGCAAGCGGCTGTTCAACCGCGAGGGCCGCCTCGAGATGGACAAGATCGGCCGGGCCATCTTCGTCTTCGACTCCGGCGACAAGCCGATGAAACTCCTCGAAAACTCCCGGCGCGAGCACCTCGAGGCCCGCACCGACTACGCCAGGAAGAAGGCACGCTGGCGCATCTCGGGCATCGTGACGGTCTACGGCAAACGCAACTACCTCCTGCTCACGAAGTGCGTGCAGATCATGCCGGAGGAGCAACATCTATAACAGCAATGACGAATGATAAATGACTAATGTCTAATGACTAATGCCCAGCGACGGGACGCCGGATACGCCGCATTGCTGCCTCCGCCATTCGTCATTGCCGTTTGATTCGTCATTCGTCATTGGTGTTTGATTAGTCATTAGACATTAGTCATTAGACATTGCCGTTCCATTAGCCACTGGTGCCCCCATGGAACTCCTTGCCCCGTGGTCACTGGCAGGCCTGGTGCTGGTTCCCGCGGTCTTGCTGTGGGGTCTCTTGGCGCCGCGCGGCCGGCCGGTGGTCGTCGGCTCGCTCATGCTGTGGCGGAGGGCGCTTGGGAAAGGCGCTGTCGGCAGACCGTCGGCACGCGTCCGTCTCAAGGACCCCCTCCTGTGGCTCGACGCCCTTCTGATCCTGCTGATCGTGCTGGCGTGCGCGCAGCCCGCCCTCCGGACGCACGAGGCCCTTGAACCCGCCGCCACCATCGTCGTGGACCGCACCGCAAGCATGGGCGCGGGCGCCGACCAACCGTTCGGCATGCGGTGGCGGCAGGCCCGGCCCATGCTGGCGGGGGTGCTGAAGGCCGTCGAGGACGCGCCGATCCGCATCGTCTCGGTACCCGGCCCGTCCGGCGCTGCGATCGCGCGGGTAACCACGGTTCACGAGGTTCTCGATCGCTATGGCCCCGCGATGGAATGCGTCCTGGCCGCCGGCGACGTCTGGCCGGTTGCGCTGGCCGAGGCTGCGCGCCGGCGCGGCCGGCCCGTCGTGGTGGCGACCGACGTGGCGCCGGCGGCGGCCGTGCCGGAGAACGTGTACGTGCTCGCACCGGGGGCGAAGTCCGCCAACGCGGGCCTCGGGCGCGTTGCCACGCGGATCGAAAAAGACACGTGGTGGGTCCTCGCGTCGGCCAAAGCCGCTCCGGACGCACCGGGAACCTACGCCCTCGTCGTGTCAACGGCCGCGACGGTCCACGCCAGGCGAGACGCGCTGCTCGCGCCCGGGAAGGAGGCCCAGATCGTCCTGCGTGTGGCGGGCCCGCCGCCGAAGAGAGTTCGCGTTGACCTGGAAGGCCCCGGCGATTCGTTCCTGCCGGACAACGCGGCGTTCCTGGTGCTGGAACCGGCCGCCGGCCTCCGCGTGATGCTCGTCGGCGACGCCGACCCCGCCCTACGTCGCGCCCTTGCCGCCCATACGGGCCGTATGGCCGGCGCCAACACCGTCGTGGTCGAAGCGGCCGGCGAGTTGCCCGCGTCGGACGCCGAGGCCGACCTGGTGATTGCGTCCGGGACGCCGGTGCCGGCAGCGTGGAAGGGTCCCGCCGCCGTCATCGCGCCGCCGGAGGCCGTCGGCCCGGTGCGTCCGGCGGGAGGGCAGGGGGCTCCCGAATGGCGCGTGGTCGAGAGCCACCCGCTGGCGGCGGCGTTCTACCTGGCTCCGCCGCGGATTTCGGCCGTCGGACGCTACGCGATTGACGCCTCCGCACAACTGCTCCTCGGTGCCGATGACGTGCCGCTGATGGCCACGTGGGAAGCGGGCGGCGTGCGGCGGCTGGCCGTCCTCTTTGACTTCGATGAGGCGACGACCGATTGGCCGCACCGCGCTGGCTTTCCGGTTTTCTGGTCGCGGGCACTCGACTGGCTTGTGCCGAAGGATCGCCGCCCGGCGGCCCACCGGACGCATGCGCCGCTCGGGCGGCTGCCGCGCTCGGGCGCCCTTGCGCCGAACCGGGCTGGATTCCACACGCAAGGCGACGAGGTTTTCGGCGTCAGTTTTATCGGCACGGACGAGGGGTTCCAGGCGGGTCCCGGCCGCGACGATTCGGCGGCCGCCATCCAGGCCCTGAGCGCATCCATCGAAGCCCGCCGCCGCGCGACCCTTGCCCCCCTCTGGCCGTACCTCGCCGCCGCCGCCCTGGTCGTCGTGCTGCTGCGAACGTGGGCGGCGCGTTAAGCGGCGCCCCTGAGTGCTGCTGTTGCGGCTCCAGGCATTTTCAGGTAGTCTGTACTGGTCGGGCTTGTGGCAAGCGCATGAAAACGTGGGAGCGGCCGGTCGGAGGCTGAACCCGCAGGGACGTGGGCGTTATGCGGAAACCACATAATCAGTAGTTATACCCAAGAGGACAGGGGGCAAAGACCCATGAAGATGTCCATTCGTTGGCTTAGGTGGGTTTTCCTTGCTCTGTACTTCACGGTCATCATAACCATCCTGGTTCTGTGGTTCCCCTCTAAGGGCACAGACGATTGGTGGCAGGCCTTGCTAGCAGTTGGAATTTTTGTTGCCACGCAAGTCATCTTTCTCTTCGGCGCTGGTACTATCGAGCTCTGCCGCCCCATAAAGAAGCGAAGACTTCTAATCCCTGTCATTGTGGCATCCTTGATGGGTGCGATTCTTGTGGGAGGGCTTGCCCTGGCCCTCGCCGAGCTTTTCAACGAGGAGGGCAGCACGTGGTTCGAGTATTTCTTCTGGGCAATTCTGGCTATTAGCTGGGCCGTATGGGGCTTCGTGTTCTATGTGCATTGCCAACGCACCGATCGCTACATTGCGCTTAAGAAAATGACCATTTGGCTTCTGGGTGGGAGTCTTGTTGAGTTGCTCGGCAGCGTGCCAGCACACATTATCGTATCCCGTAGGCCGGGGTGTTTCGTAGGTATGTGTACCATGCTGGGCATCATCGCGGGCCTGTGGGTTATGCTCTGGGCGTTCGGCCCTGGCATCGCACTCCTTTTCTTGCGGGATCGGCATGTAGCCCTCCCGAAGCAGACAATTGATCCGGGACAGAATCAGGGTATAACCAGCCAGTCCACCTGATTCGCAACAGTCGCGCGCTTCGCGCGCGAGGCGGCCGAGTTGCCGTAAGTCAAACGGGCAGAATGATTTACACGCGTTCATCCGATGCGTGTTATGCCGCCGGCAGCGTGCGCATGCGTGTTATGCGGAAACCAGATAATCAGTAGTTAAGGGGAAGGAGAATGAAGAGAATCCTGTTCATCCCGCTTGCGGCTGTGCTCCTCGGGGCCGCAGCTCCGTCATTTGACTATCTGTACACAATGATAAGATGCTCACCCGAGGAAGAGCGCCACATCGACGACCTGTACCAGCGGTACGTTTCTCTCGTTGGCAGCAGGTCGCTTGCCAAGGGCACCAAGCTGCACCTGCCCAAGAAGTGCGCCTCCACCCACGGTGAGTACGTCATTTTCTCGTGGTCATATTACGTCACCCCCAACAATCTCAGAGGGTTCGTGATCTCTATCCCCAAGAAGCACCTCACGCTGGCGGGCGGCCATCATGTGACATCAACCCACTTGACAATAGAGCAGGAGTACTTCAAACAGGGGCATCACCTTATTGTTCTGAAAGAATCCCCCGAACCAGCGCTTCCAGTTGAGCGGGTACGTCCGGCCGCTTCGCGGCCTCCCGCCCCCGCCAACTGAAGCGCATCGTTATCCGAGATCTCTGGGTTCTGCTGATTTAAGGGGAAGCCATGAAAATCGTTCGACAGATTGGATCGTTGGCCTTCGTGCTGGGGCTCTTCACGGCAGTATTCGCCGGCATACCGTGGTACGTGGTGGTTGCCGATGATCCGGTCGTGCCCTGGTGGCTCAGGATAGCCATCTTCTGCCTTGTGGGCGGTATCCTTGTGGTCCTCGCGACAGTGGCGCTCGAGCAGCGCAGGAACAAGCCGCGAGCAGGGGCGCCGCCTGCCGAACCGGATCGCACGGTTCTGCTGTTGAACTCCACAGAACTGCCCGGCCGCCGGATCACGGAGATTCTCGGTCTCGTCCAGGGCCATACGGTATTTGCCATCTGGCTCGGCAAGGACCTATCCGCCCTGGTCCGGTTAATCCTCGGCGGCGAATTGACTGAATACACAGAGATGATGGGGAGGGCCCGGGCGACGGCCACCCGCAGGATGACCGCCCAAGCCGCAGAGATGGGCGCGGACGCCATAATCAATGTCCGCTATATGACTACGAGTGTTGTCGGCAGTGCGGCCGAACTCCTGGCTTACGGCACGGCCGTCAAACTCGGCGAATAGGACGGCGGACATGATACTTGATTCGCCTTGACCGGCGTGTCCGGTCGGATTAGCCTATCGGAAGGGAAGGCCCGCTTGGGCCGATACCCGGGCGAAGACCAAATTAGTTATCGTGTGCGCGGAATTCATCCTTGGCGGCCTTGTAAGCAGATGACCCGCATCGTTAGGTGAGAGATGAGATTCCTGAGAATGCTCAAGCGCCTTTTCTGGGGGGTGCTGATCAAGCTCTTTCCTTCACTGGGACCGAAAGGTGTTATTAACACCCAGATCGCTGTCTATAAGCGTCTCAAGAAGAAGTTTCCTTCGGCAGATGAGAACGATCTTCTGAATTCTCTGATCATGTCCCGCGTAAATGCTCCTCCGAGTTCCTCTACAAGGCCAGAGGAACTCGCCCACTATGAAACCTTGCTCGAATCTACGGACAAAACCCTCGAGGATGTAATCTGGGCCATCGTCGAGTACGAATACCTATTGAGCCGCGGACCCGAACTCCATCGTGAACTCGCCGAGGTCGGGGCTAAACCTACCGACGTGGCGGAAGAGATCGCAGAGTGGCACAGGTACATGAAAGAGCGGGCAGCGGAAATGAGGACTAAGGAGCATAAAGACAGCGAGTTCGGGGGACACGATACATGATTGGCCTTGCCTGGCGCGTGCGGTCGGATTAGCCTATCGGCATGCCACGGCCCGCACGGGGCGAAGACCGAATTAGGTCTTGTGTCCCCCATGAAGTTTTTCGAGAGGTAGCGCCAGGCAATTTCAGAACCGGAATCGCCGGAAGGGAGAACCCATGGACAGGGACATCCTGGTCATCAGTGACCTGCACATCGGCGACGGCGGACCGAGAGACAACTTCGGCTACAAGGGCAGCGACCGGCCCAAACAGCTCACGGCCTTCCTCCGCTACGTGGAAAAAGAAGGCGCCGAACTCATCATCGCCGGCGACCTGCTGGAGTTCTGGCAATCCAGCTTCAGCAAAGTCATTGTCAGCAATCAGGCAATGCTCGACCGGCTTGCCCGGCTCAACGCCACGTACATTCTGGGCAACCACGACAGCGACTTGAGCAACTTCATCGGCACCGATTGGCTGACTCATCCGCTGTTCAAGAACATGAGCGGCCCCATGACTCGTGAGATCGGCAGCCGGACGTTCAAGTTCATGCACGGCCACGAGATCGATCCGTTCAATGCGGGCAGTACGCCAAGCTGGGGTCGCATGATGGCCATCTTTGCAGGCATCTGCGAGGACAAGGTGGGCTCGCCCATGCTGGGCTATGCCCCCCTTGAGAGCCTGCTTACTCGCTGTGGCGAGTGGATACTCAAAATGGCTGCCAACACCTACGCCGGGGCAAAACAGGCCGTTACCAAGAGCGCCAAGAAGGAACTGACGCCAGCCCAAAACCCCGACCGGGCACCCCACATGCTAACCCTTTACGCCGCCGACCGAAAGGCCAAGGGGTACGAGATTCTCATCGTCGGTCATACCCACCAACCCGGTCGTATGGATGGTTGGTACTTCAACACTGGCAGTTGGGCTACGACCGACAACAACTTTGTGCGGATTTCTCCGGCCGGGGACGTGCAGGTGTTCGACTGGAACGACGGTCACCCCCAGGCCAATGACTCCGTACTGACTCTGCCGTAGCCATACAAGCCTCTACGGGATTCGGCGGACACGACACTCAATTGGCCTTGACCGGCGCGTCCGGTCAATAAGCACTACGGTAAGGCAGGGGTGCACCGCGTACATCGACTTCCGCGAACTCTGCGGCCGGTGCATATGCGATGACGCCGACCGGTACGTGTCCTTCTCGTATGCCGGAAGCGGTTGTCGGCGGAACCACGATCGGCACACGCCCTGCGCCGCGCGGCAGTGAACCCTTGCTCCCTGCCGCCGGAACGGTATTCTATCACGTGCAAACGGACGGGCCTCGACGGCTACGAAAGGTGACAGGATGCCGGGAAAGAAAGCCATGGATCGGCGGCGGTTTCTGAAGCAGGCGGCGGGGATCGCCGTCGGCGCGGTGGCGGCGCCGTACGTCGCTCGCTCGTCGGCCCTGGGCGCCGACGGCGCCGTCTCGCCGAGCGAACGGATTGTGATGGGCTTCATCGGCACGGGCGGCCGGGGGTCGGCGCTGCTCAGGAACTTCCTGGGCTTGCGCGGGTCGCAGGTCGTGGCCGTCTGCGACGTGAAGCAGCCCGCCCGCGAGAACGCCCAGCGCACGGTCGACAAACGCTACAACGACCAGGGGTGCAAGCCGTACATCGACTTCCGCGAACTCTGCGGTCGCGACGATATCGACGCGGTGACGGTCGCGTCCACCGACCACTGGCACGTGCTGCTGGCGCTCACGGCGGTGCGGGCGGGCAAGGACGTGTACTGCGAGAAGCCGCTCGGCCTGAGCGTCGAGCAGGGAAGGGCCCTGCGGCAGGCCGTCCAGCGCTACGGCCGCGTGTTTCAGTTCGGCACGCAGGAACGGTCGAGTTGGAGCACGCGGTTCGCCTGCGAGATGGTTCTGAGCGGCCGGGTCGGCAAGATCCACACCGTCAAGGTGGGGTCGCGGTTCAGCCGGGCCTCCGGAAACTATCCGCCTATGCCGGTGCCCGACGGGCTCGACTACGACATGTGGCTGGGGCCCGCCCCGTGGGCGCCGTACACCGACAACCGCGTCAGCAACAGCCACTGGTTCCATATCAGCGACTACGCCCTGGGCTTCATGGCGGGTTGCGGCATCCATACCGTGGACATGGCCCAGTGGGGCAACGGAACCGACCTGACCGGCCCCGTTGAGGTGGAAGGCACCGGCGAGTTCCCCCGCGACGGCCTGTGCGATTGCGCCCTCGGCTGGAACGTGAACCTGAAGTTCGCGGGCGGCGTCACCATGAACTTCACCGACGGCAGGAAGAACCCCCTGGGCGTCCGCTTCGAGGGGACCGACGGATGGGTGTTCGTCAAGGAGCGGCACCTGGGCGGCACGTTCGACTCGGAGCCGAAGTCGCTGCTCCGCACGCCCATCGGCCCGGGCGAGGTCCATCTGCCCGTCAGCAACCATCACCAGGGCAACTTCCTGGAGTGCGTCAAGACGCGAAAGCGGACCGTGGCCCCCGTCGAGGTGGCCGTCCGCTCCGACGCCATCTGCCAGTTGAGCGATATCGCCATGCGCCTCGGACGGAAACTGAAATTTGACCCCGACAAAGAGCGCTTCCTCGACGACGCCGAGGCCAACCGAATGCTCTCGCGACCCATGCGCAGCCCGTGGCGGCTGTGAGGACCCGGCACGGCCGCGGGCCTGAGAAATCGCACCCGGCAGCCAAAGTTGTTTGACATCCGCTTATGAGGCCCGTTTACGGGTCTTCTTCCCGCGAAGCGGGTACAGGCCCGGTCCTTTGGGCCGGGTTACGGTGAGGCCGTCTCCTTCTACCCTGGCTGGGCGCCGTGGCGACCGCTGCCCATCTCAGCCCGCTTCAGCGACCTTACTCTCGACACATTCCTCGGCGCCCGGCCCACGACGAGAAGCCCGCTGAAGCGGGCTGTATGCTGATCGAGGATAAAGGCAATCGTGGCAGCGCCGTTGACCAGGGCCCAAGGCCCTGGCCTATACCCTTCGGGTCAAGGCCCGTGAACGGGCCTGGCAGCCGTAGGGTCCGTACGGACGCGGCGTTTTTCACGAGACAGAGGCCACGGCAGCGACACGAACGATCCGCGGGGGCGAGCGGAGCGCTGTAGCCCGAGCGCCCTCAAGAAATCTCGCTGTTGACCTGGCGGAGAACGGAAAACGGCGAGATTCCTCGACTCACCGCGCCTCGAGTCCCGGCGCGCCGGGATCGCTGCGTACGCATCCGGTATCAACAAGGATCGGAATGACACCACGCTAAACGCACCACTGCTGGAGCCTTTTTGCCTCCCATACGGGTCCCCTGGCCGTAAAGCGGCTCG
>JAUVZF010000046.1 GCA_030602705.1 Planctomycetota bacterium
GGGCATGGGACGATTTTCTGTGGCTTGGCCGTAGCGCCGGGGTTTATCCCCGGCGCATCCTGGCCGGCGCCGCCGCCAACGGCCGCCGGGCATAAAGCCCGGCGCTACAACCGCCTGCGCTCGCCAGAAAAACTTGCCACACCCTGTCCAGCGCGTGTGGCACGGCGGTGCACCGGCGAATACCGTTTGACTTGCCGCCGGCTTGCCCGTAGGGTATCGCCTTCTGGTGAGGGTAAGCGTGTGCGGATTCGGGTGAAGATCTGCGGCATCACGCGGCCTGAATGGGCTCGCGTGGCCGCCGACGCCGGGGCCGATGCCATCGGCCTCATTTTTGCCGAGAGCCCCCGCCGCGTGACGCTCCACGAGGCGGCGGAGATCACCCGCGCCCTGCCGCCGTGGGTCGCCCCCGTCGGCGTGTTCGTCGATGCATCGGCGCAGGCGATTTGTGAGACGGCGGCCGAGGTGGGCCTTGCGGCCGTCCAGTTGCACGGCGACGAGCCGCCGGAGATCCTCGCCGAACTCGGCCGGCTGAAGGTTATCAAGGCACTTGGGATCGGGTCCGAGGACGACCTGGCGGCCGCTCGCACGTGGCACAAGGGGGCCGAGCGGTTGGGTCGAACCCCCGACGCGTACCTCGTGGATGCCCGCGTCGCGGGAGGGCCAAAGGGCGGTACCGGGGAGCAGGCCGACTGGGATGCGGCCGCGAGGATGATCGGCGATGGTTTCGCGCCGCTCATCCTCGCGGGCGGCCTCGGGGCCGAGAACGTGGCTCAGGCCGTCCGGGCCGTCCGGCCCTGGGGCGTGGACTCATCCAGCGGCACCGAGACGGAGCCGGGCACGAAGTCGCCCGAGAAGATCCGCGCCTTTGTCGAAGCCGTGCGGACCCTCGACGTTTAGCCGTCGCCGGCACGGCGACGGTTGTTGTCCTATTGCCCTTTGAGCGACGGTTCAACATAGGAGCATCGAATGGACCACGACGTCAAAAACCTGGACCTCGCGGCCGAAGGCGTCAAACGCATCGAGTGGGCCGACAATAACATGCCGGTGCTTCGGACCATCCGCGAACGGTTCGAACGCGAGAAACCCTTCGATGGCCTGCGCATGAGCGCCTGCCTCCACGTGACCGCCGAGACGGCCAACCTCTGCCGCACCCTCACGGCCGGCGGGGCCGGCCTGGTGCTCTGCGCCTCCAACCCCCTCTCGACCCAGGACGACGTGGCGGCCGCACTGGTCGCCGAGTACGGCGTCCCCACCTACGCCATCAAGGGCGAGGACACCGACACCTACTACAAGCACATCGCCACCGCCTGCGACCACAAGCCCAACATCACGATGGACGACGGCTGCGACCTCGTCTTCGCGCTGACCAACGACCGGCCCGAAGACGCCGCCGGCGTCATGGGCTCCCTGGAAGAGACCACGACGGGCGTCATCCGCCTCCGCGCGATGGAGGCCAAGGGCCAACTGAAGTTCCCCGTCATCGCCGTCAACGACGCCGACTGCAAACACCTCTTCGACAATCGTTACGGCACCGGCCAATCGACGATGGACGGCGTCATCCGCGCCACCGACATGCTCGTGGCAGGCAAGAAGGTCGTCATCTCGGGCTACGGCTGGTGCGGGCGCGGCACGGCGATGCGAGCGGCCGGCATGGGCGCGGTCGTCATCGTCACCGAGGTCAACCCCCTGCGGGCCCTCGAAGCCACCATGGACGGCTACACCGTCATGCCGATGATCCAGGCCGCGAGAATCGGCGACCTCTTCATCACCGTCACCGGCGACAAGAGCGTTCTGCGGCCCGAGCATTTCGAGGCGATGAAAGACGGGGCCATCGTCTGCAACAGCGGCCACTTCAACGTCGAGATCGATATCAGCGGCCTCTCCGGCCTGGCCAAGACCGTCCGCAAGGGCGTCCGCAACCTCGTCGATGCCTACGAGATGCCCGACGGACGCACGATCTACCTGTTGGCCGAGGGCCGCCTCGTGAACCTCTCGGCCGCCGAGGGTCACCCCGCATCCGTCATGGACATGAGTTTCGCCGTCCAGGCCATGACCGCCGAGTGGGTCGTCACGAACAAGGGCAGCCTCGAGATCAGAGTCCACGACGTGCCGCACGAGGTGGACGAGTGGGTCGCCGCCCTGAAACTCCAGACCATGGGCATCGAGATCGATCGCCTGACCGACGAGCAGGTCGCGTACCTGGCCTCCAGCGATTCCGGAACTTGAGCGCGCCCACCGCCCGGGCCGCACATGGAAACACACGCAGCGGGACACCGAACACGAAGGGGCATCGACTCGATGGCACGCATCCGTCCGTTCCGTGCACTGCGCTATAACCCGCTGGGCATCGCCATGGTGACGGCCCCGCCCTTCGATTGCATCAGCCCCGAACTGCGCGACGACCTGTACCACCTGCACCCGCACAACGTCGTGCGCCTCATCCTTGGACGCGACGAGCACGGCGACAACGATTCGGTCAACAAGTACACCCGCGCCGCCGATCTCATGGCCAAGTGGCAGAGGACCGGCATCCTGAAGCGCGACCCCGAACCCGCCCTCTACTTCTACCAGCAGGAGTTCGAGGCCGAGGGAGAACCGTACCTGCAAGAGGGCGTCCTGGCACGCGTCGGCATCGAGGAGTTCGGCACAGGCAAGGTCTTCCCCCACGAGGAGACGATGGACGGCGTGCGGGCCGACCGGATGCGGCTGATTCGCGCCACCCGTGCCAACCTCTCGCCCATCTTCGCCGTCTACCCCGACCCAAAGAACGTCGTCCCGGAACTGTTCCACGAGGTCATCCACTGCCAGCCGCTCGTCCAGACCGTTGACGCCGACGGCGTCGTCCACCGTCTGTTCTCCTCGTCCGACACGGGCCTCGCGGAGCACGTCGCCGCCGCCATGGCCGACAAGCCCATCTTCATCGCCGACGGCCACCACCGCTACGAGACCGCCCAGGCCTACCGCCGCACGCTCACCGAGAAGGGCGTCCAGGTCGATCGCGACCACCCCGCCGACAGCGTCCTGATGCTCTGCGTCTCGATGCAGCATCCGGGCCTGACGATCCAGCCGGTCCACCGCATCCTGCACGGTCTGCCGAACTTGGTGACCGAGCGGCTGCGCGAGGTAAGCGAGCGGCACTTCGTGTGGACCGAGTTCACCGGCGCCGAAGCCACCAGCCCCCGACTGGCCGAGCATCTCGCAGGCGCCCCACAGCATTCCTTCGGACTCTGGGCGCGCGACACCGCCAAGGCCTTTCTCCTCACCCTCAAGGACCCCAAGGTCATGGACGAGTTGGCGGCCGACAAGTCGAAGGCCTGGCGAAAACTCGACGTGGCGATTCTGGAGCGAGTGCTCCTGCGAAAGGACCTGCCGGAGACCGTCGAGGGGGCCGAGGAGACGCTACGCCTCACCTACGTCCACCTCGCCCAGCAGGCCTTCGACGCCGTCCACGAGGACGGCGCCGATGCCGCCGTCGTCATGCGGCCGCTGCCCGTCCGCAGCCTCGAAGACGTTGCCACCGCCGACGAACGCATGCCGGCTAAATCCACCTATTTCTATCCCAAAGCGCTCAGCGGCCTGGTCTTCAATCCGCTTGACTGACCCGCGCGCTGAACGTTGAGCGTCCGATGTTCGCCGTGTACCGCGGCTGCCGACACCTCGGGATGGTTGCCATGTGACCTCAGCCCCCACGCCGTCACCCCGGGCGCCCTGCGGGCCTACCCACCAATCCACTTGATGGCGAAGTGATACGCCACCACGAGCGCCAGCACCGCGGCGGCGGGAAGCAGCATGCCGCGCAGGCTGTGGAGTACCCGTGTCCGGAAGTGCTGGTTCGTCACGATCAGGCACACGTGCACGGGCGAGAGCATCATGCCCATGTAACCGAAACCGAAGGCCAGCGTCGTAGCCGCCATGAGTTCCGCCACCGAGGGCTCCGGGCCCACCAGGCCCACGACAATTGGAAAACTCGCCCCGACGAACCCGATGCACACCCCCGTCGTGATGCCCGCGATGAACGGCAGGAGCATGATGACGACCATGTCTACCACGTGGGACTCGCTGCCGAACAGGTGGATGGCCCACGCGTCGATCTCCCCCTGCATCTGCTCGACGAGCGACGCCTCGCCGCCCAGATTCGACTCGATCAGGCCCCCGTAAACCCGGATGATGGCGATGATGACGACCATCATCACCGTCCGGCGCGAAAACAAGATCGGCTTCCACTTCTCCCATCCGAGCGGCCGCTGGCGCCCGAGCATCGCCATGGCCAGCACCAGGCCGGCCATCATCGGCGCGTACTTGTTGAGCGTGGGCAGATCGGGCCACGCTTGGCGCGCGCGCCACATGCCGAGCCGGACGGCGGCATAGGTTCCGATGACCACCAGGATCGGCAGCATGAGGGCGAGGAAGCGCGGCCGCGGGCCGGCCTGGCCGGCGGTGGCCGGCGCTTCGCCCGTCGGATGAATCCGCCGCAGCAGCCACACGTACCCCGCTGCCACGACGAAAACGGTCAGCGGCATCTGGAGCAGCACGAACTGCCACACCTCCAGCCCCGTGATCGAAATCGCCAGCAACACCCCCGGATACAGCGGCCACCAGTACTCCCAGATGTGGCGGAACCAGTAGTTGGTCTTGGTCTTCAGGAGCGGCTCGACCGACCCGTCGGCGTCGCACTGGTCCACGAGGGGGGCCGAGAAGATTGCGCCGCCCGGCATCGGCAGAAACCCGATCACCGCCGGCAGGACCGCCATCGAGCCACGACGGCTCAGACGCGACCGCACCGACCCCACGAGGTCTTCCATGACACCCGCCGCAACCATCTGCGAACTCAGCCAGATGACCAGGAAGATCGTGCCTATCAGGCACAGTTGATCCGCCGATCGCAGCCGCGCCCAGGCGGCCCCCAGCACAACCGGCGCCGGCTGACCCGTCCACAGCCCGAGCGCCAGCGTCCCGGCCGTCACGCTCACGACCAGGTTCCGCGCGAAACGGTTCACCACCAGGATCAGCGCCAGCGACCCGACGACCTTCACCAGGACCGGCACGGCAAGTATGGCGTCGAACATCTTGCGGCGTCTCCGGATTGGCGACTTCCGACGGAAGGGTAGCGTGTAACGGGGCCGCTGTCCACCAGAAGTGCCGTCTGGCGAAGACTGGGGTGTGGCAACGATTTCTGGCAGGGCCGTTGTGCCCAGGGCTGGGCGGGCCTGCCATTTCGACCGAGGTCGCCTTGGCGACCGAGCGGAGAAATCTCGCCGTCCGAAACAGCCAGCGGCGAGACCCCTCGACTCGCTGCGCTCGCTCGGGGTGACAGAGGCCATCGTCGGCCCGCCAGAAAAACTTGCCACACCCGAAGGCTGGCGGTTTGCCAAGGCGAAGTTCGCCGCAGTCTGCCGCAGGTGAACAGAGCCCGGCTTCGTCCCAACGGGACTTCGCCGTGGCAGTCTTCGTTCGCCGCACGCGGCGAACGAAGACTGGTGGGCGATACAGGGCTCGAACCTGTGACCTCG
Source organism: Planctomycetota bacterium (assembly GCA_030602705.1). GTDB lineage: Bacteria > Planctomycetota > Phycisphaerae > FEN-1346 > FEN-1346 > JAUVZF01. The sequence goes on from JAUVZF010000046.1 coordinate 5,511, forward strand.
CGGGTGTGATCCGCGCGCTCTAGCCAACTGAGCTAATCGCCCACATCAAGGCCTGCTGCGCCGCAAGACTATACCCGTGCAAGGGGCGGCGTGCAAGACGAAATCGGCCCCCGCCCCGTCGGCACGCCGTCCGCGTGATTCGCTTGACATGGCCGCCCGGCTCCGCCAGCATGCCCCTCCGGCAGCGCACCAGGAGGGGTCATGCCTTTCGACATCCATCGCGGCACGAACGTCTCACACTAGCTCAGCCAGTCGGAGGCGCGAGGCGAGGAGCGGCGGCGGTACTTCACGCGCGGCGACGCTCAGCGCCTGGCCGACCTCGGACTCGACCACCTGAGAATCCCCATCGACGAAGAGCAGATGTGGGACGAGTCCGGCCACCGCCGGCGCGAGGCCTTCGACCTGCTCGATTCGGCCATCCAGTGGTGCCGCGAACTGGGCCTAAAGGTCATCGTGGACCTGCACATCCTCCGGTCGCACTACTTCAACGATCCCGAGGAGCCGCGCCTCTTCACCAACCCCGACGAACCCGAGCGTTTCGCCAACCTGTGGCGCGACCTCTCGGCCCACCTCCGTCATCGCCCCAACGACGAGGTGGCGTACGAACTGTTGAACGAGGCGGTGGCCCGCGACGCCGACGACTGGAACCTCGTGGCCGGCATCGCCCGCGATGCCATCCGCGACGAGGAGCCCGAGCGCGTCATCGTCCTCGGGTCGAACCGGTGGAACTCGCCGCTTACGTTCGAGGCCCTCGACCTGCCGGCCGGCGACGAGAACCTCGTCCTCACGTTCCACTATTACCTGCCGCTGCTCATCACGCATTACCGGGCCCACTGGACGGCCACCGGCGCCTACGACGGGCCGGTGCACTATCCGGGCCAGCCCATCGCGCCGCACGATTGGGCCAGACTGCCGGCCGAGATGAAGCACCTGCTGGCCGAACACAACGTGTTCCATAACGCGAGCGTGATGGAGCGGAACCTCGCTCAACCGATGACCGTCCGCAAACGCACGGGCCTGCCGATCTACTGCGGCGAGTTCGGCTGCATCAACACGTGCCCCGACACCATCCGGGCAGCCTGGTACAGAGACTTCCGGAGCGTCCTCGACGCCCACGGCATCGCCTGGGCCAACTGGGACTACAAAGGCAGTTTCGGCATGTTCGACGAGCGGCGAAAGACCACCGTCGTCGTCGAAGCGCTGCTGAGATGAGCGAGCCCTGCCCTCGGCAGGCGCTCGGCAGCCGGCGGGTTCGTGAGGCCGAGGTCCGTCTTACGTCCCGGCGGGGTTGTCGGGGCCGATGTAGGTGTCGGTGCCGCGCGGCGGTTTGGCTTTGGTGGTGGCGGCGGGTTTGGCAGGCGGTGGGGGCGGCTTCGGCTGATCGGGCCTGACCTCCTCGGCCGGTTTCCCGGGCTCTGAGGCCTCCTCGCGTGGGTCGGCCTTTGGGGGGAATCTCGCGCCGAGGGGCACCAGGCGACCGGGCCGGTCGGCCTCGGGCCAAACGATTTCGATGTCGTTGTCCTCGACGAGAGAGCCTTGCGAGCGGGACAGTTCCGTCAGGGCAAGGTTGAAGTTCAGCAGGGCGAGCAGGTGATCCTGCTCGGTCGCGGTCACCAGGTCCTGTGCCCGGAGGAGTTCCTCGTTGGTCCGCCTGTCCATCGGCTGAAGTTCCATCCGGACGGTCTCGCCATGGAGGACCTTCTTGGCAGCATCGCGGGCTCCGAGGGTGGCCTCGACCTCGTCGCGGCCCTGGAGGACGACCCGGACGGCCACGCTGACCTCCTGGAGGATCTCGTCGGTAAGTCGGTCCGCCTCAAGGAGGGTCTGCTCGAATTCGACGCGGCGTCGCTGATGTTCGGCCTGGGCGGCGCGGTTTCCGAGCGGCAACTCAAACTCCAGCCCCGCCACCCACGTGACCGGGTCGCGGAGGTGCTGCGAGTCGAGGCTTGCGCCGAGGTCGTTGCCGAGTCCGTTGAGCGTGTAGCGCAGCAGTGCGTCGAGTTTGGGCAGGCGCTGGCGGTCGGCCACGTCGACGCGGATGCGGTTGACGGCGATGGTGCTGCGTGCGCGCTGGAGTTCCGGCCGCCGCGAGAGGGCAAGGGTCATGGCCGCAGTGCGGTCGACGTCCACGACAAAGAACCGCGGCTGCTCGATCGGGACGACCGCGACCTCGGAGTCGATGGGCAACTCGGGCGAGTTCAGGAGGAGTTTGAGGCGGTCGACGCCGTTCGTGACGCGGTTCCCGGCCCGGACGACTTCGGCTTCGCGGGTGGCGGCGGCCGACGCGGCACGGGCCACGTTCAGGTCGTTAGAGATGCCCTGGCCGGCGCGGACCGTTTCGCGGCGGCGGACCTCGCGGGCCATCTCGAGCGCCTCACGGTACACGCGGGCCATCTTGCGGTCGAACGCCACCTGCCAATAGGCGGCCGTGACGCGCGAGACGGTCTCCATGACCTTCTGCCGGAAGTCCTCCAGCGTGACGCCGGCGCTAAGGGTGGCGATGCGGATGGCGGCGCGTGCCAACGGGTCGCCGAACCCCTTGAGGAGCGGCTGGTTGACCTCGGCCGACAGGCGGCTCGTGTACCGCGGGTTGGGCTGGATGAGAAGGCTGTTGGTGTCGAGGTAGTTCAGTTCCTGTGTCAGCGAGACCGTCGCGCCGGTGGGAACCCGCTGCGTGATGCCTCCGCTCGCCTGCCAGGTGTCCTCGGTGAGCACCCCCTCGCGCATCACGCCGGTGTCGAGTTGGCTGGCAATGGGCCGCTTGGAGCGGCCGAACGTGTTCGAGAGGGCCAGGTTCGGGTCGTACGCAGACCGGGCCGTCGCCAGGTCGGCCTCGGCCAGCAGGGGGTTGTACCCGGCGATCTGGATGTCCTGGTTGTTCTCCAGCGCGATGCGGACGGCGTCGAAGAGGGTCAGTCCGACCTCGCCCTGTTTGGGCGGCCGGGGCGGCTTGGGCGCGGGCGGCTTGGGCGCGTCCTTGGCGCGCTCGGCGGCGCCCGTCATACGATCGAGGGCCGTCCGGACGACCTCGCGCTCGCGCACGTTCCAGGACGTGTCGCACCCGCCGAGTGCCAAGGCGGCACCTATACAGACCAGCAGCCGGACCGTGCGGCGAATTCGATGACGTCTGGGCACTCGGGTGGTCCCTCCCGCTCTCGGACACACTCCCCACCGATAGAAGTATCGGCACGGCGGGCGGTTTGCAAGAGATTATCCGGCGCCGGCTTCGGGCGCGCGCCGCAGCCGCGCCCCCCAACACACGGGCCGCTTGCCAAAAAAGGAAAAAGGTTCCAGGAACCTTTTCCCCGAAGGGCCCGGAGGGTGCTCCGCAGAAAAGGTTCCTGGAACCTTTTTTGCCTTGCTCGCCCGCGCGAACGGGTCGGGCACGACAAAGCCTTGCCACGCGCACCCGCCCATAGCATAATGGCGGTCGGCGAAACCGGAAACCAGGGAGGGACGCGATGAAGACACTTGTTCTGGGATGCGTGGGCGTTCTGCTGGCGGCGGCCGGGCCGATCGCGCCGCTCGCAACGGCCGAGTCGCCGGGACGACCGGCTCCGGCGGCGCCGGCCGCAGGCATCGAGTGGTTAACCCGACCCAGCGCCGATCTTCTGCTGAAGTTCGTCCGGCCCGGCCGCATTGCCGAGGTGCTGATCAAGGACGGCGCCCACGTCAAGCCGGGCGACGTGCTGGTGCGGCTGGACGACGAGGCCGAACGCATCAAACTGAAACAGTTGAAGGCGGTGGCCGACGACGTGCTGCACATCGAGGCGGCCGAGGCACAACTCGACCAGAAAAAGGCCGACCTCAAGAAACTCGAATGGGCCGGCAAGGAGGGGGCCGCCACCGAGTGGGAGATCGAACACCAGCGGCTTGAGGTCAAGATCGGCCAGTTATCGCTCCAGAAGGCCAGGTTTGACCACGAGCGGGCCCAGGAAGACTACGAGCAGGCCAAGGTTCAACTGGACCGGATGGCCATGAAGAGCCCGGTCGCCGGCCGCGTCGAGTTCGTCTACGTTGAGGCGGGGGAGTCGGTCGAGGCGCTCGGCAACGTCGTCCGCCTCGTCAAGACCAACCCGCTCTGGACCGACGTGCCGGTGCCGCTGGCCCGCGCCAAGCGCCTGAAACTGGGCGATACGCTCCAGGTGGTGTTCCCGGAAACGGGAGCGGTGAGCGCTGCGGGCAAGATCATCCACATTGCCGCCGTGGCCGATGCCGCCGCCGAAACGCTGACGATCCGCCTCCAGGTGCCGAACCCGAAAGGGCGGCCGGCGGGCGAGCGCATCCGGGTCCTTCTGCCGGAGCCCGGAAAGGTGGCGGCGGCAGAGCGGCCGTGACGGGCCGGCAGCGAACCTCCGCCTTGGATGATGCGCGTTGCGCGAAGGGGAACCGTTGCCGCATAAGCCTGCGGCAGCAGTCGGTGCAGGTGGAGGTTGCCATGGCCCGCAGCGCCGCGCCATAAGGGGGTAGGGTGTGACTCTTTTCACTGGCGGGCGGCAGGGCAAAAAGGTTCCTGGAACCTTTTCTCTGAAGGGCCCGGAGGGTGCTACGCAGAAAAGGTTCCTGGAACCTTTTTGCCTGACGGCGCGACACCTGCCATAATCCGTGGTCACACCCGGGGGGTGACGCCGAGGGCTTTTCTCTTGACGAGTCGGCGTGTTGGGGGGATTTTATCGGTCTGGCATGTGCTAGCGCAGCGCATGGATGCGTGGAGTAACCGATGAAGCAGTGGCCGGAGCAGTTCGGACGCGGACTCTGCTGGGTGGCGGCGGGCCTCGCCGCCGTATCGCTCGTCTCCTGCAGGGTTTGCCGTCCGTTGAACTCAGACACGTACGTCGGCCCGGTGCGTGCGCCCGTGGGCAAGCCCGCCGGCGGCAACCTGAAGGCGGCCGGGGCGCTTCCGGGCGGGCCGATCAAGCCGGCGGCGAAGGCCGCTACGGATGCCGCGAAAACCGAGCCGGCCGCCGCCAAGCCCCCAGCGTCTCCCGTCCCCACGAAAGGGCCTTTGACGATCTCGATCGATCAGGCTGTTGTCATGGCGATGGAGAACAACCCGGAGTTGGCTGTCGAACGGCTTAAGCCCCGCATCATGGAGACCTACACCGAGGAAGAGCGGGCGGTGTTCGATCCGCTGCTGACCGGCACGATCGGGAACGAGCGCATCAAGGGGGAGCGCCTCCGCGGCCGCGCAATCCGCGAAGACTTTGCCACCGAGTCCCTCGTCGGCGAGGCTGCCCTGGAAACGCTCCTGCCAACGGGGACCAACGTGGCCTTGGATGCGAGCACGCGAGTCGACGATGAGACCACCGAGATGCAACTCCTCCGGTCGCGGGTGCGCCTGACGGTGACGCAGGCCCTTCTGCGAGGCGCCGGGACCAAGGCCAACCTCGCGCGGGTCAGGCAGGCCCGGCTGGATATGCTGGGGTCGGAGTATGAACTGCGCGGATTTGCCGAAGCGCTGGTCGCCCTGGTGGAGTTGACCCACTGGGACTACGTCCTGGCGCAGCACAAGATCGATATTTACACCCGGGCCATCGCGCTGTCCGAGAAGACGCGCAACGGGATTCAGAACAGGGTCAAGGCCGGGACACTGCCGACAAGCGCCCTGACGGCCGCAGAGGCCGAAACGGCTCTGCGCCGGCAAAACATCATCGATGCCCGCAGCGACATGGCCAAGGCACAGGTTGTCCTGCTTCAACTCATAAGCCCGCGCGGGGCCAACCAGCGGCACCGCGACATCCGGTCCGTCGACGGGCTTCTCATGCCGCACGTCCAACTCGACGACGTCGAGGTGCACATTCAGGTCGCGCTGCGCATGAGACCGGACCTGAACCAGGCGCGGCTCCAGGTCGAACGGGGCGACCTGCAGATCGTCAAGACCCGCAACGGCCTGCTTCCCCGACTGGACCTGTTCGTGGCGCTCGGCAAGACCGGTTATGCCGAGACGTTCGGCGGCTCGTGGAAGGGAGTGAAAGGAGACGGGTATGGTTTTCTGGTCGGCCTGTCGGTGGAGTACCCTGTCGGGAACCGCGAGGCCCGAGCCCTGCACAAACGGGCGGTCCTCGGGCGCCGCCAGGCCGAGGAGGCGGTCAGGAACTTCGAGCAACTCGTCCAGGCCGACGTTCAGACCGCCTACATCGAGGTGAACCGGACCCGGGAGAAGGTGGCGGCCGTCGGCACCACTCGCCGGCTCGACGAAGAGAAACTTCGGATTGAGGTGGAAGGGTTCAGGCTTGGTCGGCGGAGTTCGTTCCAGGTCGCCCGGGCGCAGCGCGACCTGGTCAGAAGGCAGATTGCCGAGGTCGAGGCCATCGCAGACCACCTGAAAGCCCTTGTGGAACTGTACCGGCTTGAGGGGTCACTGCTTGAGCGCCGCGGCATAGAAGCCCCTGGCGCCGAACCGGTTGACCGGAAACCGGCCGGGCCGTGAGGCGGGGCGTGGCAACGATTTCTGGCATGGGACGATTTCCTGCGGCTTGGCCGTAGCGCCGGGGTTTATCCCCGGCGCATCCTGGCCGGTGCCGCCGCCAACGGCCGCCGGGCATAAAGCCCGGCGCTACAACCGCCTGCGCTCGCCAGAAAAACTTGCCACACCCGTGAGGCGGGGCCTTTACGGCCAATATGATGGGGGTCTCCGGTCTCGATGCCCCTAGACCTTGGGGGCGGGGCTGTTGTGTCTGTACGGTCGGATCCGAATCACTGTTCTCGACACGAAAAGGCCAATTTGGCCTCGCTCTCGGGCGGCCGTTGTCGGACGGCAAATGTTTGCGATTGTGCGCGATAGGGCATTGCCAAACCCCGTTTTTACAGTATAATTTAGTGGTTTCCTAATGACGGGAAAACCATCGTTGCCGGCGGCGGCGTACAGAAAAATCGCACCGTGGTGGGAGGGGTAGGAACCGGTGCGTTTGCTCTTGTTGAGGTGGTACAATAAGGCTGGGGAGCCTCTCTTGGCAAGAGGGTGGGGGTTCTCCCCCAGGGGCATGTTCTTTGGGGGGGGAAAGTTGCATGTCCGGGCACAGAAGGGCGGGGACGGATGCCTTACACGCATCGACTCCAGGGAAGCCGGTTCGAACTGAAGTTCATCATCCCTGAATCGACTGCGCGCAGTGTCCGGGACTTCGTCCTGAGTTACCTGGAGCCGGACCCGCACGCCGACCCGGCCCGGAACTGCGAATATCCGGTTAACAGCCTCTACCTGGACAGCCCGAACCTGACCCTCTGCCGCGCCACCCTCTGGGGACTCAAAAACCGGTACAAACTGCGGATCCGTTTCTACGACGAGGCGCCGGAGAGCCCTGCCTTCCTGGAGATCAAGCGGCGCGAAAACGACGTCATCCAGAAGCAGCGTGTGCCGGTGCGGCGGTCTGCGGCAGCCATGATCCTGGGCGGTCATTGGCCCCGGCCGGAAGACGTCATGGACGTCGGCCCGCGGGGCACGTCGGCCCTGTCGGAGTTCACACGCCTCCGCGACATGATCCAGGCCGACGGAAAGGTGTTCGTCTCCTACAGGCGGGAAGCCTACGTCACGCCGGCTGACGACAGCGTCCGGGTGACGTTCGACCGGCGGGTCCACGCCGTCCGCTACGGCGGTCGCGGGTCGCTCGACGTGAAGGGCCAAAAGGTCTATCCGGGCATCGACGGCGTGGTGCTGGAGATCAAGTTCACGGACCGCTTCCCCGTCTGGCTGCGCGACCTGGCTCGCAGTTTCGACCTGTACCGGCAGAACTTGGCCAAGTACGTGGCATGCATGATCGTGCTGCGGCCGCCGCAACTTGAACTGCTGGACCACCGGGACATCGCCCAGTGGCGGAACGCCGGATATCGGGAGGTGGGAGTATGAACGACGTGCTGGAGTTGATCCTGAGCGGCGACCTTGCCACCACGCTCGGCGGGGCCGAGACCGTCCTGCTCGTGGCGCTGCTGTCGTTCGTCATCGGCCACGTCATCGGGTGGGTTTACATGTGGACCCACACGACGCTGTCGTACTCGAAGATGTTCGTGGCGTCGTTGGTGGTCATGCCCGTGCTGGTGGCCCTGGTGATGGTGCTGATGCGCGGCGACATCTTTATCGCCTTCGGATTGCTCGCGGTGTTCGCCGTGGTCCGCTTCAGGAACGTCCTGAAGGACACGCGCGACACCACGTTCATTCTGTGGTCGATCGTCATGGGACTGGGGGTGGGGACCCTGCGGTTCAGCACGGCCCTGATCGGGTGCGCCTGCGTGGCCGCGATCTTCCTGTACCTTCGGATGACGTCGTTCGGCAGCCGCCATCGCTATGACGTCATCCTGAACCTGCACTGGACGGGCCCGGGTGCGGCGTCGGCGGCATTGAAGTCCGTTCTTCACCGGCACAGCCTCCAGACGCATCTGGCGAGCGAGCGGACTGCGGCCGACGAAGGCATGGACGTCTCGTATAGGCTCCTGCTGCGCGACCCCGCCCGCAGCCGCGAACTCCTCGATGAACTGGAAGCAGCGGACGGCGTCGCGTACGTTTCGCTGAGTCAACGCGAAGTGGACGAATCCGAGATATAAAACGGAGACATAAGCCGTGTCCAAAACCCCGCGTATTCGAACGCCGTGGCGTCAGAGATGGCGCCGAATTCGGTACCAGTTGCTGCCGCTCGTGGTCTTCGTGGCCACCGGCGCCGGCACGATCTGGCTCTGGGGCCGCCACGTCGGCCTGCCCAACGCCTTGGGCAGGGTAGAGGCCGTTCGGAGCGATATCGTCAGTCCCGTCGACGGCACGCTGGTCCAACTGGCGTCTGAACCGCTGGAACTGTTCGGCACGGTCCGGGCGGGTCAGGTGGTCGTGCAACTCGACGACCGCGCCGCGCGCGCCTCGTTGGAGGCGCTGAAGGGCGAACTGGCCCAGTTGCGCAAGGAAGTGGTCGCCACGGCCGCCACGTTACGCGAGCAGCAGGCGGCCCGCGAACATGTTGAAATGCGAGAGGCTCGACGCCTCGCCCTCCATGTTGAGGAACTGCGCCTGGCCATCCTCGACCGCCAGGTGCTGATTGAGACCGACGAGATTGAAAAGGCCCGCCTCAACGAGCAGTGCGAACTGGTCAAGGACCTTGTTGACAAAGGCCTGGAATCGCGCCTGGTGCTGGCGGACCTTGAACGAGAACGCGACGTCCTCGAGCAGCGCATCAAGAGCAACCGGAAGGTCCTCGAGGCGGCCGAGGCCCAGAGGGCCGCCCGCGAACAGCGCGTGGCCGAATTCTCGGTCACCCAGGCGGCCGACCTGGACACGGTCCTGGCGCCCATTCGCGAGGCCATCACCGCCCAGGAAGGGTATGTCAAGGAAGTGCAGTTCCAGATCGATTCACTGAAAATCCGGTCGCCGATCACCGGGACGGTCACGGCCATTCACAGTTGGCCCGGCCAGAGCGTCGTGGCCGGCGTGCCGATCATGGCGATTGCTTCCTCGGACCGCCGGTTTATCGTCAGTTACCTCCGCCAGGAAACCCGCATCAGGCCGTTCAAGGGTATGGCGGTGGACGTGAGCGTTCGGGCGCTGCCCCGCTGCACCGCCGAGGCCCGCGTCACGGAGGTGGGGCCGCAGGTCGAACTCGTTCCGGCCGCCCATCTGCGTGACCCGACGGTGCCGGAATGGGGATTGCCCGTCCGGATTTCCCTGCCGAACTCGCTCGACGTGACGGCGGGCGAACTCGTGGATCTGGTGTTCAAGCCCGGCAGGACCATCGGGGTGACGGCTCGCGGTGGCAGGCCGGCATCCACCCCCGGCGAGGTCCAGGTGGCGGACAGCGCGCGGCAAGCCGCTCGGACGGACTAATCGCCCACGCTTCCCGGCGGGGCACGTGTTGTGGGGCTGAAGGGGCAAGAGAAGCGGCCGCAGCGGGGGCACAGCTGCTTGCAGCCGAGGCTGAGGCCGTTTGAGGTCACGCGAAAAATACGGTGTGGTTGCGCCTGGGTGACACTAGGTGCCCTTCGCAGGGAACGCAACCACGAGGGGAGATGATAATGTCGTACCGTCCGTCCGCACACCGCCGATCAGTTCCTGCCTTCGAGCCGATGGAACCACGCCTGCTGCTCGACTCTACGCCCCTTATCACCGAGTTTCTGGCCGACAACAGCGTGCCGTGGTACCCGGCCGACCCGACCTCCGACTGGGATTGGATCGAGATCCACAACCCGACCACAGAAGGCTTCAACCTGATAGGCTGGCACCTGACCGATGATCCCGACGACCTGACCCGGTGGACGTTCCCCGACAACACCGTGCTCCGACCGGGCAAATACCTGATCGTCTTCGCGTCCGGCCTCACGGGTGACCCCGATCATCCCGGCGACCTGCACACGAACTTCCGCCTGAGCCGGGACGGCGAGTACCTGGCCCTCGTCGCCCCCGGCGGCCAGCAGGAGGATATCGTCTCGGAGTACGACTTCCCCGCGCAGCAAGAGGACATCTCTTACGGGCTGTACGAGGACGTTCTGCACTACTTCGCCACGCCGAGCCCGGGATTGCCCAACCTCGACGCCTTCGTCGCCTTCGTGGGCGACACGAAGTTCGACCACGATCGCGGCTTCTACGACGCGCCCTTCGACGTCACCATCACCACGGGCACCCCGGACGCCACCATCTACTACACGACCGACGGCAGCGAACCGTCCGAGTCGAACGGGTGGCTGTTCAATCCCGCCAGCCCCATCCCCATCACCACGACGACGACGCTCCGGGCCGTCGCCGTCAAGACGGATTGGGAACCTTCCAACGTCGATACCCAGACCTACGTCTTCCTCCAGGACATCATTAACCAGCCGAGCAACCCCGCCGGTTTCCCCGCTTCGTGGGGCGGGGAGCCCGCCGACTACCAGATGGACCCCGACATCGTCAACAATCCACTCTACAGCGACACGCTCATCGACGACCTCCTGTCCATCCCGACGATGTCGCTCGTGATGGACATGGACGATCTGTTCAACGCCTCCCAGGGCATCTACGCCAACCCGAACGGGCAGGGTGTCGCTTGGGAGCGGCCCGGGTCGATCGAACTGTTCTACCCCGAGGGCTACGACGCCCCGGACGACGGGTTCCAGGTCAATTGCGGCGTACGCATCTACGGCGGCGTCGGCCGCCAGCCCCAATACAAGAAGCACTCGTTCCGCCTCCTCTTCAAGGCCGATTACGGCCCCACGAAACTCAACTACCCGCTGTTCGGCGAGGAGGCGGCCGACCTGTTCGACACCGTCATCCTTCGCAGCAACTTCAACGACGCCTACGTCTGGCACCCCAACGACTCGCAGTACATCCGCGACGAGTACGCGCGGCAACTCCACCTGGCCCTCGGCGACCCCTCGCCCACAGGCAACTTCGTCCACCTCTACGTCAACGGACTGTACTGGGGCCTGTACAACCCCTGCGAACGGCCCGACCAGTCCTTCGGCGCCACCTACTTCGGAGGCGACAAGGACGACTGGGACGCCCTGAACTCCGGCCAGGCCACCGGCGAGAGCGACCTCACGGAATGGAGCGCCATGCTCAACCTCGTCCGACAGGGCATGACAACCAACGCGCAGTACCAGCGGCTCCAGGGCAACAACCCCGACGGCACGAACAACCCCGCCTACCCCTGCTACCTCGACGTCGAGAACTACATCAACTTCATGCTCACCAACTTCTTTGTCGGCAACACCGACTGGCCCGGACACAACTGGTACGCCGCCAGGGCCGAGGACCCCGGAAGCACCGGCTTCAAGTCCTTCCTCTGGGACGCCGAGTGGGTCGTCGGCCTGAACTCCAACGTGAACACGAACGTGACGAACCGGACCAACGCCGGCACCATCGCCGAACCGTACGGCTACCTTCGCCAGAACGCCGAGTTCCAGGTCCTGTTCGGAGACCTGGTGCACAAGGCGTTCTTCAACGGCGGGCCGTTCTATGTTGACCCGGACCATCCCCAGTGGGACCCGGACCATCCCGACCGGAACCAGCCGGCGGCCCTGTACGCCGAACTGGCCGACCAGATTGAACGGGCCATGGTCGGCGAGTCCGCACGGTGGGGCGACGTCGCGAGCGGCACCCCCAAGACACTCGCCAATTGGCAGAGCGAGCGAGACGGGATCCTCAACACCTACATGTCGCAGCGGTCGGCCGTCGTCCTCCAGCAACTCAGGAACCTCGGTCTCTATCCGCCCGACGACATCGGCGCCCCGGTCTTTTACATCGACGGGTTCTACCAGCACGGCGGCACCGTCTCGGAAGGGAACCTGCTGGTCATCTCCGCGCCCTCCGGCATCCTCTACTACACCCTCGACGGTTCGGACCCGCGTCTGCCCGGCGGAGACGTCTTGACCGGCGCACTCATCTTCGACCCCCAGAGCCCCGTCGCGCTCGATGCCAGTGTCCACGTCAAGGCGCGGGCCTACAGCGGCGGCGCCTGGAGCGCCCTCGCCGAAGCGATGTTCATGCAGGAGTTCGCCCCGCCGCTTCGCGTGACCGAGATTATGTACAACCCGCCCGCCCCGACGCAGGACGAGATCGATGCGTTCCCCGAGGAACTCCAGGAGCACGTTGACAACGACTGGTTCGAGTACGTCGAACTCCAGAACGTCGGCGACAAGCCGCTCGACCTCGAAGGCATGCGGTTCTCCGACGGCATCGATTTCACCTTCCCTGCCAGGACGCTTGGCGCGGGCGAGTACGTCCTGGTCGTCAGGGACCAGTTCGCCTTTGAGGTGCGCTACGGCACGGCGCTGACCATCGCGGGCGAGTTCGAGGGGGCCTTGGACAACGCCGGCGAAAACATCTTCGTCGAGTGCGCCGTCGGCGGAGGGATTCACGATTTCGATTACAAGAACGGCTGGTTCGACCACACCGACGGCGGGGGCTTCTCGCTGGTGGTCCGCGACCCGCTCCAGGATGCGGCCCTCTGGGGCGCCAAGGACGGATGGCGCGCCAGTTGGCAGGAGGGCGGCAACCCCGGCGCCGCCGACCCCAGCCCGGTAGACCCCGGCGACATGGTCATCAACGAGATCCTGACGCACTCCGACGGCGGCGTCGAAGACTGGATCGAACTCTACAACACCACGACGGACCAGACGATTGACATCACCGGCTGGTTCCTCAGCGACGACCCGACGAACCTCGACAAGTACGAGATCCCCGCCGGCACGATCCTCGGTCCCGGCGAGTACGTCGTCTTCAACCAGGTGGACCATTTCGACGGCGCCTTCGCCCTGAGCGAACTCGGCGACGACCTCTACCTCACGTCCCAGGCGCCGGACGGCACGCCGGGAGGGTACCGCGAGGACGAGTTCTTCGGCGCCTCCGAGAACGGCGTTACCTTCGGCCGCTACATCAAGCCCTCCGGCGGCAAGGACTTCGTCCCGATGGTCTCACGTACGATGGGCGAGACCAACTCCGCACCCGTCATCCCCGACGTCGTCATCAACGAGATCATGTACAACCCCGAACACCTCGGCGCACCGGAATGGATCGAACTTTACAACCGCACCGACGCCGATGTTGGGCTCTACGACGGGGACCACCCCGAGAACACCTGGAAGTTCACCGACGGCGTCTCCTACACGTTCCCGACCAACGCCTACGTGCCGGCCGGTGGTTACGCCCTGGTCATCGGCGTCGACCGGCCCACGTTCGAGTCGGTGTACGGGCCGGTGCCCGGTGGCGTGAACGTGTACGGACTGTGGGACGGGGCCCTCGCGAACGACGGCGAACGGATCGAACTGTCGAGGCCCGGCGACCCGGAGTGGGACGACCCGCCCGCGGGCGAGCCGGTCCCCTACATCCCCTACATCCAGGTCGAGAAAATCAGGTACGACGACGGCGACCCGTGGCCGAACCGGCCCGACGGCGGTGGGACCGCTCTCTCGCGCATCTCGCCGGACGACTACGGCAACGACCCGGCGAATTGGGTCTCCAGTACCGTCGGCGGCACGCCGGGCGCTCTGAACCAGGGCTTCGACGACACGCCGCCCACCCAGCCGACCGACCTGGCCGCCATCGTCATCAGCGACACGGGACTCCGGTTGACCTGGACCGCCGCCACCGACCCCCAAAGCGGCGTCGCTTACTACCGCGTCTATCGGGATAACCTCGTCATCGACGAGCCCGTAACCACCTCCTTCAACGACACGCAAGTGGACCCGGCGCGGACGTACTCCTATAAGGTCTCGGCCGTCAACCTCGACGACATCGAGGGGGCCAGGAGCGAGCCGCCGCTAACGATCTCCATCCTCAGCATCGACGCCGTCGCCACGACGAACGCCACGACGGTGAGCATCGCGTTCACCGAGACGGTGACCCAGGCCGCGGCCGAGGACCTCGCCAACTATGGCGTCACCTATGACGGCGGCGCCCAGGAGATCGACGTCATTGGCGCGGTGCTTCAGGCCGAGGACCGCACCGTTCTTCTCACGCTGGATCAGGACCTGGCCTACGACGTTACCTATACGCTGGCGGTCACCGGCATCGTGGCCGAGTCGGGCATCGAGATCATGCCGAACAGCCAAATCGAGTTTATTTACTACGCCGCGGGGTCCGGCACCATCCTTCGGGAGTACTGGCTCGACATTTCCGGAACGAGGGTCTTGAACCTGACCAGCGACGACAACTACCCCTACAACCCTTCGGGCGCCGGCGAACTGAGCAGTTTCGAGGCCCCGACCAACTTCGCGGACAATTACGGCACGCGGATGCGGGGTTACCTCCACCCGCCGGCCACCGGCTACTACACCTTCTACATCGCCAGCGACAACGCCTCCGAACTCCGGCTCAGCACAGACGAGGACCCCGCCAACGCTGTTCATATCTGTAGAGTGGCCGGGTGGGTCGAGAGTCGCGACTGGTTCAACCTCGACCAGACGAAACAGCAGTCCGCGCCCATCCATCTTGAGGTCAGCCAGCGCTACTACGTCGAGGCCCTCCATAAAGAGGTCATCGACAATGATAATCTGTCCGTCGCCTGGCAGTTGCCCGACGGGACCCTTGAGGGCCCCATACCCTCCGAGCGTCTGTCGCCGTTTGTGGTGGAACCGCCCGACGTGACGGTGAGCATTGCGGCGACCGACGAGTTTGCGGCAGAGGAGGGGCAGGATCCGGGCGCCTTTGCCATCAGCCGCGTCGGCAACATCACCGAATCGCTGATGGTGTATTACCTGGTGAGCGGCACGGCCTCTTCGGCCGATTATACGGCGGCGCTGTGGGGCCACGTGGACATCCCGGCGGGCCAGGCGTCGGCCACCATCGTCATCACGCCGAACGACGATGAGGAAAAGGAAACTGACGAAACGGTGATTCTGACGCTGACGGCGAACCCGAATTACCTCCTCGACACCACCCAGGCCGCCGTCACGATCGCCGACAACGACGACCTGCCGCCCGTCGTCACGGGCGTCGTCCTGAACCCCCACGACAACCGCACCGTCCGCGGCGTGAGCAAGATCGAGCCGAGCGGCATCGGCGTCCGGACGGTGCTCGTCACTTTCAGCAAGGACGTGACCTTCCTGCCCGGCGACGTCACCGCCGAAAAGGTCACCTTCGACGATGAGGGCAACCAGACTGCCGCCGTGACGATTCTGCCTGAGAACATCACCGTCTCCGGCACCGGCACGAGCGAGATGACCATCACCTTCGCCGACTCCTGGGAGCAGATGGTCGATACGTGGGTCAGGATCACGCTCGCCGACGCGATCGCCGACGCCGACAGCCACGCCCTGGACGGCGAACCGGCGGCGGGCGGCAGCGGCCTGGGATACATCTACGACGACGCCCTGGACCTTCCGAGCGGCGACGGCGCGGCCGGCGGCGATGCGGTCTTTTACGTCGGCAGCCTGCGTGGCGATTACCAGGACGACAGTCTCACCCCTGGCCCGCCGGACGGCAGGATCAGTTCGAGCGACGTCGACGGTTTCGCGTCGGCGTACCAGTCGAGCAATCTCGATGCGGACTTCCAGGACGACGCTCTCACCCCAGGCCCGCCGGACGGCGAGATCAGTTCGAGCGACGTCGATGGTTTCGCGTCGGCGTACCAGCGTGGCGCGAGCCTGTCGGACCTGCCGGCGTCGGAGCCGCCGCCGATGGCGATGGGTGGTGGGATGGCCGTGGGCGCCCTGTCTCCGCTGCCGCTCGCGGCAGCCGAGCCGGCGGCGTTGACGGATTCGCCGGAGACGGCGCTGCTGGCCGAGGCGGTCGAGACGGCCGAACCGCAGGCGTCATCGGGCAACGACGTGGCAACCTCGGCCCCCGCGACCGGCTTCTTCCCATCCGACGGGTCGTCGGCCGACGATTTCGACGCGCTCCTGACGGTGGATGTGGCGGACCTGCCGCCGGCCTTCACCGCCTGGTCGCCGCCGGCCGCCGAGAGAACCGCCCCCGACTCGCCTCTCGCTCCCGACGGCGACGTGGTGGACCTGCTGGCTGTGCCCGCACTTGAGGTCGCCCTGGTGGAAGCCTGACCCGCGTGCAAGATCATCTGCGCCGGTCATCTGCGCTGCGTGGGGACAACAGAAACGGGACGAACAGAAACGGCCGGGCTCATTCGAGCCCGGCCGTGGTTATGTCGGACGTTCGCCCAGGTCAGGTTGGCTTACCTGGTGCGTCTGCGGCGGATGAGCGTTACCGCAAGACCCGCACCGAGCAGGACCATCGTCGTCGGCTCGGGCACCACGGTGAACTCGAACTGGCCGCCGTCGGTGAGCGCCAGGCCGTTGCCTTTCCAGCGGCGAGTGGTGCCGTCGCCGAACAGGGTCGAATCGGTGGCGTCGTTGAGGTGGCTGATGTCGATGGTGTACGTACCGTCTTCCATGGGCGCGTTGAATGTCAGCGTGCCGATGCCATAGGACGCCGCAGGCGAGATGCCGACCGCTGCGTTCTGCCGATAGACGACGTGGTCGCTCATGTCGAAATCGTTCTCAAACGTACCGAGGCCGCCCAAGTCGCTATCCCAAACCCAGGTGCCGGCCGCCAGTTCGTCCAGCAGCGCCGGCGTCGAGGCGAGCCACGAGACGTTGATCCGGGTGATGTCATCCCCGGGGTCGCCAACATAGTTCTGGGCGGTGCACGTGACCGTGACCGTGATCTCGGCGCCGGCCGGCACGGCCGCTGAATTCGCCACATCGGTCGTAATCTGCCATGTGGCATCGAAGCCGACAGCGTAACTCACGGAACCGGCGGCGAGCATAGCACAAACAGCGATAGCACCTGCGAGTTTGCGAGCGAACATTCCTTATCCCTCCTTGCTTTGAGCCAAACGCCACTACCCCCACACACTTTACACCCGCGCACCATCAGAAAGGCTGATACTTCAGGAGGGGCTATCCCCACGAACAACCTCCCCGGGTACAGCAGTAGTATAGCACAAACTGGCGAAAAGTCAAATCGTGCGGCCGTTTTGGCGGCCAGAAAAGCCCGATTTTTTTGAAAAAACGCCTCACCCCCTCCCCCGTGGCACTGAATCCGCCCCACGGGGCAAAAAGGTTCCGGCAAAAAGGTTCCAGGAACCTTTTCCCTGAAGGGCCCGGCCGGAGGGTGCTACGCAGAAAAGGTTCCTGGAACCTTTTTGCCTGACGGCGCGACACCTGCCATAATCCGTGGTCACACCCCCTGATTCACGCCTCCGCGAATGTTAAGATGGGTAAAATGGCGGCAGGAACAGCGTGCAGCAGGCGGCCCCGGCACCGGCTGTGACGCGGCTTACGAGGCGCCGCCAGAACGACCGCCAGGTGCCGGCGGCCATTCCCAGGCCTTATGAGCCTGTTGCACAAGTCACCAGAGGGCTTCCGCGTGGTGGCCTTCGGCATACGCCTCCGTACTGGACCAGGCCACCACGCATGATTTGGAGCGTCTCGCGGCGGCCTAGGAAGGCCGCCGCGCGGTTCGTGCAACAGGCCTTACTTCGCCCGGGTCTCGGCCGGCTTCGGCGCGGCGAGATCAACGTCGAAGCGGATGATGTGCACCGGCTTGCCGCCGCCCGCGTCCTGCGCAACGCCCCACGTGATGCCGCGGCCGCTGGCGGCGCCTGTGAAGGCGTCCGGGTCGTAAGGGCCGCAGCCCGTGTGCACGCGCTGGACCTTCGCCGCCCGCGTGAAGTGTATGCCGTCGGGCGACCACTGGACGGTGTGCCGCTCGGGGCCGGCGCTGTCGACGAGCGCGGCTATGCCTCCGCGATGCGGCCACACGCAGACGGTGTGCCCGCCGATGAGCGGGTGCTCGGACTTGACGTAGGGGCCGGTGATCCTGTCGGCGACGGCCAGGCCCCACTGCGTCTGAGCCGGCGAGATGGTACGGTGCCCGCCCTTGTAGTACATCCAGTACTTTCCATGGCGCAGGATTACGTGGGCGTCGTCGACGATGAGCGAGTCCCATCGGCCGGCGTCCGGGCTGAGGACGGGGCTGCTCTCGAACTTCCGCCACGGGCCATGGGGATCCTCCGCCACCGCGACGCCGATGTGCCGCAGCGTGCCCTCCGGCCCTCGCGAGCGAAACGGCTTGGCCGCCGACGTCCCGGTGTAGAACAGGTAATACTTGCCTTCGATGACGGCGATGTACGGGGTGATAACCCCAAAACTGTCCCAGTCGCCGGGCTTGCCTTTGCCGATGGCCTCGCCGTGCTCGGTCCAGCGGACACCGTCGTCGGAACTCGCATAATAGACGGTGGATGCATACGGGTGGACGCCTGCCTTGCGGCGGGTGTACCACACGAAATAGCGGTCGCCGATCTTGATGACGTTGCTGGGGTCCTGCCGGGCAACGCCCTTCTGGTGACCGATGCCGCTGATCTCGCGGGTGCGGTAGTTGGGTGTCGTCAACTCCGGCGGCACGTCCTCGGCCAGCGCGACGGCGGCAAGGCCGGCAAGGATCAGCGCGGCAGCCGGAGCAAGCGTGTCACGTTTCGGCACAGGCGTTTCCCCTATTCCCACATCGAGTTCATCTGCCATACCTCGACGGACTCCAGCGTGCAGGCGCCGCCTTCGGCAAAGGCGTGCACGGTGCGGGCCGACGGGTCGAGGTACGCCACCTTGGTGACGGCGCTGCCGTTCAGATAGACCTCCGTGACCGAGCGGTCCACGAAGACGTGCATCCGGACGACCTGGCCCGCTTCGAGGCCGGCGGCCATGCGCTTGCCGGCCAGGCCGAACTCGCCCGTTCCTGCGCTGAACCACACGGTCAGGCCCGTCTTGCCGTCGGGCGAGGCGCGGACCTTCAGGCCGAAACGCGCGGCGTCGCCGGGCCGGAACGTCGCGATGATCTCCAGGGCATCGCCCGAGACGCCTTCGAGCGCGGTCGGCGACGCCGGCGTGACGGCCAGGTTGCGGAAAGACCGCTTCTTGCCGCGCAGGACCCGAAGTTCCGGAATCGGGGCCAGGATGAGCCGCCCATTCCCCAGCCGCGCGACGCGCGGAATCGAGTGCATGCCCTGCCAGTAGGGGACGCTCTTGGTGGGGGACGGCGGGTTGGTGACCCATCCGTGCACGATGCGTCTGCGTGAGCCGCCGGGGCCTTTGTCGTCAACCATGTGCGGGTTGAAGGAGTAGTAATCGCCGGCGTCGAAGGTCCGCCACGCCGGCCCGTCGGGCGTAAAGGTCATGGTTGCCGCGTCGTAGGAACCGACGGTGTACGGGTTTCCGCCCACGCCGATCATCAGGACGTGCTTGTCGCCGAAGGGCACCAGGTAGGGCAGTTCCCAGAAGCGTCCGGGTGGAGGTGGACCGGAGTAGATAGGTTTGCGGAGGGTCCAGTTCTGGAGGTCGGGCGAGGTCCAGAGGTACGCGGCTCCCTTGGCGTTCTTGCCGCCGGTGGTTCCGCCGATCAGTTGGAACCAGGTGTCGCCGTCCTTCCAGATCTGGGCGTCCCAGTGGACGGGCGACTGGGGGTTGGGACGCTGGTTGTTGTGCATGACCATCTTCTTGTGCCACGTGCGGAATCCGTCGGTGCTGCGGGCGAGCATGCCGTAGGCTTCGCGGTGCCCGGCCACGTTGCCGGTGTAGAGGGCGGTGGGGACGCCGTCGTCGTCGATGACCATGTTGCCGGAGTACACGCCGCCGCGGTCGTACTTCGAGTCCGGCCAGATGGCAACCGGCCAGTCCTTCCAGTGGACGAGGTTGCGGCTGACGGCGTGGCCCCAGCAGCGTTTGCTCCGCTTGCCATCGACGATCGGGTCGAACTGGTAGAAGAGGTGGTAGGCGCCCTCGTGATAGATGACGCCGTTCGGGTCGTTGATCCAACTCTCGGGGCCCGTGAAATGGTAGATGGGCCGGTGCGGGTCGCTGCGGATCATCCAGCGGCGCAGGGCCAGGGCCGCCTTCGAGAATGTCTCGACGTCCTGGCTCCTGACGACGCGCCGGAAGCGCTCGACTTGCTCGGGCATCGTGCTCGATTCGGCGCCGGGGGCCGGCGAGCAGACCACCAACGCCGCGACGAAACTCAGCCAGACCTTGCTCAGTGCGTACATGATCCGTTTCCTCCTGGTTCACTATTACTACTACGCTACGAAGCCTTTGCCTGGCGCGCAGCCCCAGGCCCGGATTTGGCCCGTGTTTACAGGCGTTTTTGGGTGTCGCCCGACTGTGTCGGCCCTCGCTCCCTGCGCCTGCACTACAGCACAGCGTCCTCTGCTGTAAGTTGTTTGAAAACAACGGCTTAGGCTAATTCTGCTCGGCTTTGTAGCGTAGTAGTACTATGCGGTCTTACGTAAGTCTTTTGCTGCGGCGAGAACGGCACCCGCTCGCTTACGCTCGCGGCTAGTTACACTCGCGCCCGACCAGCCCTGTGAGAAAACTAGCCGCGCACGTAAGTAAGCGGCGCAACCGCAAACCGCACTACTCCATGGCAGCAACCTTCTTGCTCTGGCGCGGCATATCGACCCGGGGATGGGCCAGCATCTTTCGGCGTCCTTCGCGGATGGCGGCCAGCATGGCGGCGTAGTCGGGGTCGCGCGTGCCTGTGAACAGCGGCGCCCCCTTGCCTCCTTTCTCGGTGCCGTGGCCTCGCCCGCCGGCCTTCTTCGCCAAGTGTGCCGTCAGGGCGGCCGACCACTCCGGGTGCGTGAAGTTGATCCACGCCAGTCGTCCGTCCCAGATCTTCCCATGGTCGTTGGGCTTCGGAACGTCGCCGTGGCACGATTGACACCGCTTCTTATAGACGCCGAGGAACCGTTCGGCAAACCATTTCGACGGGCGGCCGCTCTCGACGTCGGTGCACAGGTCGCGATAGCCGGGAGAGCGTGGCCGGCTGTTGGCGTACGTGGCGTAGTACGGAACGTCGGCGTCGATCCAGGTGTAGATCCGCCGGCGGTCCTCCAGCGGGATCATGCGACCGCAATGGTCCGTGTCGATGCGCTCCAGCAGGCGGCTGGCGTGCGAGCCGGTCCAGAGCGGCTGGTTGACCGCCGTCGGCGTGCGCAGCAGCCAGTAGAAATGGACGAGCGGCTTGCCCTTGGCCTTCTCGCCGGGCAGCATCTCGCCGGTGGCCATGTTGTGCTGCCGGTAAGAGCGGCTGCGGCCGAGCAGGTTGTCGTAGGCCATGTTGAACAGGCGGGTCTTGTCGCCCGAGAAGTCGTATCCGCCCTTCGGGTTGAGGCCGCTGTGGCACTTCACGCAGTATTTGTCCAGGACCGGCTGGACCACCTTGACGAAATCGACCACGCCGTCGGTCCCCCAGTCGGGCAGTCGGGGCCGGTCGGGCGCGCGGCGGAAAGCGACCGGCATGGCGGGCCAGGCGGCGGCGGGCGACGTGTTACGGGGCTCGTGGCAGCCGATGCACCCGAGCGTTTCGCCCGGCATCAGTTGCACGGCCGAGGTCTGCCGCTGCAGTTCACGCCCTTCGGCGTCAAGCACCTGGAGATATATCTCCTGCAGCGCCGGCACCATGAAATGGGCCGAGCCGTCGGCCTCCACGGGCACGCGGCCCCAGCATTTCTTGGCGTAGTACGTGCCGTAACTCATCAGGGGCGACTGGTCGTATGCGCGGCTGGTCAGGTCGCGCGTCTTGCGCATCTGCTCCATGATCTGGATGTACTTGACGCGGCCGCGCTCGATCTGCGGCAGCCCGTAGTAGACGTTTGCCACCAGGAGTGTGCCCCACCGGACGCCTTCCTCGGCCCCGGCCGGCCCGGAGGCGAGCGCCGGCAGCAAGGCCGCCGGTTCTTGCCGCCTT
Source organism: Planctomycetota bacterium (assembly GCA_030602705.1). Classification (GTDB taxonomy): domain Bacteria; phylum Planctomycetota; class Phycisphaerae; order FEN-1346; family FEN-1346; genus JAUVZF01. The sequence continues at coordinate 27,652 of JAUVZF010000046.1, forward strand.
ATCGGCAGGGGGCCGTAACATCCCTGCTCCGGATCCGAAATCACGGGCGCCTTGTTGTCGCAAAGGTCCAGCAGGTAGATCGCGAACCGGCCGCCTTTGCCGTACGCCGCGAGAAACTGGTAGTCGCTGACGGGGAACGGGTCGCGGTACGACCAGCGGTACGAGTGGTCCCCGATCCGGGGGAACTCCCGGGTGATCCACGCAAAGCCGTAACCGCGCGGCGCTTCCAGCCCGAGGTGGTTCTGGATCAGGCCGATGGCGCCGTGCGGCCATCCGTGATGCGGGGCGAACGTGGCCACCACCAGGTCGCGGTGCCCCGGCAGCGGCCGGGCCTGCCAGAACATGCCCGGGTCGCGGATCGTGTTGCCGAAGAACAGTTGGTAGCGGCGGCCGTCGGGGTTCTGCGTCCACAGGCTCTGCCGGTACGTCAGGTCGCGGTCGATGTATTCCCACCGCGTGAACAGGACACGCCCGTCGGGCAGGATGTGCGGCGAGAAGTCCGAGAGGGTGTTCTGGCTGACGCACCGGACGGCGGCGCCGTCGCGCCGCATGACGTGCAGGTTCGAACAGGGCCCCGGCTGGCACAGGGTGTACGCCCCGCGGCGCGTGGAGACGAACAGCAGGTCCCCGCCCGGCAGTTCCACCGCGCCCACGTCGTAGAAGTCGGGGTTGCGGCTGATCTTCTTGAGGCCCGTGCCGTCGGCGCCGATCTCGTACAGTTGCCAGCACCGCTCGCCTTTCTTCTTGTAAGAGAAGAACAGCGTCCGGGCATCGGCGGAGAGGTTCATGTCGAAGATGCTGCCTTCGGTGTCGCGGAAGATGGTGCGGTCGGCCTGCGGACGGGCCGGGTCGTGGACGCGGATGCTGCATCCCCACCGTTCGGGCACGCTCTGCCAGATGTAGCAGTTGGCGGCGTTGGGCCGCCTCAATGGATGCCGCGTGAAGAAGGCGATGGGGCCCAAGCGGCCGACCTCGCCGGCCAGGAAGGCCTTCACGTCATCCGCCAGCGCCGCGATCGGGCCCTCGTCCGTTATCCTGCCGGCGCTCACGTCGGCGACCAACCGCTCGCGCCGGGTCTTGAAGGCGGCCAGCCGCGCGAGGTACCGCCGGCCTTCCGCGGAAAGCCCCTCGCCCCGGCGGACGAGGTCCAGCAGAGCGGTTCGGTGCGGCTCGAACTGCATCGCATCCAGCCGCGCCGGCAGACGCTTAAGACGCCGCGCGAGGAGCCGGGCCGGATCGTCGCGGACGTCCCACTCGATGATGCCGCTGCCGTGGCCGGGGCGCGACTTCACCTCGATGCGCAGGGCTGTTGTCTCGACGGCCCTGAACGTAACGCGGTTGAAGACGCCCTTCGCCACGCCGAAGGGGCTCGTGTTCTTCACCGGCGCCCACTTACCGTCCTTGCGGTAGAGGAGCCGCCACGACTCCGGCACGGGGCACCCGCCGCCCGGCGTGTCGTCGAGCCAGTAGATTTGCGTGCCGGCGAGTTTGCGCGGTGCGTCGAAGTGGTACTCGGCCCACTCGTTCGTGCCCTTGTGAGGCCAGAAGGAGTGGTGGGGCTTGTCGCGCGGGGTCTTCGGCTCGACGCCGTCGTTGATGGAGGCGACCGTGTCGCCGCTGAAGCAGTGCGAGACCCGCACCTCGTCGGCAGCCGTCGCCGCCGCCAGCAGGCTCGCACAGAGCAATCCGATGCACAGTCTCACGCGAAACATGTCGTCCTACCAGAAAAAAGGTTCCAGGAATGCTCTGTTGAAAGGATGGTCGTTTTGCCGATAAGGCTTGCATGAGCAAGACAACCAAAGATCCGATCGCGTTGGCGCGGGTGGCCCTGGAGGCGGGCAAGGAGGCGTTGCCGCCGTATTCCCACCCCAAGAGCCCG
>JAUVZF010000134.1 GCA_030602705.1 Planctomycetota bacterium
GGCCGTGTTCTTGCGTGCGCCACCCGCCGCATGAACAACACACGGCCGGACAAGACCGGCCGTGGCACACAGCGCCGGGGATAAACCCCGGCGCTACGGCCAAGCCGCAGGAAATCGTCCCATGCCAGAAATCGTTGCCACGCCCCCGTCTCGGCGCCCTGGCGAAAAGAATTGACGCCGCCGGGCCGGGCCGGTATAAACCGTGGCCCTCAGCGGATGGCGCGCCGCCCAGGGCGCGCCGTTTGTCCAAGCAGCGCGCAGGTGGGCCGCGGGGCCACCGCAACCACGAACACAGGAGACTCGCACGATGGCCAAGGCAAAGAAGTATGTCTACTTCTTCGGCGGCGGGGTGGCCGAAGGCCGGACACAGATGAGGCAACTGCTGGGCGGCAAGGGCGCCAACCTGGCCGAGATGACCAACCTCAACATCCCCGTCCCACCCGGATTCACCATCACCACCGAGGTCTGCGACCTGTACTACAAGCGCGGCGGCACGTATCCGCCCGGACTCGACAAGCAGATCGACGCCGGCATCCGGAAACTCGAAAAACTCACCGGCAAGACGTTCGGCCACGGCGAGAACCCACTGCTCGTGTCGGTCCGAAGCGGCGCCGCCGTCTCCATGCCCGGCATGATGGACACCGTCCTGAACCTCGGCCTGAACGACGAGACCCTGCCCGCTCTCATTCAACTGACCGGCAACGAGCGGTTCGCATGGGACGCCTACCGGCGGTTCCTTCAGATGTTCGGCGACGTGGTACTGGGGATGGAGCACGAGCACTTCGAGGCCGCCCTCCAGAAGGTCAAGGACCGCCGAGGCGCCAAACTCGACACCGATCTCGATGCCGACGGGATGAAGCAAGTCGTCGCGGAGTTCAAGAAGGTCTACCGGCGCGACCGCAAGTCGTTCCCGCAGGACGCGCGGAAGCAGTTGGAGGCCTCCATCGACGCCGTCTTCGGCTCGTGGAACAACCCGCGGGCCGTCACGTATCGCCGCATCAACGACATCCGCGGCCTGCTCGGAACGGCGATCAACGTCCAGATCATGGTCTTCGGCAACATGGGCGAGACCAGCGGCACGGGCGTCGCCTTCACGCGCGACCCGGCCACCGGGGCGAACGTCTTCTACGGCGAGTACCTGATGAACGCCCAGGGCGAGGACGTCGTCGCCGGCACCAGAACGCCACTGCCCATCAAGACACTCAAGGCTGTCAACCCGAAGGTCTACAAGCAACTCGTCGGCATCCGCTCGGTACTCGAGCGCCACTACCGCGACATGCAGGACGTGGAGTTCACGATCGAGCGCGGCACGCTTTACATGCTCCAGACGCGCACCGGCAAGCGGACCGTTTTCGCCGCAGTGAAGATGGCCGTGGACATGGTAAGGCAGAAATGGATTACGCCCGAGCAGGCACTGATGCGCCTCGACGCGGGCCAACTCGAACAGCTCTTTGCGCCCATCTTCGATGCCAAAGAGATCGCCAAAGTTGCGCCGCTGACCTCCGGGCTGAACGCATCGCCCGGTGCCGCGTCAGGACAGGTCGTCTTTGGGGCCGATGACGCTGAGCGGTGGGCCGTCAAGGGCCATGAAGTCATCCTCGTTCGCATCGAGACCTCGCCCGAGGACATCGGCGGCATGAACGTCGCCAAGGGCATCCTGACGAGCCGCGGCGGCATGACCAGTCACGCGGCCGTTGTCGCCCGCGGCATGGGCACACCATGTGTCGCGGGGGCCGGGGACCTCCGGATCAACTACAAGAAGAAGACGCTTACCGTCAAGGGGCGCGCATTCCGGCAGGGAGACTGGATCTCCATCGACGGGTTCACTGGCCGCGTCTACGGCCAGAGGATTGCCACGCACCCCTCAGAAATCCTTCAGGTGCTCGATGGCAAGCTCAAGCCCACCCAGTCCCAGATATACCGCAATTACCGCGCAGTTATGAAGTGGGCCGATGAGCACCGCCATCTGGCCGTGCGGACCAATGCCGATACACCCGCTGATACGGCGCGGGCCGTCAGGTTCGGCGCCGAAGGCATCGGCCTGACGCGCACGGAACACATGTTCTTCGAGGGGAAGCGCATCGTCGCCATGCGCGAGATGATACTTGCCGACGACGAAGCCGGCCGCAAGAAGGCGCTCAAGAAACTCCTGCCGCTCCAGCGAAAAGACTTCATCGGCATCTTCAAGGCACTGAAAGGCCGGCCGGCGACGATACGCCTGCTCGACCCGCCGCTGCACGAGTTCGTGCCGCACGATGCCAAGGGCCAGAAGGAAATGGCCCGGGCCATGGGCGTCAGCGCCCGAAAGATACGCGAGAAGGTCGAGTCGCTGCACGAAACGAACCCGATGCTAGGCCACCGGGGCTGTCGCCTGGGCATAGTGTACCCCGAGATCACCGCCATGCAGGCGCGGGCCATCTTCGAGGCCGCCTGGGCCGTCCGCGGCGCGAGGCCCGAGATCATGGTGCCCCTGGTCGGCCACGTCAAAGAACTTACGCATCAAAAACACATCATCCTCAAGGCTCTCGAAGCGGTGAAGAAGGCCAGGAAGGCGAAGCGCGTGCCGTTCGAGTTCAAGATCGGCACCATGATCGAGGTGCCGCGCGGCGCACTGACCGCCGACGAGGTCGCCGCCGAGGCCGAGTTCTTCTCCTTCGGCACGAACGACCTGACGCAGATGGGCTGCGGCTTCAGCCGCGACGACGCCGGCACGTTCCTCCGCCACTACGTCGAGGAACTCGGCATCTACGAGTACGACCCGTTCCAGACGCTCGACCGGACGGGCGTGGGCGAACTGGTGCGCATCGCCGTCGAGAAAGGCCGGTCAGTCCGGAAGGAACTCAAGATCGGTATCTGCGGCGAACACGGCGGCGACCCGTCGAGCATCGAGTTCTGCCACCTCGCCGGCCTCGACTACGTCTCCTGCTCGCCCTACCGCGTACCCGTCGCCCGCCTCGCCGCCGCCCAGGCCGCCATCACGCACGGCAAGCCGAAGAAGGGGAAGTAACCGGTCCACGAATGGACGAGACGGGCGCCGCTGCGTGGTGCGCCCCCTGCCGTCGTGTACGTGTTTAGCGGTGTGGCACGGCCCTTGGGCCGTCCAGCCGCACTCGGCGCGATGCGACCCACGGCCGCTGCTTCGCCGCTGCCGTGCCACCCTCCTGGCCGAGCGGCAAGCCCAAGGCGTGTGCCCGTACCGTCAAGAAAGCGGTTTCTTATCCGTCCTCACTTACGTGGTGGTATAGGCCCCCCATCCGATCGGGACGCGCTTTACCGCTTGGCCACAATCAACTCGGAAGTGACGAGGCCATCGCGCTTGTCGTAGGCGTTTACGATAGATGCCTTTGTTTCTTTGGGAAGCCCCTTGCGGGAGATCACTTCGTTCTCTCTGACGTCGCAAGCCATTTCGGCCCAGCGCCGGCCCTTCCATTGGCCGCCGGACGTCGTGAAGTAGACCCAAGCCATCTTGAGATCGCCCGTGCACTTGACATGCACCACGCCGGTCTTCGGATCCACCTGCGGCCGTTCAAGGCTCAGCAGCGGCGGACCGCCTCTTACGATGCTGTCGGCAAAGGCGTAAATCTCCCAAGCCTCCTCCCACCCGTCCCCATGTGCGTGGACCATCCAGGGGCGCACGCACAAGGTGCTCGGTCCTCCGGCCGCCTGGGCCGACCGATTGAAGATATCGACCGAGAAAACGGGATCGGCCAACGAACTCACCCACAGCATCGGCATCTTCGCATGCGGCAGGTGGGCTGCCGGATCCCACTTCGTGCGGTAGTCACGAAATTGCTTGGCGGTCATATTCTTTGGCGGGAACCATTGCGCGAGGCCCGGGTTATCGCTCTCGTGGATGAAGCCGCCGCCGTAAACGGGAATGACAAAAGCGAATCGCGGGTCCACGCCCGCCACGGTGCCGACGATCGTTCCACCCCAGGAAATGCCCGTCAGGCCGATCTTCTTGGGGTTGATTCGCGGGGAAGAGCGCAGCAGCGAATTGGCGCGTATCACGTCGGCCACCGCGTGATAGAACCACTGCTCCTTGTCGGGCAGATCCCTGTCGCCGAACCAGTCGATGCGTGCAGGCCCGGCGTTCTTATGTCCAATCCCGGTCGGAAAGTTGCCTTCCACGTGATGTGACTTCCCGCCCGGCAAATGGCCTTCCAGGTCCATGGATATAGCTGCGTACCCCTGTTTATTCCACTTCTTCACCCACTCGGGATAGGCCGTGCCGCCTCCGCCGTGGGCGCACACCACCGCGGGCCAACCTCCCGCCGGCGGCTTCCCATTCGGGATCGCGAAGTAGGCAAACACCCACGTCACCTTGCCCTTGTATGCCGCTCCCTCATAGAAAAGCGAGCGCATCCCCTTCGCGGGACGTTCCCTGGCGGGGTAAACCTTAGGGGCCTTCGAGAGCGCGGACATGTCCCACGGTATTTCCCTCTTCACCCCCTTGGGCTCAGCCGACACCGCCGGACCGGCGCACACCATCATCATGAGCGCCGCCGCCATGCCGAGTCCCACTGCCACGACCGTTCGTAACCGTCCTTTGTTCATCAGGCACGTCCTTCCAGTCAGCGGGTCCTTTCCGTCGTGCGGGGCCTCGGCTGGGATCCGTTCTGTTTCAGCAACTTCAGCATCGCCTTGCCCATGGCCTCGCCGATGAGGTAATGCGTCTCGCCGTTGTGGTTCCAGTGATACCGCTGCCCGGAGGGCGACACCTCGTGCGGGCGGAAGAAATCGCGGGTTTCAACGGTGATCACGTTGCCCCTGAACTCCTCGCGTTCAGGCACCGCGGCCTGAGCCTTCATGATGGCCAGGCGGCGCGCGTTCGTCTGCTTCCGGCCCCCGAATCCGCTGTTGGCGATGACGAAGGGCATGTCCTCGACGCCGAACACCTTGCGGACGTCGCGGATGAGGTTGGCCAGGTTCGCCTCGTATTCCTTCGTGTCCGCCCAGCCACAGCCGTCGTTCCAGCCCTGGTGCCAGCCGAAGCCGGCGAGTTCGCAGGCCCGGCCATCGTAGGAGTGGAAGAGTGTCTTCAGGTTCCCCATGACTTTCCGCACGTGTGAGAGGATCGCCGTGTAGCCGGGGCCGACCTTGCCGCCCGAACTCGGCGGCCGAAAGTGCCCGGCCAGACTCGCACCGCCACAGGCGAACTTGATCAGCAGGACCTGCTCACCGAGCGCCCAGCCGACCACGTGCCCGAAGCCGAACTCGGGCCCGATCTCGTTCTTGTTCCCGCCGTACCCCACCGTCAGGGGGCCGTGTCGGTTGCCGCCATTATATGCGACCCAGACATCCTTGCGGACCCGCCACTGGCCGTTTGCGGCGACGAGGTGGGCGTACCGGTCGGCCGTTTTCGGATCGGTCACCACGTACCGAAGGGTGCCTTTCTGGATTTTGCCGTCCTTGCGACCCTCCACCTTGCCGTGCCCTTCCATGTTCGACTGGCCCGCCAGGATGAATACCTGGATGGCGCCCTTGCCCGCCTGCCCGGCCGCCGCGGGAAGAGAAAACGAGAGCACGGCGAAGCCGGCCGCCAGGGCGGAGCCGACCATCCAGGCGCCGGTCTCCAGGAACCTCCGTCGCGACAGGCCTTGAGCGCGGCAGTGGGCGGGACAACGGGACGTATGCATCGCGTATCTCCTGTCTGCTGACCCGGAATTTC
>JAUVZF010000013.1 GCA_030602705.1 Planctomycetota bacterium
CGACAACCCGACCGTCGCGCCGAGCGTCCGGAGCAACCTCATCACCGTCATGGGCCGCACCGCCGCCTACACCGGCAACGTCGTCACGTGGGACGAGACGGTTAAGTCCAAGGAGAAACTCGACGGGCGGCTGGAAGGGCTCGAGGTGTAACGTCGGCCACGTGGCGTGTCAGACGGGCGGGGCCTTTTTCACCTGGCGGATGCGTTCGTCGGTCGGCGGATGCGAGGCGAAGTACTGACCCAGGCCGAGCACGTCGGCCATCCCCTCGGCCCGCAGCCGGTCGAGGCGCTGGAGCAGGCTGACGGCCCCGTCGCGGCCGTAGCCGGCGGCGTCGGCCAGGCGGGCGCCGAGTTCGTCGGCCCCGAGTTCGCGATCCCGCGAGTACGCCCCCGTCAGGTACTTGACCCCGACGTGCCGCACCCACGCCCCCAGGCCGCTGCGGACCGCGATGGCCCGCGACACCGCCGCCGTCGCCGAGTCCGACAGCACCCGGTCCAGCGCGTGGCCGCGGATGACGTGGGCCATCTCGTGCGCCACGACGAACGCCAGTTCCGCCTCCCGCCTCTCGCACAACTCCACCAGCGGACGGGTGACGAACACGAATCCGCCCGGCAGGGCGAAGGCGTTCGGCGTCTCGCCCCGCACGACCGTCACCTCGAACGTCCGGTCCTGGCCCGTCACGCACGCCGCCAGCCGCCGGCCGATGTCCCGGACCAGGTGGGTCGTCTCGGCGTCGTCGTCGGTGCCCAGTTGGCGGCGGACCTCGGCGGCCATGTCGCGGCCGACGTCGTACTCGGCGTGCAGGGCCTCCTTCGTGGTGCCCGTCAGCGATGTCCAGAGCCACTTGCCCTTGCGGACGCGTGGTCCGGCGAGTTTGCCGAGTTTGTAGAAGAGCCCCGCCACGGCCTGCGGCCTCCCTCTGTGGCGCCCCCGCCGATGCGGGCGCGACGCGCCTCGCCCGTACCAGCCTAGGCGCGGCGTCGCGGCCTGTCAAGGACGACCGCCCGGCGGCCCGCGTGGCGGACCTCCTCTTTATCTCGCCCCCCCGAGCGCGTATAGTCTGCCAAGGAACCCGTGACGTGGGAGACATACCATGCAACCGACGACTCGCAGGACGTTCTTGAAGACGAGCGGCATCGGGATGGCCGCATCGGCACTGGCGCTGACCGGCTGCGCCGGCGCACGCACCTCGCCGCGGGCCCCGGCGGTCGCCGCCAGGACGGGGGCAGGCAAGACGCCCAGGAACCTCATCTTCATTGTGGCCGATACGTTCCGGGCCGATCACCTAGGCTGTTACGGCAGCAAGCGGGTCAAGACGCCGGCGCTCGACCGTCTGGCGGCCGAGAGCGTGACATTCACGAACGCTTACGCCGACGGTCTGCCGACCATTCCGTGCCGCCGCGTCTATCACGCCGGCAAGAGCATCATCCCGATGCGAAAGCACGGCGGCTGGATTCCGCTGAAGGAGGGCCGCACCACCCTCGCCCAGGCGCTCGGCAGGAACGGCTTTACGACCGGGTTCATCGCCGACACGTACCACTACTTCAAGCCGAAGATGAACTTCCATCAGGGTTTCGACTCGTGGCAGTGGATTCGCGGCCAGGAGACCGACCGCTGGCGGAGCGGGCCGCGAGAGAAGTTCGACCCCAAGAAACTCATGCCCAAACACCTCTGGAATCCGAGGTACGATGGCAACATGCGCCAGTACCTGATGAACAACCGCGACCGAAAGACCGAAGCGGATTACTTCTGTGCGCGCTCCTTCCGGGCGGGCCTGGCGTGGCTGAAGACCAACGCGGGCAGCAAACGGTTCATGCTCTGGATCGACACGTTCGACCCGCACGAGCCGTGGGACGCGCCGGAGCGATTCCGCCGCATGTACTGCGACGCGTACCCGTGCGAGAACTTCCAGTTCGGCTACGGGGTGCGAAACAAAGACATCCGCCCCGAGGACCTGCCGGCCATCCGGGGCCTGTACGCGGCGGAAGTCTCGTTCGTCGATATGTGGGTCGGCCGATTCGTCGAAGAGGTCCGCAAGATGGGCCTCCTGGACGATACCACCCTCGTCTTCAGCACCGACCACGGCACGCATCTGGGGGAGGAGGGATGCGTCCAGAAGACGGCGGCCCTCTTGAACTCGTGCGTGGCCCGACTGCCGCTGATCGTGCGGCACCCGGACCGCGCGGTTGCGGGCAAACGCGTCGATGCCCTCGTCAGCGCCACCGACTACATGGCGACGTTCCTGGCGATGCTCGGCGTCAAGCACAAACTGGCGCTCGACGGTAAGAACTTCTGGGACCTGGCCACGGGCAAGGCCGACCACATCCACGACCACGTGGTTACCGAGTTCGGCCCGTTCGCCGCCGTTCACGATCACGGGTGGCACTACTTCCAGAACACGCGGGCCAAGGACGCCTTCAAGGCCACCTACGTCGGCGCCCAGGCCGAGGCGGTCAAGAAGCGCGCCCGCGGCGCGCCCCATCTCTACGACCTGAGCAGCGACCCCGAGGAGAAAACCAACGTGGTCCTCGATCACGCGGACGTGGTCGCCCAGATGCAGGAACGGCTGCGGAAGCGGATACAGGCGTAGGGGGCCATCGGGGCGCAGGGCCGCGGAACCCGAAGCATCATTCCGCTCTCAAACGTCGGCTCCGTCCTCACACAGGCTTACCCCGCGCTGCGGGAAACCCGCGGGGGCGCTACCCGAGGGCTGCGCCGGCCGCCTGGGGTGCCGCCGCTTCGGCCAGGTACTGTTGGCGCCAGCAGGGACTGCTGAGCCTGCCATACTCCTTCCCGTAGGCGATCATGCCCGCCTGGTAGTCTCTGTCGGTGAGGGCGGCCGAGGCCGCTTCGTCGGTCGGTCTGGCCTCGCACTCGCGTACGGCATGGAGGAAATCCTGGAAATGGTCCCGCATGCTGCACGGGCACAGCCAGTTGCCAGTTTCTTGCGACGACCGCGCGTAGCCGTATTCGCCCTGCCACCGGCGAATCCGCTTCAAGAACGGAGCGCCGAGCAGCGTGTCCAGGTTCCCCCCGTTGCGGAAGATTTCCTTGATGTTCGCCGCGGCATACGGAACGAACACGCACGGCGTGACATCTCCGTTCCAATCGATGTAGAGGTATCCGCCCGTCCGTCCGGCAGCGATGCATCCGTTGGTGGCGGTGCCGCTGTTCCAGAGATCCGCGACGAACCGCCTGCGCTCGCGCACCATCCGCCACGTTCGTTCGTACATGCGAAGGCGCTGCGCCGGGGTCACCATGAGGTCCAGTGTGTGCCCGCGGCCGATGGGCATGTACTGGAACAGCCAGGCGTACGTCGCGCCCTGCTCGTCGAAATAGTAGTCGGCGAAGCCGTCGCTGGTCACGAGGTCGGCGTTTTCCCGGGTGGCCGTGACGGAGATGCCGAACGGAACGCCGACTTCACGCAGGCGCGCCATGGCGCCCAGAATACGCCGGTGAACCCCTTGGCCTCGCCGGCCATCCGTCTCCGTCTCAAAGCCTTCCACCGAGATCGCGGGCGTGGCGTTCCCCAGCCTTGCCAACTCCCCGGCCACGGGTTCCGTGATGAGGGTGCCGTTCGTGTAAACGAGGAAGAAATGGGAAGGGTGAGCGGCTATCATGTCGAGCAGGTTGCGGCCGCGATCTTCCCAGAGGAACGGCTCGCCCCCGGAAATCACCGTGAAATACGACCCCCACAGCCTTTCTTTCTCCGCGAGGATGCGGTCGAACGTGTCCCAGTCCAGTCGGGCGGCCGACCTGGCGTCGCTGTACGCGTAGCACCCGGTGCAATGAAGGTTACACCGCTTGCCGGGGCTGATGGTCAGGAACAGGGGCGGCTCAAATCCCAGCCGTTCCTCGGCCTGTTGCCGCCTTTGGTTGAACCACACGTTGTCCAGGAGGGTACCCAGAAGGCGGTGGAGCACGTGCTTCGAAATCCGCCCGTCCTTCAGGGCCCGGTCAACGCTGTGCAGCAGCGCCGCCACGATGTCGAACTTGTCCTTTTGCACCTGCCAGGGACGATCACACGGATCGTCCTCAATGAGAGCCCGCCAGATCTTCTTCTCGACGAAAGGCAGGGCCACACGCCGTGTCGGCGCGCTGGTCAGTCCCATGCGAATGACGGATCGAAATGCCCCCTTTTGAAACGCCTGCTCCAGGTTCATGATCGCCCCTTTCTTCGAATCACGCCAGGTCCCGTTCCTGCGGTCGGACGGCTGCTCCACGAAGAAGCAGTTCGGTGGCAACGCGGGTTTCCGCCTCGACCGGCGGCCAAGTCCGGAGCCTGAGCCAGGAGACAGCAACGGCCGTCGTAAGGCCGTCGATCGTCCTGGCCAACACATCGGGGTTCATCGACTTGAGAGAGCCTTCTTTGATCCCGAGCCGTATGACGTCCCTAAGATGGTGCAGCAATGAATCGTAACTCTCACGCGCTGCTTTCGGCAGAACCTGGCCGCTGTCGAGTCGAGGCGCATCGAGTTCCGCAACGTACATCCGGAGGAACGACCGATTCCGGTGCAGGAACGCCATCTTGGATTGGATGAACTTCTCGATCTGATCTCGCGGCGATGACCGGGATGCCATTTCCTGGATAACGAAATCGACAAGGCCAACCGTTTGGGTCTCGATCACCTTCTCGTAGAGCCGCCTCTTGCTTCTGAAATGGGCGTAGATCGTTCCGAGGGCGAACTCCGCTTTCCGGGCGATCTGCCGCATCGTCGTTTGGAAGAACCCCTTTTCCGCAAACATCCCCTCGGCGACACCCAGTATGTGACTGATGTGCTGCTGACGCTCTCGTTCGCGGCGCGTCATTTTGCCGGCCACCATACTGAACCTCCTGTCCCCCACTCCGAAGAAAACGATACGACCGTATCACCCCTAGAACCAGTATTCTATTAATAGAGCGCCAAGCCCGCCCCGTCAAGCGTTTTTTCGACTTTTTTTTCTCGCTCGTTGGCGACGCGAGTCTGATGGAACGCGGCGAACCGTTGACCCGCTTTCGCCGGTTTCACAGCGACGTCCCCTTACCGGCTCGCGGCCAGCCGCACCAGGACCTTCCAGGCCCGTGCTGTCGTGACGGGCATGTGCCGTCCGCCTTGATTTCCCCCACCGCCGCCGATAGGATGGCTCAACTCCTGGGGAGCGGCACGGTCGATGTCTGAGGAACCGAAACCGGATTCGTCGCATCGTTCCGCGCGGCTGCTTCTCTCGGCCCTCGTGGCGTTGGGGTTTATGGCCCGTCTGACGCTGGCCTTTGTGATGGGCGATGGCCATGCCGCCCGGCTGCCGGAGTCGGCCGAGTACCTGGCCATCGGCCGGTCCGTGGCCGAGGGTGAGGGGTTTGTCCTGCGTGCAGCGCCTGCCGTCGGACCGGCAGAGGTTGCCGGCCGTGGAGATGCGGCTCGCCATATGCCCGGCTATCCGCTCATCCTGGCGGCGGCCGGGACTATGTTTGGCATGGACGACCGGGCGGTGCTGGTGTTCCAATCGCTCTGCGGCGCGGCCACGCTTGTCGTTGTCATCGGGATGGCCGCCCGACTGGCAGGGCTGTGGGCGGCGGTGGTGGCGGCCGCGTTGCTGACGTTTGACCCGTACCAAGTGTATTTCTCATCCCAGTTGGTCCCGGTGGTGCCGCTGGGCCTGGCACTTGTGGCCGTGACGGCAGCAGGCATGAAGTTTCTCGAGGGCGTCTCGGACGGCGGCCGGCGAGTGTGGCTGTGGGCGGCGCTCGCCGGGCTGGCGCTGGCGGTCGCGACGTACCTGGAGGCATGGGCGGCGGGCTTCGTGCTGGCGGCCGGCCTGGCGGCCGTTGCCTCGAAGCAGCGCAAGCGGCTTCTGGCCGGATGGGCCGTCGCCGTGGTGGTCCTCGTGGTCGCGCTGGCGCCGTGGCTGGCCCGAAACGCCGTGCAGGCAGGTGCGCCGGTCCTCACGACGGACGTTGGGTTGCGCCTGTACGAAGGGACGGGACGGGAGGGCGGCCATTCCGAGGTCGCCGTGCCGCCGGAAGGGGTTGACGAGGCCGGCCGGTGTATGTTCTATCTTAGGCACGCCGCCGGGCGCATCGCCGTGGCGCCCGCTTCGTGGCTCAGGCGAGTTGCGCTTCGCGTCGTACGGCTGTGGACGCCCGGGGCGGTCACGGGGGTCGACGACGGGCTGCTCCATCCGACGGCCGGCTACACGAGCCTGCTGCCGACTGCGGCGCTGGCGCTGTTGGGTCTGTGGGTGCTTCGTCGGCGGGCGGTTGCCCTGTGGTTGTTTCTGGCGCCCGTTTACGTGACACTCGTTCATTGTGTGTTGACCGGACCGGCCGGTGATCGGCTCGCCGTGATGCCGAGCCTGGCCGTACTCGGCGGCGTGGGCCTTGTCGCGCTGCTGGGGCGGGCTGGGCCGCAATGAGGCTGCCCTTTTGGCCGCGCCCCGTCGGCGGGCGAAGACCCGTAGGGGAGCACTTACCTCGAATTGACCGACGAACGACAACCAACTGACGGCCCGCCAGGCCAGCCGAGTCACTGGCATCATCCGGTGGACGAGCGCCGCCGCGCTGCCCGTGCGCGCCGGCAGCGGCGCCGGCGGATCGGGCTGGTGGTGCTTGCCTTGGCCGCCGTGGTTGCCGCCTCGGCCTACTACTACCTGACGAGCGACGAGCGGGTCGAACAGTTCGCGGAATCCTATCTGGAGAACCTGCTGGGAACCCACGTCAGCATCAAGCATGCGACTTTCAGCCTGAGCGAAGGGCTGGTGCTGGAGGGCCTCGTCGTACGTCCCGCGCCGCCGTTCAAGGAGGCGATACTGGCGGCGGCGCGCGTGGACCTGAAGATCGACCCCATGTCGCTCTTGGGCCTGGCGCCGGCCGTGACGGAGATCGTAGTCCATCGGCCGACGATCAACCTGGTGCGGTGGAACGAGAAGGTGTGGAACTTCCAATCGCTGGTGCGTGCCCGTCTGCCGGAGTCGGCGGTGCCGCGTGCCAGGCCCGTCGTCGCCCTGGAGGAGGGCACGCTTCGAATCATCCGAAAGGTGGGCGGCGGAACGATGTACGAGCACCGGGTGCAGGTATCGGGCCTGCTGCTTCCGAGCGAGGCCGACCCGCACACGTTCCGGTTCCAGACGGACGTGACGAGTCAGGAGGTTTACCTGGCCGTGGCATCGGGCGTGCTCGATGCGCGGACGGCGGCGCTGAGTTTCGAGGGCCATGCGTCGAACGTCGTTCTTTCGCAGAAACTATACAAAAGCCTGCCGGCTGAGGTACAGCAAATCTGGGACCGGTTCCAGCCCACCGGAAGCGTCAACGTCAAGGTGCTCTTCGATGAGACGCAGGGCTTCCGCCTCGAGACGGAACTGACGGGTGTTGGTTTCGCCTACGAGTACGGCGGGCTCACACACAAGTTCGAGAACCTGACGGGACGGTGCGCGTTCTCGCCGGCGTCGCTGCGGCTGACGGACGTGCAGGGGCTCATGAACGGGTGGCCGGTCAGCCTGGATGGGGAGGTGACGGGTTTCGACCACGAGCGCTTGTCGATGGACCTTTCGGTCTCGGCCAACCACGTGGACGCCGAGAAGTGCAAGGCGTTGCTGGTGGGCGTGGCGCCGCACATGGAGGTCGTCTATTCCGCCTATTCGCCCAAGGGCGAGGCCGACGTGAATCTGCGGGTCCGTCGTGGCCCTGAAGAGGATGCCCGGCTCGAGGTCTCGGGCGACCTGTTCTGCCGCGGCATGGAGATGACGTACCGGCGGTTCCCGTACCGGTTGGAGCGGCTTCGGGGGAAGGTCCATTTCACGCCGCAGGGCTATGAGACCGAGGGCGTTGAAGGCTATCACGGCGACGCCAGGGTGCGCCTGGTGGGCTGGGCGAAGAACCCGGGACCGATGTGCGAGTCGCGCGTGATGGTCTACGGCCGCGGCGTGGCGCTCGATGACGACTTGCGATCGGCGCTGTCCAAACCCCAGCGCGACATGTACGACCTGTACGCGCCAAGCGGCCTGGCCGACATGGACGTCGAGGTGTATCGCCCGCCCGTCAGGAACCCACACCGCCGAGTCGTCGTGGACATGAAATTGCTGGACTGCGATTTCCTCTATAAATACTTCCCGTACCAACTCAAGAACGCGACGGGCAGGGTCATCATCGAGCCGGGCCTTACGAAGATCATCGACGTCCGCGGCCGCCACGGGGAGGCCAACGTCGTACTGTCGGGCGAACTGGTTTCGCAGAAGGACGGGCCGCACCTCATCAACCTGAAGGTGGTGGGAGAGGATGTTGCCCTCGACGAGGACCTTGAGAAGGCCCTCCCCGAGCGCCAGCGCCGCATCCTGAAAGTGTTTCACCTGTCGGGCCTGGCCGACATCGACGGAACCGTGACCCGCGGCCCGGAAACGAACGGCCGCCTTGGCTACGACCTGGCCATCCGCCTGAAGAAGGCGCGGATGATCTACGAGCCATTTCCGTTTCTGGTTGAAGAGGTCGCGGGCGCCCTTCGACTGAAGCGCGGCTCGTGCCGCATCGAATCGCTCACCGGATACAACAGCGGGGCCCGGGTCGAGGCCGCCGGCTGGATCGAGCAGCGGCCGGACGACTACGCGATGGACCTGGTGCTCAGCGGCACGGACGTGGTGCTCGGCGAATCGTTGCGGGGAGCACTGGGGCCCGAGATGCGGTCCGCTTGGAGCCACCTCCGGCCCCACGGCCGCGTGGACGTCGAAGCCCATTTGAAAAAGGCGTTCGGCCCGGACGAGGACCTCAAGCATCACGTCTGGGTCACGATGCGCGACGCCCAGGCCACGCTGGACATCTTCCCGTATCCGCTGGAGCACGTGACCGGCCAGATGGAGTTCGAGGGGGGCGAGGTCTGTCTGCGCGGGGTCCGGGCGCGGAGCGGCTTGACGGAATTCATCCTGGACGGGCGCATCGCCTACGACGAGCAGGGCACGACGCTCAACCTGTCGATCGAGACGAAGGGCCTGCGGCTTGAGGGTCCCCTGCGCGACGCGCTGCCCGAACCGCTGAAGAAGGCGTTCGCGATCCTCAGGCCGACCGGCCGCATGGACCTGAACCTTTCGCGACTGACCTTCCGCCGGACGGATGAGGGAAAGACCCTGGCCGAGTGGTACGGCACGGCCGTCCTCGACGAGGTGGCCCTTGAGCCGGGTATCAAGGTGTCGGGGCTCGTCGGCACCGCCGAGATGATGGGCCGGTGGACCGGCGGGAAGGTCGCCTTCCAGGGCGAGATGCAAAATCTGCAGGGAACGGTCGCCGACAAGGAGATCGTGGACACACGGCTTCGGTTCGAGAAACCCGAACGGGCCAATGCCGTGAGCATCAGGAACTTCGAGGGGGAGTTCTATGGCGGCCGGGTCGAAGGGTTCGCCTCGATCGGTCTCGGAGCGGGCCGCGGGTACGCCTTCAACCTGTCGGCCGCCGATGTTGACTTCGAGCGGTTGTTGCGCGAGGGGTTCCGCCTGGAACACAACATCACGGGGGGCCTGCTGCGCGGGACGCTGGACCTTCGGGCCAAAGGGCCCGACGCCAAGACGGTCGAGGCGTCCGGATATATTTACGTGACCGAGGCCAAACTCTACGAATTGCCGCTCGTCGTCCGTCTGCTCAACGCCCTGAGGCTCGCGCCCCCCGACCGGACGGCGTTCCAGAAGGCGCGTGTCCTGTACTTCCTGAGGGACAAGCGGCTCATCCTGGGCGATGTCCGACTGGAAGGCCGCGCCATGAACCTGTACGGCGCCGGCACGATGGAGGCCGACGGCCGGCTGAACCTGACCTTCATGACCGGAAAGAAAAACGACGATCCGCTCATTCCTGCCCTCTCGGAACTCGCCGAGGGCATCCGCAAGCAGATCGTGGTGGTTCTCGTAACGGGCACGCTGGCCGAGCCACAGGTCAAGACGCGCACCCTCTCGGCGGTCACCGCTCCCCTGCGCGAACTGATTGCACTGGTACGCGAGCAGCGCGGGCGGCAAGGCCGGGCGGGGGCACAGTGACAGGCTCCCAGCGAACGACCGGCCGTTGCGGCCGTGAACGGCTCTTGGTGGCCGGCGAGTTGCAACCGGGGTAACCATGCGGCGAGTATTCGTGTCCGACGTTCATCTGAGCGCGCGCGAGCCGGAGCGCACGGCGAGGTTCCTCCGGTTCCTCCAGCGCGAAACGCCGCAGACGGACGAACTCTACATCCTGGGCGACCTGTTCGACTACTGGATCGGACCAAAGCATCTCAAACTACAGGAGTACCGTGAGACCCTTGACGCCTTGCGCGGCGTGGTGGGCGGCGGCGTGCGTGTTGTCTTTCTTTGCGGCAACCGCGACTTCTACATGCGCGGCTTTTCGGAGGACACAGGCATCGAGGTTGTACCCCACAGGAGGTACCATCGGATCACGGTCGGGTCAGAACGGATCTACCTATGCCACGGCGACTATATGGAGGGTCGTCACGGCTTGGGCCTCGTGGTTCAGAGGTTCATCCAGTCGCGCTTCGTCGAGTGGATATGGACGCGGTTGCCCACAGCGGTCGCGCAAGCGGGGGCCAGGTTCTACCGACGGGTCTCCGGCCGCAAGAAGCAGACCCCGGATGCCGAGGCGACGCACCTCGCCCCTTACGGGCTGAGCGCCGAACGGGTGGCGGCGGAACTGGCTCGCGGCACCGATATTATCGTCTGCGGCCACATCCACCGGGCGCAGCGGGTACGGAACCCGGTCGAAGGGATGCAAGGTACGCTGTACACGCTCGGAGACTGGCAGGACACGGGGAGTTACCTGGTCGAAGAGGACGGTTGTTGGCGCCTGGTCGCCAACCAGGACGACCGATGAACCCCGTTTTCGGCGAAAAAAAACAGTGGCCGAACGGGGGGACATTCGACCACTGCTTAATTCATGCGGGACCGCCCCGCATGGCATAGCTGCGGTTACTTACGCCACCAGTATAGAGCCGCAAAGTCCGTGCCAAACGGGCGTTTCCCCGAAATCTGCGTTTTCCCACCCAGAAATGCGGTTTGGCGCTGGGGGGCATTCGGAGAACATCAGGGCGGGCGTGGAATTATCCGCAGCGATGCGCAAAAATCCTCAGTTGGCTTGGCTGGCGGGGTCGGGAGCACATAGCGAAGGCCGGGCAGACCGGCCACAGAACGGCCTCTCGGGGATGGTTCCAGCCCGTTTGGAGGCGAGATGGGAAATCCCGGCATGGCATCTTCGCGCCTCGAAGGATTGAGGCCGGCGTTTGCCGTCTTTGACGTTCATACCCACGCATTTCCCGATGACGTGGCCAAGAGGGCCATTCCGACGCTCCAGCAGGCTGCCTTATGGTTTCCATGCCCGGCGACGCACGACGGCACACTGGCGGGGCTGCTGTCGAGCATGGACCGGGCCGGGATCCGCCGGGCGATCATCTGCGGTGTCGCCACCAGGCCAGAGCAGACCACGAAGATCACCGACTGGTCGGCCTCGGTCGCCTCGGAGCGGCTTGTGCCGTTCGCGTCGGTCCATCCGGAGTTCCCCGATCCGGAGGCCGAGATCGACCGGATCGCACGTGCGGGACTCAAAGGGCTCAAGTTCCACTCCTACTACATGGAATGTCCGCTGGACGACCCGCGGTGCATCCGGATCGCCCGCGCGGCCGCGGCGGCGAACCTGGCCATGGTCTTCCACACGGGGTACGACCTCGGGTTCGAGAAGGCCGACGTGGCGAGCCCGGAGCGTGTGCGGCGGCTGCACGAGGCCGTCCCGAACTTGCGGATGGCAGCGGCGCACCTCGGAGGTTGGGAGCAGTGGGACGAGTCGCGGCGGCACGTCGTGGGACTGCCTATTTACCTCGAAACCAGTTTCTCGCTCAGCCGCTGCCGCCGGGACCTGCTGCTCGACATCCTGGCGAACCACCCGCCGGAGTACCTTCTGTTCGGCACCGACGCGCCGTGGACAGATCAGAAGGAGGCCGTGGAGAGGTTGGCGGCCTTGCCCGTCGCGGAGGATCTGAAGCACCGGCTGTGGCACAACGCGCACCGTTTCGCAAACCTGCCGCTGCCGGGCAGCCGGTAAGACACGACGGACGCCGTCCGCGCCCAAGCGCGATGCCGCCCGTCGTGCGTCCCATCGCCGGCACGTCTGTTACTTGGCCTTCTTCTCATCCGCCTTCTTTTCGGCCATCTCCTTTTGGGGCTCGGGTTTTTCGGGCCCGAGTATTGAGGCGGCCTCCAGAAGCGTCTTCAGTTTCTCGCCCGCAAGGATGGCAATACGCTTGCCGCCTTCGACCATGGCGTAGCGTAGCGGCTCCTCATCGAAGAGGGCGGCCACCTTGGCGTCCACCGCTTTGGCCGAGATCAGGAGAGTGGCCTTCTTCTCCTTGCCGGCCACGGTGATGCGGACGGCCGGTTTGTCGAGGCCGAACCGCGCGGGCTCCTTCGCATCGTAAGCGGCCCACCGGACGGCGTCGGCGTCGACCGTGGCCTTGACCACGTCGTCGGCTTTCGACTTCTCGGCTTCCGCGTCGGGCCGACCGGCGGCGTCGGCGCGGAACCACTTGCCGTCCTGTTTCAAGAGACCGACCTTCGCCTTGTCGGCCTGAACGTCGAGACGTTCGACGTCGCCGGCGAGCAGGTCCACCAGTTCCTTCGAGAGCGGCTCGCCCGCCATGCCCTTCAGCAGCGACATCGGGACCTCAAAGACGAGGTCGCTGCCGGCGATGCGGCCGACGATCTTGGCGTCCTTGTGGTGGGCGAGGTGAAGCGTTTTCTCGACGGGCTTCTCGCCCTCTTTCTCGGGCTCGAGCGTCACGGTGACGGCCAGTTCGCCCTGCTGGAGTCCGAACGGTTTGAAGTCCTTCGTTGCGGCGACGAACTTGTCGGCCTTCAGTTCCTTCAGGTCGTCCAGACGGTCGGTAGCGAAGAAGCCGCGCCCCTCCTCCTTGACGGGGGCGGTCATCGTCCACGTATCGCCGGTCTTCTCGAAAACGACCGTCCGGTCCGGCGCCTTGATGGCGAGGCGGGTGGCCTTCTTCGGCTCCAGCGAGAGGACCTGCTTGTCAAGCACCTCGAGCCAGTCCTTGCGGAGATGGTTGAGGTCCTTCGGGTTGATGCGGCCGATCCAGTCCTCGCAGATGTTCTTGACGAGCGCGGGAACGTCTTTGCCGGGACCGCCGATCTCAAAGCCGGACGCGGCCGACTCCTTCTCCATCTGAACGCGGACGGAGCCGGCCGGCTTGAATCCCTTGGCGATGTCGGCACGCTCGCCCTCGGCGAAGTAAAGGACCTTCAGGCCCGCGAGTTCCTTGAGAAGGTCGTCCACGGCAGACGAGTCGGCTTTCGTGCCGGGGCGGCCTTCCGTCTCGACGTTCCACTCGCCGCCGGTCTTGACCAGGTCGTACACGATATCCTTTTCGGTCTCAGCCAGTTTGGCCGGCACACGCAGGCTCACCTCGGTGACCCGGTCTTCCTCGAGCGTCATGACGTGCTTGTCTCTGAGGTCGGCGAGCCCCTTGTCGAGAGCCTTGAAGTCGTTGTCCTCGACGCCGACAACCGACCTCGAATCGCCGAGGGCCAGGTAGATGGATTCCTTCTTCAGGTCGGCCCAGGCGCCGAACTTCAGAACGACGGCCTTGACGGGTTCGGCCTTGGGCTTCGTCTCGTCAGCCTTTTCATCCTTCTTGTCTTCGTCCTTCTTCTCGTCTTCGGTCTTCGCTTCGTCGGCCGCCTCGCCCGCCTTGTACAACGTGACCACCAGGCGCGGCTTTGCCAGACCGTAGCGCTCCAGGTCCTCGGCATTGTCATCCACGAAGTCGACGACCATGACGCCGAGGGCCTTACGCAGGATCTCCGAGACGGCGTCTGGGTCGGCGCGGGCGGCCATCGGTTTCGACAGGACCCAGCGGTCCTTGTTCTCGTCGGAGCGGTCGATGCGCAGCGCCCCTTTGTCGCCTTCGATCTCGATCCGCACGACGTCGTCGCGCGCCAGGTCCACGAGGTTGCGGCTGCGGAACTTGTTGACGCGCTGGCGGGCCCGCTTCAGGAGGTCGTCGCCTTCGAGCAGAATGACCTTTTTGGCGCCGGCCAGTCGGACGTAGAGGCCCTCGCCGACGGCGGCCTTGCGGCCGATCTCGACCGTCACGGTCGGCCCGGGCTTCTCTTTCTTGGCCTTGGCCTTGAGGGTCAGCCGATACGCCGGCGGGTCGAGGCCGAGGTCCACGAAGGTCGGCTGCCCCTTACCCGCGGGGTCGATCGTCTGGCGGTATTTGCCTTCGAGGGCGGCGCGAAGCAGTTGCCGGACCTCGTAGTCGTCGGCCGGGCCGTCCACAGGCGCCGCGAGGTGCCACTTGTCGTCCTTCTTGACGAAGGCCACCCTCGGTCTCATCGTGCCGTCTTTGCCGGCCTCTTCGAGCGTGGCCTCCGTCAGGTCGTCCATCGCCACGTCCTCGATGAGCGCAAGTTTGTCGGGCGGCTTCTCGGACGGTTTCCACTCGCCGGTCAGTTCCTCCCGGTACATCACGATGATGACGACGGCCACCAGAGCGACGACCGCCAGGATCAGCGTGGTGGTGTAACGCATCGTTTATCCCCTGCGAACCACGTAGACCAGAATTCCTGCGACCAGAACGAGTGCCGGCAACCCGACGATGATCAGGACCTGGAGCGGCAGGTGCCACCCGCCCAGGTCGCCGATGCGCCGGGCCTCCATGGCCTCGGGGCTGACCGTAATCAGGTGGTCCGTTCCCGACACCCACAGGCACGCGTTGACGAACAGTTCGGCGTTGCCGGGAAATCGGTCCCGCGTGACGATGCCACCGGGCGAGAGCACCGTCTCGCGGTAGAACGCGACGCGGTCCCGGGCCAGGTCGGCGTCGCCGAAGAGGACCACCTTCTGCGTCTCGTCGCCCATCTTCCGCTCGACGGCCACACCGAGCGGCAGGGGGCCTGCCAGGTCCTCGGCATCGTCTCGCGTGGCCCGGTTCTGGACGGCCTCGAAGACAACCGTGTCGGCCCAGTAGTCGCGGCCGCCCGGCATGTTGACGACCGGCGTGACGCTGAGGTCGTCGCCGAGGTCTTCCTTGATGATCAGCGGCGACGCGTTCAGGAACATGACGGGCAGCGCGCCCAACGGCTTGGTGATGTCGTGCTTCTCGTAGCCGGTGAGTTCAACCTGCGCGAACGCCTTCTCTCTTCCGGCCGCATCGACCACCACGCTGTGTACCGCCACGGCGTTGAACTTCGCCTCGACGCCGAACGTCTCGAACAGTTTCTCGTACGGCACGGGCTGTTGGAACATGGTGGCCGGTTCGCCCAGGATGATGGCCGGTGCGCCGCCCTTGATGGCGTCGATGGCCGAGCGGTAGGCTTCTTCGGAGGGCGGCGGCATGCGCATCCGAGGATCGCGCGGGGGCGGCGGCACGAGGACCAGGATCGTCTTGGAGGCGTTCTCGGGCTCGGGCATCTCGGAGCCCGGCGAGAGGAGCCAGTCCTCGACGATGAAGTTGGCTTTGCGCAGGCGTTCGGCCATTTCCATGTAGGCCCCCCGCTGCCCGCCGCCCATCATGCCCGGCATCGGCGGCGTGCCCGTCGTGGCCGGGCCGCCGGCGGTGACGAACAGGATCGCCGGCTTCTTCTCGTGCACCATGCCGAGCAGGGCGCTGGAGACGGCCGTCTCGCCCGCGAAGAGCCGGTCCGGAACGTCCTCGCGCCCTTCGGGGTTCGGATTGTGCACCCACACGTCGTCGAACGAGATGACCTTGATCTTGTCGGGCAGCGTCTTGACCTCGTCTGAGGCGACGGGGATCTTCGCGTCGGCCAGGGCCGTCTTGACGGCCTGGAGTTTCTCGGGCGGGGTGACGATCTCAAAGCCCTCGGCGCCCTGCTCGACCGGTTCCAGCACGTCGTCGGCGCCGGCGCCCGTGGCCACTCGTTTGAGTTTCTCCTGGTCCTTGAAGGGGGTGCGGATCACGCCCACCTCGGCGAACGTTTCGATGAGGACGACGTCGCCCCGGTCGATGTCGCGGCGGACGGCGTCGAGTTCAATGTCCTCGATGTCGGCCTGCTTCTCAAACTCCTGGATCCGCGCGCGTAGCGGCTCGTAGGTCTCCTTGGCGGCGTCGAGGATCTCCTTGACGGCGGGGGGGGGCGGGGCGTCCTTGGCCAGTTTGCGGATCTGTTCGAAGGTGTCCGGCACGGCCTCGAACTTCTCGCGGACCTGCCCGAGGTGTTTCTTGGCCTGCGCCAGCGCCGAGGAGTAGGCCGGCAGGGCCTGGTTCGTGATGGCCCGGACGTTGTCGGCCGTAATGTCGCCGATGAAGCGCAGTTGCCGCCAGACCTGGGCGACCATCATGAGAGTTTCCAGGGCCTGCTGCGGTCCGCCCTTCCAGATGCCGGCGGCCCCCTCGAGCCGTTTCGCCTCGCGGTCAAGGGTGTCGCAGACGTCCTTGTAGAGCGTCTCGTAGTCCTTCTTGATCAGGCGCTCGGGTTTCTTCAGTTCCCTCGCATAGCGGTCCCTGAGCCGCTGGACGAGTTTTTCGGCGCCGCCCGGATCGAGGACCGGGTTCACGTCCTCCACCGTCACGCGCCCCGAGGCCGTGTCGTAGCCCGTCAGCAGGCCCTGGACGCGCTGGTACCGCTCTTCGGAGGCGGGCGCCTCCGGGGCGTGCGAGTACAGGTTGGTGATCCGCACGTCCACGTCCAGTTTCTTCAGGAAGGCTTTGGAGCGCGGGCTCAGGCTGAACCGTCCGGAGGCGGTCCAGTCGCTGCGCGCCCGGCCGCGAAGCAGCGCCGCCGAAAACCATACGATGACACCCACCAGGACCGTCGCCAGCAGAACGGCCACGGCAACGTTCGAGCCGAAGACGAGCCAGCGGCGCTGCCGGGTCATCCCGCCTTCGCCAAGTCGCCGACGCGCCAAAGCCGCTGTGGCGACGGCGCGGCTTCGGCGGGCAGGCCCGCCCTCCTGTCCCGAGGCGGGCGATTGCCGAGGGCGCTCGGAGTCGGATTTCGGATCGCTCTTTTCTATCGCCATCTGCGGCTCTCCAGAACCTTAACCGTAAGGAACAGCGCGTAAGCGGTCAGTGCAACGAAGTAGATCACGTGTACGAGATCCACGACGCCCTGGCTGAAATCCTGGTAGTGCGTGCGCACCGTCGCCTGCTGGACGATCGCGCGCACCCCGATAATCCACCAGCGCGACGGCACGACCGTCGCAATCCACGGCCCCAGCATCGCCAGCACGATCAGGATGGCGAAGGCCGTCACGGCCGCAATCACCTGGTTCTCCGTCAGCGATGAGGCCAACAGACCGATCGACACGTACAGCGCGCCCAGGAGCACCAGCCCCAGGTACCCGCTTGCCACCGGCCCGTACTCCGGGTTGCCGAAGGCGGCCAGCAGAACCACGTAGATGAGCGTCGGCGCGAGCATCGCCAGGTAGAAGATCCACGAGCCGAGGAACTTGGCCACGACGACCTGGATGTCCGTAACGGGGGCCGTCAGCAGCGTCTCGATCGTGCCGCTCCGCTGCTCCTCCGACAGACTACGCATCGTGACGATCGGGATGATGAAGATGAGGATGAACATCATGATGTCGAAGATCGACCGCATGCCCGCCGGCGCGCCGGGCCGGAAATCGGCCAACGCGAAGAAGATGCCCGCGATGACAAGGAACAGCGCCATCGCCACGTACGCGATGGGCGAGACGAAGTAGGCGCTGATCTCGCGCCGGGTCAGAAGCAGGACTTTCCCCATTCTTCACCTCTCCTTATGTGCTTCAAGCCCACGCGATTCTGTGGGCGTTCCGGTCAGGACCGGTCTCAGGCGGCCTCTTTGCCGGCGGTGACCGCCTCGCCCGCCACGATGCGGGCATAGAGTTCATCGAGCGTCGGGGCCAGGCGGTGGATCTCGCGCAGTTGCCAGCCGCGCTGAGCCACCAGGGCGCAGAGCCCTTCGCGCAGGTCGGCGTCGGCGGCAGGCGTGACGACCGCGCGGAGCCACCCGCCGCCCACCTCGTCGGTGCTGGCGTCGGCAGCGCCCGCGACCTGGCCGAGGGCGCGTCCGACCTCCGCCGGCCCGTCACCGGTATCGCCGGCGCGAAGTTCCATGACGACCTGCCGCCGGTGGGCCAGTCCCTTCTTGAGTTCGTCGAGGCTGTCGGCGGCCTTGATCTGCCCGTCGGCGATGATCACCACGTGCGAGCAGGCCTTCTCAACCTGCGGCAGGAGGTGGCTCGACAGCAGCACCGTGTGTTTGCCGCCGAGCGACCGGATGAGTTTGCTCGTCTCCTCGATCTGGGTCGGGTCCAGACCGATGGTCGGCTCGTCGAGGATGAGGACCGGCGGGTCCGCGACCAGCGCTTCGGCCAGGCCCACCCGCTGGCGGAACCCTTTCGAGAGTTGCCCGATCAGCCGCCGCCGTACCTCCTTCAGCCAGCACCGCTGGAGGACCCGGTCCACGGCAGCGCGGCGTTTGGGGGACGGCACGTCCTTGAGGCCCGCGCGAAACGCCAGGTACTCCTCGACCCGCATCTCGGGGTACAGCGGGACGTTCTCGGGCATGTAGCCGATCGAGGAGCGAACCGCGAGGCTTTCCATGAGGACGTCGCGGCCGTTGACGCGCGCCTGGCCGCTCGTGGCGGGCAGAAAGCCGGTCAGGATACGCAGCGCGGTGGACTTGCCGGCGCCGTTGGGTCCGAGGAAGCCCACGATCCGGCCCTCTTCGACCGAGAACGTGGCCCGGTCGACGGCCAACGTGTTGCCGTACCACTTCGTGAGATTCTCAACTTCGATCATCGCGCACACTTGCGAAACCCTCCCCTGCCGCGAACCAAAGGCCGGACGAAACCGATAGTTAAAACGAACCGCGAGGGCGTGTCAAGGGTTCGGCTGTTTTTTAAGCGCGTGGCAACGACTTCTGGAGGCAGGAAGGCCCCACGAGCCCTTTCGGCATATCAGGGGCGCCGGCGCTTCGCGGAGTTATCCACCCGAGACGCGGCCTGGCCCGGCAGCAACTCTGCCAGTTCGCCCAGGCTGGTAATGGTGGTGCAGTCGGCGTGGACGTCCTCGCGGTCGCGGTCAATCAGCACGGGGTGGATGCCGATCTCGCGGGCGCCGACGACGTCGGCCCAGTAATCGTCGCCCACGTGGACGGCCTGGTCCGGTCGGCAATCCAGGGCCGTCAGGCCGCGCAAGAATATTTCCCGGTGCGGTTTCGATGACCCCACCGCCTCGCTGGCGATGATCGTGTCGAAGTACTCCACGAGGCCGAAACTGGTCAGATACGCCGGCAGGTCGGTCCCCCAGTTGCTGATGACGCCCAGGCGAAAACCACGATCCCTCAGCACCGACAGGAGTTCGTGAGCGTCGGGGTCCAGGATTTCCGCGCTGCGAGTCTCGATCTCGCAGATCCCCAGCGTCAGTTCCCGCTGAAGGTCGTCTCCCCGCAGATCAAGGTCCAGAGCCTCCGCCAGGTGGTCGAGCCACATGCGGCTGGCCGCACCCGTGTTCATACGGGCAGCGTGCCTTCGGCGACGGCGTGCCACCGCCCTTCGCGCCAAGTCGTTTGCTGCGAGCACTTTGTCTCGGGTCACCTTGTAGCCGATCACGACCAGCGCCTGGTGCAGCAGGTCCAGATGTCCGAGTTCGCTGTAGACCAGGGTGCCTCCGACATCGAAGAACACGACCTCGATCTGCTCGAAACGGTGCAGATTGGCTCGGTTGGTCTTACGGATAGCCACGCCCTGCCCACTCCTTCTTGTGTGCAGTTACCGCCTGATGTGCCCGCCGCGACGGCTCCGGCAGCCGGTAGCGCGTCGCGGTTGCCAGCACCCACCGCTCGGCACTCGCCAGATCGATCCGGTGGCCTACCGACACGTACACGGGCCTGACGCCCGTCCGCGTCCGCAGGACCGTTCCGATTCGCTCGCGACGATCTACGAGCCCCGCGCGCCCGCCGCGCCGTAGGCCCGGCTCTCGCCTTATTGTACCGATGAGGCGGCTCTTTGCGCAGCCGATCGTCGGCACGTCGAGCGCCAGCCCGACGTGACACGCCAGTCCCAGCCGGCGGGGATGTGCCCGTCCCTGCCCGTCGCAGATCACCAGGTCCGGCCGAGAGCGCACCTGGCGGAACGCCTTCAGCGCCACCGGCACTTCCCGGAAACTAAGGAGTCCCGGCACGTACGGCCACGTTGCCCGCATCGCGGCGAAGCGGGTCTCGATGGTCTGGAGCGTCTCGATGTCCATGACGACGACGGCCGCCGCGATCCACTCGCCCGTGCGCCCGCCCGAAACGTCCACCGCCGCCACGACGCCGACACGATGGAGAGGCGGCCCTTCGACGACCTCCTCCGCCAGGCGCTCCTGGATTGCGACGGCCTTATGGTAGTTGGTGGTCCACCGATGGAGCCGCCCGACCTTCATCGCGACTCCTTCGGCGCCTTGGCGGCGGGGGGCCGTCCGGGCTTCTCCTCGGCCTTCGGCGGCGCGTCGCGGACCTTTTTCAGCACGATGTCGTCCCAGAAGATCACGCCTGCCGGCCAGTACGCGTACAGGTCCACTTTCATAAACGTCGGTGTTTGCGCGGGCCGCGTGGACTGCGGAATGAAGTCGGCCGTCACGCTGTTCCACTGGCCTTTCCCGCCGGAAGGGTGAACCTGGCGGCGGTACGTCTCGCGGCGCTGTGCGGGGTAACCGCCGGCCGCCTCGAATGGGTGGTACCCCTTGAGGAAGATCTTCGGCGTCGGCGCAAGCGTCTTGTAGCGGCACGAGAAACGATAGATCGCGCCGGCCTCGATCGGGATCCAGTCGCTGTAGAAGTCGAGACCGTACGACCCGGCGGTCGCCTTGTTCATATCGTATTTCAGGACTTTGCCGGGGCCGTCGGGATTGGTCACCCACGCCATCTGGCCCTCGAGCGCCTGCCAGTGGGCCGGCCCGTTGCCGGACGGACCGGGCTGCTCGAAGCCGGGGTTCTTCACCATGTTGGGCCCTTCGCGCCAGCGTCGGTCGATCTCGGGGTCCGCCCGCAGCATGCGCAGCGGGTCTTTCGGACGCTCCATGCCGAGGATGTCGAACACCGCGCCCGCCATCTCGACCGGAATGAGATGATGATTCGCGCAGGCGTACCGTTTTTTGAAGACGCGCGGCTGCTGCAGGTTGCCGGTATAGACGGCGAGGAGCCGGACCTCATACGGCTCGGTGCCGGCAACGTGGCCTGTGACGACGATGTCGGCGTCAAAACGCCGGCGCCCGAGCGCAGCCAGTTCCACCGGCGGGGTGTCGCTGGAAACCTTGCGGCTGCCGAGCACTTCCTTGATGCTCGGCGCGTCGTACACGGTGGCCCCGATCCGTTTGGCCTTGAAGCGGAGCATCTGCTGCACCTTCTGGCCCAGCCCCTTCTCGTCGCTCGTGAAGGTCAGGGGCAGGAAGGCGACGCCTTCGGCCCGTCCCGGCTTACCGGCGGACGGTGCAGCGTGGGCCGCCGCGCTTGCCATCGCGACGGCAAGAATCGCGGCGAGGCGGAGCCGAATGTAACGTTGTATGCTCATGGGACCGCGGCCTGCCAGATAAACCTTACACTGCGCCGAATCTGCTCGATCTCCCGTGCGGCTGTCTCGTCGGCATCGGCCGCAACCACAAGCACGAGGGCCAGGATGCGCCCCTGCCGCTGCGTATAAACAGTTTTGCACCGCGCGGGTTTGCCCGAGAGGATCGCCTTTCCTTCGTAGTCGATCTCGATCGCCCTCTGTCCGCCGAACGTGGCGGGTCTCGGTTCGGGCTTCTCGACGCCCAGCGTCCTGGCAGCCGTTTCCGCCTGCTCGGCCGCAAAGGCCTCCAGCGACTGGCCTTCCCGGGGCGTCAGAACGCGGACCAGCACGACGGCCGCATGGTCCTCGCGCGCCACCTCCAGCGCCGTGAGCGGACCGCCCACGTGGTCGGGCACCTTCCACCGCATGTTCGGCAGGCGAATCTGGAACCCGTAATACGGGCTCCGCAGCACCAGTCCCACGGCCTGGATGGGCAGCCGCCCTTCCGGCACCGCCGCCTTGATCGACCGGCTTACCTTCTCCAGGAGCACCGCCTTGGCCGTGAGGCGACGGTCGGCCACGGCGAGCGAAACGAACCACGTCAGCCCCTCGCCCGACAGGAGCAGGTTCCGGAAATGGTAGGTCGTGCACCCCAGCCGCGCGGTCCCGCCGATTCCCTGCACGTTATATGCCTTGGTGCCGCCGGGCACGACGGCCGCCCGATGCTCCGCCGTGACCTCGTCGAACCGGGCGGCCCATTCCTGCTGGATGGGGTGGGATGCCAGTAGGGGTTCGGCTGCCTCGCCGTCTTGGCCCGCCTGAGCGGAGGCGCCGGCCACGGCAACGGCTGGGCCAGAGCCGTAGGCCGGATGCACCGACAGGTAGGCCTCGTCCGTCAGATCCGTGATCATCACCGCGCCCGACGGTTCTGCCACGTGAATCACATAGGGATACGGCGGCACCCAGAGGCTCAGCCCGAGGCGAGGGTTGCGGTACCGTTCACCCATCAGGCCCGGGATGTCTGCGGCGGGCGGCGCTTCGGCGGGGCTGTCCAGACGCCGGGCCCCCGACAGGCTCGTCGCCTCGGCGACCATCGGTGTCGACTTCCACACGCTACGGAGCACGCGAGCGTTTGACTCCATCAGGTGGGCCACGCGCTCTGCGCCACAGGACCAACCGACCGCTGTCCCAAGCAAGTTCCGGCCGTCGCCGGCGGCCGGCAGACCCCGAGGGCCGATGACGCGGACGAGGCACGGGTCCGGCAGCAGGGCGCCGAGCGACTCGTCGATGACACGCCAGCGATGTGTCTGGCCTGTCCCGGCGCCGCTCAGCAACGTGGCCCGAAGCGCCCAGGACAGGAACGTCACGCCCTTCTCGAGCGGGACCCGTGTCGAGGCGCTTTTCTCGCCGACGGTTCGCGTCAGGACCAGCGCGCCTTTCTCCACGCGGCCGGTCACGTGCCATTGCCGGTCGCCGCTGACGACACGACACGTCAGGGCCCGCGGCCGGAAGTCCGCATCCACGTCGGCTGTGATCATCTCGTAGTAGCCGAACCTGCTGGCCGCCCGATTCCGGCGAAGGAACCGATTAGTCTGGAGTCGCCGGCCGCCGTCGGGAAACGCATACACGCTCTGGGTGATGTAGCCGATCTTCATGCCGGCCAGGTAAAGCGACTGCCACTGGCTGCGGATGAACTTCGCCTTGGGCGCCGCGGCGGCGCCCGCGCCGGCATCCGCGGCAAGAGCAGCCGAGGCTGCCGCGCTGAGCATCGCCAGCGCAAGCGCCGCCCGGCCCAAGTTGGTGCGCGATCGCCTCATGGAAAGGCCCAACGAACCCTGTCGGCCGCAACTATAGGCCGCACGGACGGCACAAGTCAACGCGATTCGTTGCCGTCACTTCGACTTGGCCTGATCCCCCAACCGCAGGTCGTAGAAGGGTAGATAGCGGTAGTACACCTCGAGCGTCAGGGTCGCGACGGCCGTCGAATAGACGCGGCCGCCGTACTGACCCCACCGCGATCGCGGGTCCCAACTGCCCGCGAAGGGCCCGTCCCGGCGTTGGGCCTTGACGAGCGTTTCGCGGATCTCGCGGTTCCACTGGTCCCACTTCGGGCCACCCAATTGGTGCAGCGCCATCGTGGCGTAGTACCAGTAGTAGAGGTTCGTGTCATCCCGGTTCTGCGGCCGCCAGCGGGGCTTGTGCTTCAGGATGTAATCCACCGACTCGGCGGTCCGCGGGCTGCCGGGATCAAAGTCAATGAGCATCTCCGAGAACAGACCCTCTGCCGTCATGGCGGGCGACGGTCCGCGGCCGGGCTGGTACTCGTAGAGGCCCTTGTGTTTGCCCTTGCGAACCTTGTCGAGCCAGTTGGCGGACCAGCGGTACGACTTCTGGGGGACCTGGAAGCCGGCGATCTCGGCGCTCTTCAGCGCCATCAGCGCCCAGCCGATGACGCTGGTGTCGTTGTCGGCTCGCGGTTCGTACCGCCAACCTTGGTTGGGGTTCTGGGCCTTGAGCGTGAAATCGACCGCCCGTTTGATGGGATCGACGAGGCGTTCGTCGCCGGTCATGCTGAACGATTCGGCCAGCAGCATCGTCGCAAGGCAGTGGTCGTACATCTGTCCGCCACGCCGCAGGTCGCCGTCCTTTTTCTGGCCGGCGAGCAGCCAGTCGATGGCTTTCTGAACGTTGCCGGCGTACTCGCTCGGCGCTTTGGCGACACGGGCCGGCCGATGCGTGTGCCCGGCGCCGACCAGCGCGAGCGCCGCCAGGGCCGTGACGCCTACGTCCTGGCCGGGCCGGCTCCCTTGGCCGTCGGCACGGCGGCCCTTCACGTCGTAGTTCTTCATGAAGCCGTCCACGTCCCAGCGACCGTCCCCGCTCTGATGTCGCGCGAACCAGATGAGCGATTTGCGGACGGCCTCCTCGGTCTCGGGCGTGCCGCCGAGTTTCTCGATGATCTCTTTGCGGTCCGGGTCGGTCCGGAGGCGGTAGACCTGTTTCGGAGGCAGCGGCGCCGGAGGGACCGTCACGTCGGCGTCTATGGGCGCCGAGGGCGGCAGCGCGGCCGCCATGAGCAACTCGCCGACGACCGGGGTGGCGAGCGACCCGGCGGCAGGAACCGCGGACGCCAGGAGTGTCCGCGCGTCGGGCTCGGCCGTGGCCGTCCCGAGCGGTTCGGCGCGGACAGGCTTCGGTTCCAGCCGACCACCCCCCGCAGGCCGCTCCAGGCGCTGAGCGGCAAGCGACTCGCGCGGCCTGACGACCAGAGGCGGCCGCTCCGGCAACACCGCACGCAGCGCCGTGGGCACGACGGGTTCGGCCAACTCTACCCGTACGGGCGTCAGGGCAACGGGGCCCGGTTTGGCGACCTCGACGTCGATGGTCGGCTCCGGCCCGGACGGCACCGCCGCCACGACGGCAGAATCGAACGCCTTGGGTCCGAGCGCGTCGGGTCCCACCCGCAACTGCTCGGCCGCCGTTGGTGCGGCAACCGACGGGGCCGGGGCCAAGGCGACCGGTCCCTCGGCCCGCTCGACCACAACGACGGCCCGGGGCCCCGGTTCGGTCTCGGCCGTCCCGTTCGAGCGCGGCGCAGGCTCCCTCGGCTTGACCGGCCCGCTGGCCGGCGGCAGCGCCTCCATCAGGGGCACGTCGGCCGGGGCGATGGCCGGGCCGGCAACCGGATTCTCGTCCAGAAAGACGGCAGCGGCGTCGGCAGCGGTCGGCGGCGCGACCGTACGCGTCAGCAATGTTGTGTCGATGGCGGGCTGAGCGCTCGGCGCCCTGGCCAGCGGCGTCACGGTGGTTGCGGCAGGGCGAGGCGCCGGCGTCTCGGCCCGCAGGCTCGCCAGGGGTTTGACGCCGACGGCCTCGGCGGCCGGCTCCGCCGCGATACGGACGGGGCGGACGTCGCTCGTGAGGGGCGCGATGTCCAGAACGTCGGCCGGCTTGACGGGCAGGGGGGTGGCTCGGGCGATCTCGATCGGCGGGAGCGTCACCTCCTGCGGCGGCATCTCGGGCAGCGCGACGGGCGCGATGTCGGGCGGGACCTCGGCCGGCCGCTCGGTCGGCGTCGGACGAGGCTTCAGCGCGGCCTTGACCGGCGCCGGCTCGGCACGCGAGAGGATCACCGGGCGTGGCTGGAGCGGTTCGGCCTGTTCGGGTTGGCGGACCGCCTTGGGCTGGATCTCTTCGAGAGGCTCGGGTGGCAGCAAGTCGAGGCTCGGGGGCAGTTCGGCCAGGGCCGGCACGGGTTCGGCGAACTCCTGGGGCCGGTCGGGCAGCCGCGCGATCTGGATCTCCTGCGGAACCGGTTCGACCTCGGCCAGGGCGACGCGGGGTTCCTTCACTTTGGGCGGTTCGGGGGCGGTTATCTGGTCGGATTTCTCGACGGCCAGTTCCGCCGTATCGAGGCGGGCCAAGTCTGCCAGTGCCGCCCGCAACTGGCTCGACAGTTCGCTTTCGGCGAGGCCGGGGATGCTAACGGCCACCTCGAAGCGCTGCTGCTGCTTCGCGAGTTCCGCCACGCGGTAGGAGATCTGCCAGATCGTAAAGAGGCTGAGGGCCACAAGGTGGAGGATCAGGGAGACCATCATGGCACTTGCCAGCAGTCCCGGCCGACGCCGCAGCCGCGCCAGGGCGAGAAGCGTCAAAACCAGACCGGCCAGGGCCAGGATCAGGCCGATGAGCGGCCACGAGAGTTCTCCGAGGATGTGTCCGATCGCCAGTCGCCGCGTCCGGGCCACC
Organism: Planctomycetota bacterium; assembly: GCA_030602705.1. GTDB lineage: Bacteria > Planctomycetota > Phycisphaerae > FEN-1346 > FEN-1346 > JAUVZF01. Next base: position 26,229 of record JAUVZF010000013.1, read on the forward strand.
TGAAAGACCTCGTGGCTCCGGGCGTAGTAGATGGCGTAGGTCTGTTCTTCTGCGCGGTTGCTCGAGAAGTAGATGCCGAAGCCTTCGAGGGTGACGGCCGGATCGAGTTCGTGGGCAGCCGTGTTGACGGGCACGCCGAGGTTCTCGGGCGGCATGAGGCCGGCGAGCGGCCCGAGGGTGACCCGCGACCGCCACAGGTCGTACCCTCCCCGGCCGCCGGCGCGGTCGGACGCGAAGTACAGCCACGTGCCGTCGGGCGAGACGGTCGGCTGGCCGTCGTTGGCCCGGCTGCACACGACGTCGAGACGGCGTGGCGCGGCGGCGGCGTCCTGGAGGTCCAGCGCGTAGATGTCGTAGTCGTTCTGGTAGAGTTCCTCGCGCAGCGTGGCGGGCCAGGCCTTCTCGTCGACCGCATCCTCCCCCTCGACGGGCCGGTTCGAGGAAAACAGCAGGTACATGCCGTCCGGCGTAGCGGCGGGGTCGTACTCGTTGAACGGCCCGTTGACGTGCGGGCCGAGGTTCTTGGGCTCGGACCAGCCGGCGTCGGTGTGGCGTGAGACGTACAGATCGTAGCCACCTTCACCGCCGGCACGGTTCGAGTAGAAGTAGAGGGTGGCGCCGTCGCGTGCCAGGGCCGGGCCGATCTCGTCGGCCGAGGTGTTGACCGCCTCAAGGGGTTTGGGTTCGGTCCATGCGTCGAGCGTCCGGTAGGCGACGTAGATGTCGGCGTCGCCTCCCGCCTTGCCGCGCGTGAAATAGAGTTCCTGCCCGTCGCCCGACAGGCACGGATCGTAATCCTGTTCGGGCTCGCCGAGGCCGGCGAGCAGACGGCCTGCGTCCCAGAGGACCGACCGAAGCCCGAGGCCCGGCCGGCCGGGCCAGGACCGCTTGCCGTCGGAGTAGAAGATATCGGTGCGCGGCCAGAGGATGAAGGCCACCAGGCCCGCCACGATCGCGACCGGGACCGCGATCCAGGCGATGCGTGCCGGCAGGCTCCAGGTTTTGGCAGGTTGGGCCATTGGTGCGTGTTTTGCCGTGCTGCGTCAAACAGCCGCGCTCCCCTTCGGGTCGCGGCTAAAAGGGCCGCGGCTGAAAGGGGCACCGGCGGCGCGGCGCTTCGGGTCACGTTCCGCCCGGGGTGATGGTCGTGAGGAACTTGCGTTTGATGGCGTGTTTCTCGCAAAGGTTCAGCACGTTGACCGGCAACTGGAGTATGGCCTTTTCGTCGCCGCGGACGACGACGGCCTGTTCGGGGTTCTCCTTGACGGCCCGGGCGATGATCCGCTCAAGGTCCTGTACCTTGTACTCGACGCCGGCAATGACGTAGCGGCCGTCGACGGTGACGTTGACGATGAGTTCTCGGGGCGTGGCGGTGATGGCCCGGGCATGCCGGGCGGAGGGCGGGTTGACGAGCATGTCGCGTTCGATCTCGGCGTACCGTGTGCCCACGAGGAAGAAGATGAGGAGGTTGAACACGATGTCGATCATCGGCGTCATGTTCAGCAGTTCCGTCTGTTCCTCTTCGCTCTTGCGGTCGATACGCATGGTTGGCCACCTCTGCTTGGACGGCTTGTGGCGATTCGTGCCGGACCCGCGGCCGGTGCGAACGGCACGCGTTATTCCGTTGCCTCTTCTACGACCGATTCGATGAACTCGATCGACAGGTTATCCATCTCGCCGACGAGTTTTTCGATCTTGGCCATGAACATCAGGTACAGGACGGCGGCCGGGATGGCGACCGTCAGACCTCCTGCCGTCGTGACGAGGGCCTGGTAGATGCCCTCGGCCAGCAGTTGGGCCTTGCCGAGGGCCTCGCCGGATGAGACCTGGCTGAAGCACTTGATCATACCGAGGACCGTTCCGAGCAACCCCAAGAGTGGGGAGATGTAAGCCACGCCGGAGAGGACGCGGCAGTTTCGCCTGAGTTGGCGGACTTCGCGGGCGCCGGCGTCCTCGATGGTCTTTTCGATCTCGGGCAGCGGCCGTTTCAGGCGCTTGACGGCGGCCTGGAAGATACGCGAGATCGGGCTCGGATTGGCTTGGCAGTAGGTCAGGATCTTCTCGCTGTCCAGAGGCCGGGCCGCCACAAGGCTGTGAAGGTTCAGGATAAACTGTGGCGGCAGGATGCGGCGGCGTCTGAGGCTCACGGCCCGTTCGATGGCAAACGCCACCATCACGATACTCAGCAGGTAAATCGGATACATGATGTACCCGCCCTGCTGCAGGAGTTCGTAGACGGTGGGCTCTTTGGGTTTCGGGGCTTGCGGTTCGGCCGCTGCTTCAACCCCGCCTTCGCCCGGCGGCGGGGCGGCCGCTCCGGGCGCAGGTGCGGGCGGCGCCCCAGCGGGCGCCGGGGCGGCCACTGCGACACCGGCGCCAACGACCAGCAACGTCACCAGCGCAAGAACGACGGCTACGGGACGGCGATGAATCATCGTCGTGTTCTCCTTTTCATGCTTCGGCCGGGACAACTGCCGCGCTCCCCTTCGGGTCGCGGCTAAAAGGGGCGCGGCTAAAAGAGTCGCGGCCTAAAAGAGTCGCGGCCTAAAGGGGCGCGGCTGAAAGGGCTCGCGGCCCGTGCGTTACTGTTTCAACTGCTCCTTGGCCGGGCCCGCCCATTTTGTATCACCGTACTTATTGACAACCGTCTGAAATGCCTCGCGGGCGTCCTTGGTCTTGTCCAGATTCTGGTAGCACTTGCCGATCTCGAACTGCGCAGCCGCAGCCCACTCCTTGTAGGCGCCCCACAGCGCCACAACGCGCAGGTACGCCTTGAGCGCCTCGCGCGGGTTGCCCTGGGCCAGAAGAGTCTCACCGACGTAGAACTGGCTCTTGGCGGCCGTCTCGGTGTCGGTCATGGCAAGGGCCTTCTGGAACCGGGCCCGCGCCTGGTCATGGCGCTTCAGGTCGTACAGCGCTTTGCCGAGGCCGAACTGCACCTCATCCATGGCCTTGTACTTGGGGTAGGCCTGCTCCAGAGCGGTGAAGGTGGCGACGGCCACCCCGAGTCGGCCCAGCAGCGCCTGCGACTCGCCCAGCCGCAACCGCGCCCGGGCCGCGTGCTCGAAATCCTTGTACTTCGGGTCCAGCAGTTTCGAGAGGCGCTCGATGGCCTCGGCGGGCTTGCCGGCCTGGGCGTACGCTTCGCCTGCCTGGAGGAGCGCCTCGGCCACCAGGTCGCTCTTGGGGGCTTCTTTGACGAGCCGGTCGAACATCGCGGCCGCCTCGGGATACTTCTTCTGGTTCCAGCGGCACCAGCCCAGCCGATACAGGATGTTGTCTTTCAAGCGGTCGTCCCTGGCGGCGGCCAGGGCCTTTTCGTAGAGGCCGGCGGCGGCGGCGTACTTCTTCTCGCCATAAGGAACCTCGGCCAGATGGAAAAAGGCGTCGGCGGCCAGCGAACTGTTCGGAAACTTCTCGGCCAGGGCGCGGTAGACGTCGGCGGCGTCTTTATCCTTGCCCGCCTGCTGGAGCGACCACGCGAGTTCGTACGTGGCCTGCTCGCGGGCCTTGTCGTCCTTGGCCTGGGCCGCAAGTTTGCGGAAGACGACGGCGGCCTCTTCGTATTTCTCTTCTTTCTCGAGCGCCAGGCCCAGCCCCATCATCGCCGCCGGAGCAAGGTCATGATCCGCAAACCGGTCAACCATGGCTTTGTACGCCGCGCGGGCCTCGGCAAACTTCCCGACCTGCGCCAGGGCCGACGCCTTGTAGTAGAGGGCCTGCGGCACGAGCCCGGAATCGGGATGCTTCTCGGCCAAGCGTCCGAACGCCGCGGCCGCCTCGTCCACCGAACCTTTCTCCGTCATGCAGGTGCCCAGACCATAAAGCGCGAACGGCGCGAGGCGATGGTCCGCAAAGCCCTCGGCGACGGCCTTATAGTGGGTGGCGGCCTGGTCGTATTGCTTCTCAGCCACCAGGGCTTCGGCGAGTTGATACTCGGCCTCCGGCCGGAGCGGGCTGCCGGCGTGCTGACTGAGGAACCGGCGGAACGCCGTGACGGCCTCCTTGCGTTTGTCCGCGCGCACCAGCGCGAGGCCCGATTTCAGCAGCGCGTCGTCGCGATAGCGTTTGGCCTCCTTGGCGGCAAGATACTTGCCGAAGGCCTCGGCCGCCTCGGCGTGCTGCTGCTTCTCCAACAGGCAGTTGCCTCGCAGGTACTCGGCCTCCGCCAGCAGGGCCTTATCGGCTTTCTTGGGGTCGAGTCGCACAAGCAGCGTCACCGCGCCGTCATAGTCCTTGTCGAAGTACTTGATCCAGGCGAGGCGGAACCGGGCGGCCGGGACGTCGGGCGAATCAGCCCGCGTCTCGATCAGTTTGGCGTATCGCTGGGCGGCTTCCTTGTACTGCTTCTGGAGGAACCGGTTCTCGCCGGAGATGAACAGTACGGCGGCGGCAAGGTCGTCTCCGGCGGCCTTCTCGAGGAACCGGTTGCAGAACGTCTCGGAATCCGTATGTTTCCCCGCCCGGTACAGCGACGCGGCGGCGGCGTACAGCGCGCGGGCCAGGTCCGGATGGTTCCCGAACTTGGCGGCAAACTGCTGGTATGCCGCAGCGGCATCGTCATGCTTGCCCTCGGCCAGAAACGCGTCGGCCTTGCCGAGCAGGGCGTCGGCCGTGCGTGGTCCATCGCCGGCGGCCAGAACCTTCTCGAACGCCGCGCGGGCCTCGGCGGGCTTAGCGTCCTTGAGGTAGGCTTTGCCCAACCAGTACTGCGCCTCGGGGTCCTGGGTCTCGGCCTTGAGGATGGCGATGGCCTGGCGGTAATCCTCCGAGAGGTACAGGCACGTGCCGGCGTGGAGTCGGGCCTTCGCGGCCCGTGGGGCTTTGGGGAACTTCTTGGCACACTCGCCGAACGCCTTGGCGGCTTCGGCGTGCTTCTTGGCCTGAAACAAGGCCAGGGCCATGTTGAACGCCGCGCCGGGCGCCATCGGGCCTTTCATCCTGGCGACCTCATCGTACACCTCGGCGGCCCGGTCGAACTGGCCGGACCGGTAAAGGCTGTCGGCCAGGTTGAACCGTGCCGTCTCGGCCAACTTGCTCTTGGGCGCCAGCGCGAGGAACTCCTCAAAGGTCTGCCGCGCTGCATCGAAGCGGCCGGCGCCGAACCGCGCGAGGCCCAGGTTCAGGTGAGCCCGCTCCAGGAGGGCGTCGAATCCGGCTGCCACGGCCGGGGCCATCTTCCGGAGCCGCTCACGCTCCGTCTTAAGACGTTTGTCGGCGTTCTTGCCGGTCAGGAACTTCTCGATGAGCGGCGCGAGCGTCTTCTCGACGCTGTCGTAATCTTTCAGGAGCACGAGCGCCTCGCCGCGCTGGGCGCGAGCCCAATCGGCCAGGTAATGCTTGGCGTGGTCGCGAGTGAGTTTGTCAAAGGTGGCGGCGGCCTCCTTCGTCTTTCCGACGGCGACCTGGGCCTGTCCGAGATAGAAGAGGGTCTCGGCCATCTTCTCGAACTTGGGGTGCTTGGCGCGAAGTTCGGTCAGCGCCGCGATGGTTTCGTCGTTTTTCCCGACGTGCCGCAGCGCCCTGGCCATGCCCAGCCGCGCCTCGGCCGCCTTCTCATGGGTCGGGTACTTCTTCAGGAACGACGCGAACTCCTCTGCCGCGAGGTCGTACTTCTTCGAGGTGTACAACCAGATGGCCATGTTGTAGTCGTCGGAGGCCTTGTTGCTTGCCGCTTCGGCCGCCTGCGCGGTTTGCACCACGGCGCCCAGAATCAGGAGGGCCGCGAGGCCGACAAGAACGCTCCGGCCAACCCGGTTTCTCCGTGCAATCTGTCTCATGTGCGCTCCCCCATGAGGTGATGAGGCGACGGGCCGTTTACCCGTAGTGTCAAACACGATCGGCTGGACACAGTTTCTACAAAAGCCATCGCCCTGCCCCGGCACGACGTCGCGGCGGCGTGCCGTAAGCCGGTGGTCGTGCTCGCCTTGACGGTGCCGGCCGCCAGGCACACCGCCATGCCTCGAAATCGGCGGCCCTGCAAGTCGGCGGCGGTCATCCCGTTGGGGTGTCTGCTTGCGTCTTATCGAGGCGGGCTTGAGCCGCGTGGTACAGTTGTACTCTCTGCAAGACCAAAAAGAAAGCCGTTCGACATTTTTGCCGAACGGCTCAGAATAATCAATGGTCGGGGCGACTGGATTTGAACCAGCGACCTCTGCGTCCCGAACGCAGCGCTCTGCCAAACTGAGCTACGCCCCGACCCGAAGTCAAATGTCCTTTGCCGCTGCGGGCACCTCCCCTGCCAGGCACTTCTTCTCGCGGGATCCCGCGACGCTCTTCAAGAACCTCTCACGCTGCATCGCAGACGCGCGATCTGGATGCACCTCGCTGTACGCAAGTTTCCACGGACCGTTCTGCCGCGTGAACCGCCCGCCGCGGCCCTCGTTGTGCTCCTGGAAGCGACGAGTCAGGTCATCCGTATGCCCGACGTAAAGCCTGCCGCTTCGCTGACTGCGGAGGATGTACACGTAAAACATCCCCCGGCTCCCTTCCCCCGTGCAAGTCCTCCCGCGTATGGCCCTGTCCGCTGCACGACCCATTGAGAGCCAAAGCCCTACTGGATGAAGCAGCGACCTTCCCGCCGGGACGCTCTGCCAAACTGAGCTACGCCCCGACTCCGGAAGATGAAGCATTATAGCCGCTTCGCCCGCGAAAGCAACTGCATTCTCTCGCCGCACCCACCGTGCGGGGAAGCGAACCGCCTGGAGAACGCTTGTGGCCGCCTACAAACGGCGCGGCCATGCTCCTCGATGACCACCTGGATGGGCAGGTCCTGCAAGGCGAAGGCCGTGGCGAATATCGTGACCTGCGCCTCGACGCCGAGCCCGCAGCCGGGTATGATCAACTCGAACGGGGCTGCACGCGGGTCACGGTCCGCACCAGGAAGATCCCCGCCAGGATGGTAGCGGACCGGAAGGCCGTGCGCCTGGGCAGTCTGGGCTGACCGTGCCTCGGGCGGACCGTTCCCAACAGGAGGAACCATGACGCCCCGCGAACGCGTCCATCGCTGCCTCGACTTCAGCGGCCCCGACCGGCTGCCGAGGAACCTCTGGGTCCTGCCGCGGGTCGAGCAGGAAACCCCCGACGAGGTACAGGCCATGCGCGGCGAGTTCCCGGACGACTTCACCGGTCCCGGCAGCATCCTGGGCCCGAGGGGCTACGTCCTGGCTCGCGGCCACCGTGCGCGCGGCGAACCGTACAAGACGGGCGTGTACGTTGACGAGTGGGGCTGCATCTGGGAGTGCAAGGAAGACGGCATCATCGGCGAGGTCAAGCGGCCGCCGCTGGCCGAGTGGTTTGCCCTCGACCACTATCGCCCGCCGTGGGAGGTTATCGAGGGCGCCGACTGGGACGCCGTCAACCGCGCCCAGCGTGAGAACCTTGCCGGCCCGCAGCAATTCATGCTCTGCGGGACGGGCGTGCGGCCGTTCGAGCGGATGCAGTTCCTCCGCGGCAGCGAGAACCTCTACGTCGACCTTGCTTACGGCACCGCCGAGGTCCGTGCCCTGCGCGACATGGTGCACGAGTTCTTCATGAAGGAACTCGAAGGCTGGGCCGCGACCGACTGCGACGGCATCTCGTTCATGGACGACTGGGGCGCACAGGACTCGCTTCTGATCTCGCCCGACATGTGGCGCGACCTCTTCAAACCGCTCTACAAGGACTATTGCGCCTACATCCACGCCGCCGGCAAGAAGGTATTCATGCACACCGACGGCCACATTGCCGCCATCTACGAGGACCTCATCGAGGTGGGCGTCGATGCCGTCAACAGCCAACTGTTCTGCATGGATATCGAGGACCTCGGTCGCCGCTTCAAAGGCCGCATCACGTTCTGGGGCGAGATCGACCGGCAGCACGTCCTGTCGTTCGGCACGCCGCACGACGTGCGAGCCGCCGTCGGCCGCGCCCGCCGCGCGCTCCAGGACCCGGCGGGCGGCCTCATCGCCCAGTTCGAATGGGGTGCGAACAACCCGGTCGAGAACGTCCGCGCCTGCTTCGAGGCGTGGGACGCGCCGCTCGACCAATTGCCCTGAGGACGAACGCCGGGGCACGCCCCGGCCTACGCTTGCGTCGGGCCAGCGCCAAGTCAAAGGAGAACGACCATGCAACGAAACCGATGTGCCGCAAAGTGTAAGCATGGCCACGTGCTCAACCGCCGCGCCTTTCTCGGCGCCTCGGCGTGGATGCTGGGGTCGGCCGTCCTGACCGGCTGCGAGAATCCGGCCGCACGCCGGCCCGTCGGGGGCCTGGCGCCGATGAAACCGTGCGGCCCGGCCTCCAAGTGCGTGCCGACGCTTCGGGCCACGTTCGTCCGCCGCAAAGAGCCGTACGGCATGTGGTGGCCCGGCGCGGTCTACGACGGCGAGGCGGCCAGGGCCAAGTACACGCAGATCATCCGCGACACGGCCGAGCGGCTCGGCATGAAACTCGACCTGCGACCCCAGCCCATCTATAGCAACCAGGAAGCCGACGCCTGGGTCGCCCAGTGCAAGGCGGCCAAGCCCGACGGCCTGCTCGTCGTCCTGCTCGACCGGCAGCGGCATTCGTGGCCGACTGCCAACAAGGCCATCGCCAGTGGTATTCCGACGGTCGTCTTCTCGCCGGTCGGTTCCTCGTTTACGACCAACACGTCTGGACCGTCGAAAAAGCCCGGCTGCGTTATCTACTCGACCGATGATGTCAGCCAGTTGGTCTACGGCATGAAGATGATCCAGGCCAAGGCGAGGATGCGCGCCGCGCGGTGCATCGTGCTTCGCGGCCGCGACCGGCGCGATACCCAACTGGCCGACCTCGGCATCGCCCTGCGGTACGTTCCCGCGGCGGACTTCCTGACGGAGTACAAGAAGACGCCGACCACGGACGAGTTGCGAGCCATGGCCGTCGAATACATGCGGCGGGCGCGGAGGGTCACCGGCGCGACTCGCGACGACGTCATCAACGGCATCAAGAGTTACGTGGTGGCAGGCAAGTTCCTGGAGCGGGAGGAGGGCGACGCCATCACGATGGACTGCCTCGGCGCCCTCGGTCGCAGCAAGGTCAGCCTGCCGTGTATCGCGTGGTCGTGGATGAACGACGAGGGGATTCCGGCCGCCTGCGAGGCCGACCTGGGCGCCGTCGCCACCCACACGCTCGTCCAGTATCTGTTCGACCGTCCGGGGTTCCAGCAGGACCCGGTGGCCGAGACGTCGCGGGGGGCGATCATCGGCGCGCACTGCTCGTGTCCGACCCGATTGAACGGCTTCGGCCGGCCGGCCGAGCCGTTCGACATCTGCCATCATCACGGCAACCGCGACGCCGTGCCGCGGACGCTCTGGCGCAAGGGCCATGCCGTGACCAGTGCCGACATCCTGCCGGGCAAGCCGTCGAAGATGCTCATCGCCTCCGGCCACGTCCTGGAGAACGTGGACGTGCCGCCGGCGGGCGGGTGCGTCGTCTCGGTCATGGTCAAGTTCGATGACGCCGAGGACGTTCTGGCCTGGCCCGGCTTCCACCAGATCTTCTTCTACGGCAACTACAAGCGGCAGTTGATCGACTTCTGCCGCCTGTCGGGGATCGAGCCGCAGGTGGTCTGACTCGCCACCCGTTACGCGGCCTGGCGAGAGGCAGCCATGGACAACGCGACCGGCTTTTTCGACCTCCAGGTCAACGGCTACGGCGGCGTGGACCTGAACCAGGACGACCTCGGGCCGGACGATCTCCATGCCCTCTGCGAGCACCTTGAGGCGGACGGCGTCGGCGGCATCCTCGCAACGTTCACCACCGAATCGCTCGAGAAAATGGAGCGGCGGATGGCGAACCTGGTCGCACTACGCCGCAAGGACCCGCTGGCCGGGCGGATCGTCGCAGGCATCCACATCGAGGGGCCGTTCATCAGCCCGGCCGACGGTTACCGCGGCGCCCACCCGGCCGATGCCGTGCGGCGGCCGAACACCGGCGAGATGAGGCGGCTGCTCGATGCGGCAGGGGGTCTGGCGCGCATCGTCACGCTGGCGCCCGAGCAGGATAAGCGGCAGACGCTTGTCCGGATGCTCGTTGCCGAAGGCATCGTCGCAAGCGCCGGCCACTGCGACCCGACGCTCGACGAACTGCGGGCCGCCATCGACGCGGGCCTCTCGATGTTCACGCACCTGGGCAACGGCTGCGCGGGCGCCGTCCACCGGCACGACAACATCATCGAGCGGGCACTCAGCCTGCACGAGCGGCTGTGGCTGTGCTTCATCGCCGACGGTGTGCACGTGCCGCTGTTCGCGCTCGGCAACTGGCTCAGGGCGATCGATCTGAATCGTGCCCTGGTGGTGACCGACGCCGTCACGCCGGCCGGCCTCGGCCCCGGCGTGTATGCCCACGGGCGGCACCGGATTCAGGTTGTCGAGAACGATGCCGCACGCCTCATGGACGGGTCGCTCGTGGGCGGGGCCATCACGATGCGCCGGGCGGCGGCGAACCTGGTGCGCGAGGTGGGCCTCTCTGACGACGACGCGCGGCGGCTGACCGTGACGAACCCGCGGCGGGCGATTGGCTTGGGCTGATATTCTGAAGGGAAGGTGGCCACGATACCCGGCGCTGCCGACGCCGTGTCCAGGGTGCGTCTTTCGTGCCGGATCCCATCGGCCAAGTTGAACACCAACCTCCCGGATCCCATCGGCCAAGTTGAACACCAACCTCCCGGATCCCATCGGCCAAGTTGAACACCAACCTCCCGGATCCCATCAGCCAAGTTGAACACCAACCTCCCGGATCCCATCGGCCAAGTTGAACACCAACCTCCGATCTTCCACACACCCCAACCCCGAAGGGGCTGGAGCGGCTACCTGTGAATCTTTTCACAGCCGGGCTGCCCATGGCTTGCCGTTGGCAACAAATGAGGAAAAGGGCAAGGGAACCGGATCCGGGAGGCAGGTCTCTCCGAGCAAGACGCGCGGCGGCTGACCGTGACGAACCCGCGGCGGGCGATTGGCCTGGACGTGTCGTGACCGGCCGGGTGCCAAGTTCCGCGCGGCGGGTCTCCTGACCCGCCGCGCTCGGGGCCCGAGCGCGTGAGGCGCGGTGGTTCAGGAGAACCACCGCGCAAACTCATGCCGGATCGCCTACCGTTCGAGCAGCGAGGCGCTGGCGCTATCCAGAAACAGCGTCGCCGCCGCATGTTGCTGGAGGATCGACGAGGGGCACTCCGGCGTCACGGGCCCCTCGACGGCTCCCTTGACGGCCTTGGCCTTGCGCTCGTCGGGCACGGTGCAGACGATGGCGCGTGACTTCACGATCTGGCGGATCGACATCGAGATGGCCCGAGCCGGCACGTCCTGGAGCGTCGGGAACCACCCTTCGCCGAGTTGCTGGCGGCGGCAGGCCTCGGCCAGGTCCACGACGATATACGGCTCCTCGGTCGCAAAGTCGGCCGGCGGGTCGTTGAACGCCAGGTGCCCGTTTTCGCCGATGCCGATGAAGGCGACGTCGATCGGGTGCTCGGAGATGACACGGCCGAGGCGGCGGCACTCGGCCTCGGGGTCGTTTTCGCCGTTCACGTAGTGAAACGCCGACGGCGGCGACGGCAGCCGGTCCACGAACCGTTCCTTCAGGTACTTGCGGAACGACGCCGGGTGCGTCATCGGCATGCCGATGTATTCGTCGAGGTGAAAGCCTGTGACTGCCGTCCAATCGACGCTCTCAGCCTTCACGAGGGCGGCGAGCATCTCGAACTGCGACGCTCCGGTCGCAACGACGATGCCGGCCTTTCCGTTCTCGGCGATGGCCTGCCGCAGCAGTTCCGCCCCGTGTGCGGCGGCCTTCTTGCCGCAGCCCTCTTTCGTTTCGCTGACGACGATGTCCACGTCGGGTCTCCTGCCCGATGTGCCGGTTTGAGCCGCGCGCTATTCTGTCGCCTGAGATGCGCTCTGGCAATCTTTCTTTCGAACGGGTCTGTACATCTACTCTTTCGGCGCCACACGATCCTGATTCTGCCGGTCCGCTTGGAGACGGCGGGCCTTTTCGATGAGTTGAATCAGTTCTTTCACGTCCTGAGACCGAAGGGCCCGGCATTCCTTGATCGGAGCCAGCACGTCGTCCAGGCGGGCGCCTCGGGCCCAGTAACTGGCGCGCAGGATCTCAGCGAACTGCCCCACGCACGCAGCGAGCCGGAGCGAGTCAGGTGCGGCGTCGAAGTCGGCTGTTATGTCGGGCGTCGCGATCTGCTTCGCCACTTCGCGGATCGCCGGCCCATCCGCTTCCCGGTGTCGCACCTGCACCGTGGCGAGGCGGCCTTTGCGATTGGGCCAGAGTTTCAGTTCATAGAGCGCCGTGACGGTGTGTCCGGCGCCGATCTCGCCGCCGTCCACCTTGTCGTTACGAAAGTCCTCATCGGCCACGTCGCGGTTCTCATAGCCCAGCAAGCGATAGGAACGGACCACGGCGGGGCTGAAATCCACCTGAACCTTGACGTCCCGCGCGACGACATGGAGCATGCCCGTCAGGTTCTCGACGAACACTCGCCGCGCTTCCCGCAGGGTGTCCACGTAGGCGTAGTTGCCGTTACCCTTGTCGGCCAGTTGCTCCATGAGGACATCGTTGTAGTTGCCCATGCCGAAGCCGACCGTCGAGAGCGTGATGCCGGCTCTCGCGTGCTCCTCAATTGCCTGGAAGATCGACTCCGGCCCGGTCCGGCCCACGTTTGCCACGCCGTCGGAGCAGAGGATGACGCGATTGATGGCGCCTTCCCGCAACGCCTTTCTGGCCATCTTGTAGCCGATGGCGATTCCCTCCTCGGCGTTGGTGGCGCCTTCGGGCCTGAGTTTCTTGATGGCCGCGAGGATCGCTTTCCGGTCTTCGACAGGGCGGTGGGCCAGGAGTTTCCGCCCGTTGGTTCCGTAAACGGCGATGCCTACCCGGTCGCCTTCCCGCAACTCATCGAGCAGGAGGCGAAGCGATTTCTTGACCAGTTCCAGCCGGTCTTCGCGGGCCATCGACCCGGAGACGTCGATCACGAAGGTCAGGACGGCATCCTTTCGCTTCGCCGCGCTGATCTCGCGGGCCTTTATTCCGACCCCAAGCAGCAACTTGCCGGGCGCGAACGGCGACGGCGCGGTCGCCAGGTGAACGGCAAAGGCGGCCTCATCTTCCGCCGGTGCGGCATACGCGTAATCGAAGTAGTTGATGAATTCCTCGACGCGGACGGCATCCCTGGGCGGCAGGTGGCCGCGGTCCAGGTACGACCGGCAGAGCGTGTAGGAGCCGGTGTCCACGTCCACCGCGAACGTCGAAAGGCGATCATCGTCGGTGTCGATGAAGGGGTTGACCCCGTAGTTCCGGAAGAACATCGCGTCGAACGCCGCATCGTTCACGTTGTCGGTGCCCCCGTGGGCCTTTGCCGGAAGCGCACGACGCGCCTCCGCGGACGGCAGCATCCTGGCGGCGTCGTACGCCGGTTGGCAGCATCCCGATACGCCCGCAAGGACCAGCGTCAGACTGGCACCAAGCATCCCAAGCACGATGATGGCGGTTCGCATGACCGGCCTCCTTTCGACGGCGTCTTTCCTGAAGCCTGTATCGGGGCAGGGCGGCGTTGCGCAGAAAATTCTCAACGTCTTGACTAATTGCTCCTCGCGGCGCACGATGGCGCTGCGATGGACGCCGGCGACTCTGAACTAGTCCTCCGTTGTCTGTGGGGAGACAGGGCGGCCTTCGATCCGCTCTACCGCGCCCATGCCGGGCGGGTGAAAACGTACTTCCTGCGCTGTGGTTTTCCGGAGGCCTTCGCCGACGATCTGACCCAGGACGTGTTCGTGAGGGTCCTCAAGTCGCTCCATACGTTCAACCCGGCTCGCGGAACCTTTCGTCAGTGGCTGGCCGCCGTCACACGCAACGTCGCGCGCCGGCGCTGGGAGCGCCGGGCCGACCCCGAGAGTTTTGATCCCGAATTGGCCGAGGAGACGCTGGCCACGTACGATAACCCCGGCGCGGCGTCTGAAGAGGGCGAACGGATGAACGCCCTCGGCGAGTGCGTCAGGGCGCTGCCGCCGGACCTGGCGCGTCTGGTCCGTCTGCGGTATGTGGAAGGGCGGACGACGCGCGGCATCGCCGCCGCCGTCCGTATGGCGGAAGCGACCGTCCGCCTGCGGCTCGCGGAAGCCACAGACATGCTCCGGCGGTGCATGAAGTCCAAGGGACTGATCGATTAGGCCGCGGCTGGGTGCGCACAAGCGCCTGCGCCGGATAGATATTAATGGTGAAACCATGAACGAAGAAAACGAGCAGGCCAGAGATCCGGCGGAAGGTTTGCTTCGGCGCTGGGGCGCCGAAGAGGCGGCCCGCCGGGCAGAGGTTCCGGACCCAACGGTTCCCATGCGATGGATCGGACGGCCGCCCGCGCGGTGGCGGTGGCTGCTCCATGCGGCCGCGCTCCTGTTTTTCATTCTTGGCGCGTCCCTGTTTGTTGCCGTGGCGACCGGCTGGCTGCCGGACCGCCCTTTCGGCGCGCCGTCGCCGTCCGATGACAGCGCCGTCTCGGGCCTGCGGGCAGAACTGAAACAGGCGACTGAAGACGTGCGGGCGAGCCGCTCGGCCCTTGAGGCTGCCCGGCGGCGTGTTGAGGAGCAGAACCGGGAGTTCCAGGCGGAAGTCGCGCGGCTGCGCCGGACGTTTGAGACCGAGAAAGCGGACCTCGCCGCGGAGGCCGAGCGGCGAGCGGCCGCCCTGAACAAACTCGTTGGGCAGGAGCAATCGCTTCGCGAAACGGCGGTCGGCCAACTCAAACAACGCGACGCTCGGCTCGCCCGGCTCGGACAGGACCTTGCCCAGGCCGGCCGCAGCCTGGCCGAACTTCGCGGTCAGGTCGCTGCGCAGGCGGCGCGGCTGCAAGAGGCGGAAGACGGGCTGGTCACCGTGAGACGCGACGCCGAGAAGAGGATCAGCGCCATCCAGGCACAGCAGGCCGCGATGCGGACCTCGCTCGAGCAAACGTATCTGGCCGCTACGCCCGGTGAGGACGCCCTGGGAATGTACCAATCCGCCGTCAGACGAAGGCGTCTGATCGTCCGATGTCAGCATCTGCGTGCTCAGGTTCCCAATGAGGCCACGCGACGGCTCCTTGACACGCTGGAGGTTCTGCTGACCCGATTGGAACTGATGCAAGCCGGCGGCGGCGACCTGACGTCCCTCGTGAGACTCATCCGCACATTGGGTTTGACACGACAGATCAACGAGGTCATCCTGACCGGCGAAGAAGAGCCGGACGTCCGCGCCTGGCTCATGGAGACCCAACTGTTGCTCAAGGGGGTTGAACGTGCGGGCTAGGGCGGTGAACTGGCTGCTGATCGCTGTCACTGCGACTGCGCCGGGATGTGCAGCGTACGACCAGTACTACATGGAGACGTCAACGGCGCGCGCCGCCCGTCCCGGGGAGGAGGCGGCCTTTCAGAAAGCCGTGGCCCTAGTGGCGGAACTCCACTACGAGGAGGCCGCTGAGGAACTCCTGCCGCTGGCGGCCGCTTTCGAGGAAGCCGGCGACCGGTCCCGCGCAGCCGAGGCCCTGTTTTGGGTGGCGTTTTGCCGTGAAAAGCAGGGCCGGACGGATGAAGCGGCCGCGGGTTATGATCGCGTGGTCCGCCGATACCTGCAGACGGTGGCCGCTCGCCAGGCGGCCGCCCGCTTGTCACGCCTACGCGGTGATTCCAGCCACTGATTTCGCACGCGTGTCTCACCGTGCGGCGCCCGGACCGCTCTAGAGGAGCCACCGCGCCTGGCCCGGGCGAGGCGTGCCGCTCTTGGACTCACCGCGACGGCCTCATTCGGATTCCGCCTGTTGGCCATCTTCGGGGTTGCCGGCGTCGGCGAACTGCCCGAGCGCCTTCTCGGCGTACTGACGGACCTGGGGTGCGGGATCGTCGCGCAGGGCGTGCAGGCCCAAGCGGGCCTCCCTGATAGTGTCTCGCCTGGCGCCGCTTGCCGACCGTGCCCGCGCGACGACTTTGCCGACGGCCGAGGCGGCCAGGCGGCGGACGTTGGGCTCCTCGGCGCTGAGGCACTGGACGAGCAGCGCCAGGCCCTCTTCGCCGCACAGTTCGCCGAGGGCCCACACGGCTCGCGACCTCTCGCTCAACCTGGCCGAGGCCGCGTACCGCTGCTCGATCCGAGCAGCGACTTCGCGGGGATGGTACAGCCGCAATTCGTCTATCAGCGCCTTGGCTTCCTCCCGGCCGGCAGTGAGCATCCGCTGGACCGTTTCGTCGAGACGCGCCTGCGGGCCTGCGGGCGAGGCAGGGGACTCGGGCACCGTCTCGGCCGCCGCGGGCGCAGGTTGGGGGCTCGGCGCAGCGGGCTCCGGCGGCGCGGCAGGGGCGGCGCGCAGGCGCTCCAGTTCGTGGCATCCCGCCTCGGTCAACTCGAGCACCGGCCGTTGGGCCCGCGCGTCGCGCTTCAGCAGACCTTCCGCGATCGTAGCGGCGACGGCCTCGCGAACCGTCTCACGGGTCGCGCTCACGGTTCCGTGAATCGGCAGGTGGTCGATGCGCGCCTTGACGATCCACTTGGCCCGCGAGCCGGTGAGGACCTCGGCCACTTTCCCCATGCCGACGGACCACGGCATCTCGGCGACGCATTCGAGCACGGCCCGGCGGATGGGCGTTGCGCCGGCCAGCGGCGCCTTCGTCTGCCTGGCGGTGGGCTTGGGCGGTGCGAGCGGGGGCAGATTGTCGAGGTCGGCGTTTGCCGCCGCCGTCTTGCCGCGCGCCGTCAGCACCAGCACGGGCCGGGCGAACTCGCCCCCGTCTTGCCGTTTCAGTCGGAGGTAGCCGGTGCGGACCATCTGGTCGATGACGCGCTTGACCACCTCTTGCTTGGCCGAGACACGCCCGTAGGCCGGGTTCTTGTCCAGGTTCCACTCCAGCAGTTTTTTCTCGCGCGACCCGGTGACGATCTGGACCGTTCGGCCGATGCCGAACGGAAACCGCAGGTTCCGGATGGCGACGAGGATGGGCACGGCGATGTCGGGCCGGCGGACGAGGATGTCGTCGTCGCCGGCCGGCGTTTTCGCCGTGCAGCGGTCGCAGGTGCCGCAGGCCAGGTCGCTTTTCTCGCCGAAGTATCGGAGGATGTGTCGGCGTCGGCAGCCGGTGGTGTGGATGTAATCCTCCATGGCCTCGAGTTTTTCCTCCTCGAGGCGGCGGAGGAAGTCCTGGCGTTTCCAGTCGATGGGGACCTTCGCGAACGGCGGGGCCGGATCGACGAGTTTCTCGACGCCGCGCCCGCGGAAGGGCGGCTCGTATCCGATGTGGCCACCCTCGGCCAACGCCGCCAGCGCGCGGCGGACCTGATCCGCCGAGAGGTCCGACACGTGGGCGACCTGGCCCAGGTCAATCGCATAGCGTCCGGGTGTCTCCAGATCGAGCGACGACGCCAGGGCCTCGAAGACGGCGAGCCGGACCTTGCCGCGAATCCGCGGCAGAATATCCGCCCCGGGCCGGTCCAGCCGGACGGTGGCGGTAGCCTGCCCCGCCATCGCGCGGGTGACGCCCGCCCCGTCGAGCAGCCGCACGGCCGAGGCCACCTGGCCGTCTTTCAACCTGGCGTCGCACAAGTCGGCGATCTCGGCGTAGGTCAACAGCACGGGGTTCTCGGGTATCGTCCACAGCAATTCGTACACGCTGCGGACCTGGTCGCGCGTCGGGTAGGAGAGGTCGATGAAGAACTCGCGGAGGCCCCGGTCGGCGGGCGAAAAGAGGAGCATGCACCGCGACGGCAGACCGTCGCGTCCCGCGCGGCCGATCTCCTGGTAGTACTGCTCGACGGACCCCGGGTAGTGGTAGTGCAGGACGAAACGGATGTCGGCCTTGTCGATGCCCATGCCGAAGGCCACGGTCGCGACGGCCAGCCGGGCCCGGCCGGTCAGGAACGCCTCCTGGGCCCGCGTGCGTTCCTCCGCTTCCAGGCCGGCGTGATAGACGGTGGCGTCCGGCTCGACGTCGGCGATGGCGACCGCCAGGTCCTCTGCCGTGCGGCGTGTGCCGACGTAGATGATCCCGGGGCCGCGCTCCTCGCGGAGAAAGGCGCGGACAATGTCGGTCTTGGTGCCGCCGTCCCGGGCGTGGCGGACGCTCAGGAGCAGGTTCGGCCGGTCGAAGCCGTGGACGTGGACGTCGGTCTGGTCGGCCGCGAGGCCGAGCGATTCGACGATGTCTTTCTGAACGCGCGGCGTGGCGGTGGCCGTGAGCGCGGTGACGGGCGGATTGCCCATCCGCTCGCGGAATGCCTTGAGGCGGCGGTAGTCGGGCCGGAAGTCGTGCCCCCACTCGCTGATGCAGTGGGCCTCGTCCACGGCCATCCGCGCGACCTTCACACGCCCGAGCATCCCCAGGAACGCGGCGTTCTGGAAGCGTTCGGGCGCCACGTAGAGCAGGCGGACCTCGCCCCCGACGCACTGCCGGATGCGGGCACGCTGCTCCTGGAGACTCAGGCTGGAATTGATGAACGTGGCCGGAACGCCGCGGGCCGCCATATCGTCCACCTGGTCTTTCATCAGGGCGATCAGGGGCGAGACGACCAGCGTCAGGCCGTCGGTCAGCAGCGCCGGGAGTTGATAGATAAGGCTCTTGCCGCTGCCCGTCGGCATGACCACCAGAAGGCTGCGGCCGGCCAGGACGCTTCGGACCGCCTCTTCCTGGCCCTCGCGGAACGCCGCGTGACCGAACCGCTCGCCCAGCAGGGCAAGGGCCCGCTCGATCTTCGGTGCACCGTCCGGCAACGAGTCTGATGAAGTCATGGCAGATTGTACGCCTGCGCGCTACAGTTGGAGTTCGACGACGGTGCCTTCCTTGCGGGCCTTTTCGGCGGCGAAGACCATCATGTGCGTCTCAAGGGTCACGTCGGCGCCGGTCAGGATCTTGCCGGCATCGCCGGTGGCGCAGGCCGCGCAGAACGCCTTCATCAGGCCGGCATCGCCGGTGGCGTGACCGTACCCGGTGAAGTCCGCCACGTCGTGGGCCGTGTCGATGGTCTCGGTCTTCTCGGTCAGGAAGTCGAATTGCTCGATCGTCTTGCCGTCGCCGCGCAGTTCGCCCAGCGTGCCGAAGAGGCGTGTCCGGCGGTCGCGGACCTGGCTGAACGCCGTCATGGTGAAGGTGGCGGTCTTGCCGCCCTCGAAGAGCATGCCCACGACCTGGTTGTCGACGACGTCGTTGTCGCAGGCGTAGACGCAGCGGCCGTAAGGTCCGGTCCGCAGGGCCTCGGTCACGCCTTCGAGGGTCTCCTCCGGCGTGACCATGGCCACGGGCCATCCGGTTTCGCCGCACCCGATGCGGCCGAGGTAGATTCGCTTGGCCGAATACGGGCACTCGGCCTCGACGGCGCAGTCGAGACACCGGTCCGACGCACCCTCCGGCCGATGCTCCTTGCGGAAGTGGTACAGTGTGCCGAACGACGAGACGGCCAGGCACCGCGCGCCGATCATGTACCGGATCCAGTCCAGGTCGTGGCACGATTTGGCCAGGAGCATGGGCGAGGACTCGTCCTCCCGCCGGTACGGCCCGCGGACGAACGAGTGTGCCTGGTGCCAGTAGCCGCACGGCTCCAGGTGCTGGATGTTGACCACGTCGCCGATGACGCCCGAATCGACGATCTGCTTCATCTTCTGCGTGTAGGGCGAGTAGCGCAGGACGTGGCAGACGGCGAACAGGCCGTCGGAGTTGGCGGCGGCGGCGTGGATGCGGCGAAGGTCCTGCTCGCTCGTGCCCATCGGCTTTTCGAGCAGGATGTGGTAGCCCTTCTCGGCCATGGCGCAGGCGATGTCGGCGTGGAGTTCATCGTGCGTGCAGACCAGGACCGCGTCGGCCAGGCGAGGCCGCTCCGCCACGGCGGTCCAATCCGTGAAGACGTTCTCGGGCGGGATGTCGTGCGCCTCGGCCAGGCGGTTGCGGTAGAGGTCGCGCGGCTCGGCGACGCCGATCACCGTGCCCTCTTCCGGGTGCTCTGCTACGTATGCGGCGTATCCCGATCCGCGTCCGCCTGCGCCGATAACGATCATGGTGACTGGAGGCATGTCGCACTCCTACTCCTGCTTGTCATGCTGAGCGCAGCGAAGCATCTCGCCTTGTTCCATCTGGCTATGCGCCGACAGGTTCCGAACGGGAAGTGTACCAGCGCAGGAGGCGTGCTGAGAACGAAAAACGCGGCGGCCCGGGCAAAGCCTCGGTTGGTGGTGGCACCCTGGCACGGGTACGGCTCGTGCCGTGGCCGGCGGCAACGCGAAGCGTGGCCGTGTGCGCCTATCATCCAACACGGCCGCCCTTCGGGCTGCCGTGCCACCCGCCGAAGAACGCGGTGCTACGCTCAAGGGCGAACGGGGCTACAGGTCGCCCTGGGGCAGGTTCTTGAGTTGCTCGATCGTAAAGACGGGCCCGTCCTTGCAGACGTAGAGGCTGCCGACGTTGCACCGGCCGCACTTGCCGACGCCGCACTTCATCCGGTTCTCGAGCGTCGTGTAGGCGTGGGCGTCGGGGAAGTTCAGTTGCTTGAGCGGGAGGAGGGTGAACTTGATCATGATGAGCGGCCCGCACACGACGGCCACGGCGTTCTCGGCGCTGGGAGCGGCTTTTTCGAGGACCATCGGGACGAAGCCGATCTCGCCTTTCCAGTCGTCGGTCTCGCCGCCGGGGTCCACCGTGAGGATGAGTTTGACGTCTTTGCGCTTCTGCCACTGCTGGAGTTCGTGCTTGTACACGAGGTCGGCCACGGTGCGGGCGCCGTAGACGATGGTGAGACGGCCGAACTCGTCGCGGCGGTCGAGGACGTTCCAGATGACGGCGCGGATGGGTGGCAGGGCGATGCCGCCGGCGATGAACACGATGTTCTTGCCCTTCCACTGCTCGATGGGGAAGAAGTTGCCGTACGGCCCGCGGAACGTGATGGCCTGGCCGACCTCGCGGTCGCATAGGGCGGTCGTTACGCGGCCGGCCTTGCGGAAGGTGCACTCGATGTATTGGTCCTGAGTCGGCGGGCTGGCGATGCAGAAGGCGCTCTCGCCCGCGCCGGGGACCCCGTAGAGGCCGAACATGCCGACGCGGTACTTCTCGAAGAACGCCGCTCGCTCGGTTTCGCCGGGGAACTGGAGGCGCAGCGTCCGGACGTCGTACGTCTCGTCGCGCGACTCGGCGATCGTCATCGTGATGGGAGCGTACAGGTTGCCGCCCGGCTGCTGCACGGCCTGCGCCTGGTCTGGGTCAGGACTCATGGGTCGGGGCCTTCTTGGTTTCATCGGCTATCAATCGGCACACCTCGGACATCGACATGCCGGCGCCGCACACGCGGGCGCACCGGCCGCAGCCCGTGCAGCCTACAAGAGCGAATCGCTCGGGGATGTAGGAGAACTTGTGCATGACCCGGTTGCGCCAGCGTGCCGTCTGGTCGGGCCGCGGGTTATGGCCGCCCGCATGGAGCGTGAACAGGCCGAAGCCGCACGAGTCCCAGTTCTTCAGGCGCACGCTCTCTCGGCGCGTGGCCTCGTCCTGGATGTCGAAGCAGTGACACGTGGGACAGGCGTACGCGCAGGCGCCGCAGCCCAGGCACGCCAGGCTGAGCGCCGGCCACAGGTCGGACTCGAAGTTCCGGGAGAGCCACTCGGTGACGGCCTCGACGTCGAACCGCCGGGCTATCTCGACGGGCGGGTCGGCAGCGGCTTCGCCCTCGGCCAGCGCAAGGCCGGCGGCGTCGAGGAGTGCGTTGCCTTTATCGGTCAGGGGTTCGAGGATGAACCGCGTCCCGCCGTCGGCCGGGCGGAGCATCGCGTCGGCGCCCGCGGTGGCATCGGGCGCCCCGCCGACGCTCGTGCAGAAGCATTGCTCGTCGGCCGCCGTGCAGACCATCGGCACGACGGTGACGGCCTGGCGGCGGGCGTTGTAGAAATCGTCCTTGTAGTCCCAGTTGAAGACGGTGTCGAGCAGCGCGAGCGCGGCCGCATCGCACGGGCGGACGGCCAGAAGGACCGTCTTCGGCGCGTCGGGCTGAACGTCGCGGGGCATGAAATCGTCGCCGTCGAGGTCCCAGCGGCCGATGATCTCGCTGGGCGGAAACAGGAAGTCCTTGGCCGAGTTGACGGGGACGGCGCCGGTCCGGATCGCGGCGCCCTCGGCCCACTCCTTCAGCCGCACCACGCCTGAATCCTCGACGGGCGCGACGACGCGATAGCCTGCCCGGGCGAGGGCGGCCGCGAGGGCGGTCAGTTTGTTGGCGTCGATGAGTTTCATGATTGACTCAACAGCACGCGCGGGGCAAGCCCCGCGGCTAACGCTTCACCTCATACTGCGCGCCGGGCAAGCCCGGCGGCTAACGCTTCACCTCATACTGCGCGCCGGGCAAGCCCGGCGGCTAACAGGTCAGCGAATAACAGGTCAGCGAATAAAATCTTCGTTGTCGTCCTCGCGCCACGAGCCGATGACCGGCTCGGCTTCGGCATCGTAGCCGACCTTGACGCCGAACTCCTCCTCTACGTCGCGGGCCAGAACGACGTTCAGAAGCATCAGCGGGATGCCCTGAGGGCAGGCGGCCTCGCACGCGCCGCACTCGGTGCACCGGCCGGCCAGATGAAACGCCCGGATGATGTTCCACGCGTAGTTGCCGTGCCCGGCAGCGGCGGTTGAGATCCACTGCGGCACGTTCTTCTCGACGATGCACTGCGTGCAGTAGCACATCGGGCACGCCGCGCGGCAGGCATAGCAGCGGGTGCACCTGGCGAACTGCTCCGTCCAGAAGCCGGAGCGCTCCTCGGGCGTCATCGCCGAGATCTCTTCGATACGTTTCACGAGGTCCGGATCGTGGGGCATCTCGGCGTACTTTTCGTTCAGCAGGGCGGCCGTGGCGGCGAGGTCCAGGATTCCGTGATACTCCTGGTCGTCTGAGACGCCCAGGACGAGAACGTCCTCGTCGGCAACCTGCGCTTCGGCCGCCAACAGGACCAGGCTCCGCATAACGGCCGGGCGGGCGACGATTGCCACGGGGCGGAACCGTTTCAGTTCGGCCTTTTTCAGGTACGCCGCCAGGTTCTGCCGGCACGCCTCGTCGTAGAGGAGTTCGCCGGCCTGCTCGGCGTCTGTGATGAAGGCGGGCACGCGGTCGCCGGCGCGGTCGCGGAAGCCGATGACCATACGAGCGCGTCCGTCGGCGAGGACGGCGGCAGCATCCTGCCGGAGGCGGTCTACGTCCATGGCTGCCTCCTGGCCGGGTTGGTCGGGTCGAACGGCCCGGCGTCGCGGACTGTCCCGGTGATATCGTTAATCAGGTCGGCGAACTTCTGCCCCTCGGCGGCCGAGACCCAACTGAAAAACAGGCGCCGCGGGTCGATGCCCGTGAAGGCCAGCAGGTTGCGCAGCAGCGTCCACCGCCGCCGCGCGTGGTAGTTGCCGCTCGTGTAGTGGCAATCGCCGGGATGGCAGCCGCTGACGAGCACGGCGTCGGCGCCGCCCTCGAACGCCTTCAGGATAAAGAGCGGGTCGATGCGCCCGGTGCAGGGCAGTTTGATGATGCGCACGTTGGCGGCGTACTGGATGCGGCTGGTGCCGGTCAGGTCTGCACCCGCATACGTGCACCAGTTGCAGACGAAGGCAACGATGCGAGGCTCGAAGGCCTCGGCGGACTCGGTTGATTTTGCTTCGGCTTGCGTCATCGGTCTTTCGAGTGTCGAATCTGAGATCTCAAATCGCAGATCGCAGATTATTCGAGTGTCGCGATCTGGACGAGAATCTGTTCGTCGGTGAAGCCGTCCAGGTCGATGCTGCCCGAGCGGCAGACGGCCACGCACGTTCCGCAGCCCTGGCACACGCCTTCGTTGACGCGGGCCACCGTGCGGACGACGTTCCCCTTGCGGTCCTTGATGTCATAATCCTCAATCGCCCCGTACGGGCACGCCTTGATGCACGCCCGGCAATGGACGCACATCTCCTCGTTGACGCGAGCGACGATGGGCTCGCGTTCGAGTTCCGGCTGGCTGAACAGCCCGAGCGCCTTCGCCGCGGCCGCCGACGCCTGGGCGACCGAGTCGGGGATGTCCTTGGGCGACTGGCACGCCCCCGCCAGGAACACGCCGGCCGTAGCCGTCTCGACCGGCCGCAACTTCGGATGCGCCTCGCTGTAGAACCCGTTCGTGTCGTACGCGATGCCGAGCATCTGGGCGAGTTCGTTGCCCCCCGTGCGCGGGACGATGGCGTCGGCCAGGACCACGAGGTCGGCCTCGATCGTAACCGCCTGGCCGGCCAGCGTATCGGCGCCGCGGACGATGAGTTTACCGTCGGCCCGGCGGTAGACGCGGCTGACGCGACCGCGGACGTACTCTGCCCCGTCGGCCTCGATGGCGCGGCGGACGAACTCGTCGTATCCCTTGCCGCCCGCTCGCACGTCCATGTAGAAGACGATCGCCCGGCCGTCGTGCACCTTGTGCCGGTACAAGATGGCGTGCTTGGCGGTGTACATGCAGCAGATCTTCGAGCAGTACGGGACGCCGCGCTTTTCGTCGCGGCTGCCGCAGCACTGGATGAAGACGACGGTCTTGGGGATTTTGCCGTCGGACGGCCGCCGGATCTCGCCGCCCGTCGGGCCGCCGGCCGAGGCGAGCCGCTCGAACTGGAACCCGTCGATGACGTCCTCGATCTTTCCTGCGCCGTATTCGCCGTAGGCCGAGTGGTCCCACAACTCGAAGCCTGTTGCCACGACGATCGCCCCGACCTTGACCGTGACCTCGCGGTCGGTATCCTCGAAGTTGATGGCGCCCGTCGGGCAGACCTTCGCACACACGCCGCACTTGCCTTCGGTGAGCATGAGGCAGTGCTGGGCGTCGATGACCGGCTTGTTCGGCACGGCCTGCGGAAACGGCGTGTAGATGGCCGTGCGGTTGGCCAGGCCGGCGTCGAACTCGCTGGGGATCTTCTTCGACGGGCACTTCTGGTAGCACGTGCCGCAGCCCGTGCACGTGGCCGGGTCAACGTAACGGGCCTTCTGCCTGATGGTGACCTCGAAGTTGCCGACGAATCCGTCCACCTTCGCCACCTCGGCGTATGTCATGATGGTGACGTTCGGGTGTGCTGCCACCTCGACCATGCGCGGCGTGAGGATGCACTGCGAGCAGTCGAGCGTCGGGAAGGTCTCGCTGAGGCGTGCCATGTGTCCGCCGAGCGATGGGCTCCTCTCGACGAGCACCACCTTCTTGCCGCCGTCGGCGATGTCCAGCGCCGCCTGGATGCCGGCGATGCCGCCGCCGATGACCAGCGCCGTCGGCTCGACCGGCACGCGGATCGGATGCAGTTTGGCGTTCCGCTTGACCTTCTCGACCATGATGCGTACCAGGTCGATGGCCTTGGCGGTGGCCTCGCCGCGGTCCTCGTGCACCCACGAGCAGTGCTCGCGCAGGTTGGCCATCTCCAGGAGGAACGGGTTGAGCCCGGCCTCGGCGGCCGCGCGGCGGAACGTGGGCTCGTGCATCCGCGGGCTGCACGCCGCAACCACCACGCCAGAGAGTTTCTTCTCCTTGATGGCGTCCTTGATCATCTGCTGGCCGGGGTCGGAGCACATGTACTTGTAATCGACGCTCTCGACGACGCCGGGCAAGCGTGCGGCGGCCTCGGTGACGGCGGGGCAGTCCACCGTCCGGCCGATGTTCTCGCCGCAATGACAGATGAATACGCCTACGCGCGCCATGACTAGGCGCTCCTTTCCACTACCCGCATGGCATCGACGAAGTGGCGGTCAAGGCCCAGCCGCTCGGGCTCGATGCCGGCGGCCAGGCCGAGAATCTCGCTGAGATAAACAATCGGCAGATCGTGCGGCCCGAGGCCCGCCTCGTTGATCGTCCGCTGCCGCATGTCCAGATTGGAGTGGCACATGGGGCAGCCCGTCACGATGGCCTCCGCGCCGGCCTGCTCGGCGTCCGTCAGGATGGCGTTCGAGAGGTCCACCACCGCGTCGGTCATCGACATGCTAAAGCCCCCGCCGCAGCACTCGACGGCGAAGTTCCAGGGCACGATCTCGCACCCGGCGGCCCGCAGGGCGGCGTCCATGCCGTTGGGCTGCTCGGCGTCGTAGCCCTCGACGATCTCCTCGCCGCGCGCCAGCAGGCACCCGTAATACGGCGCGACTTTCAGGCCATCGAGCGGCGAGGTCAGTTTCTCCGCCAGGCCTTCGTCAAGGAGGCGGCCGGCGAATTCGATGATGCTCAGGATCCTGACCGTGCCCTTGAACTCCCGCTCCGTGATGCCGCGCATCTTCTCGACCAGTTCGGCGCTGCGGGCCAGCCGCACCGTCGTGCCTTTCATCCGCGAGAAGCAGGCCGCGCACGGGGCGAGGATCTCCGAGAGACCCTGCTCCTCGGCCAGCGCGAGGTTGCGGTACGGCAGGGCGACGGCCAGGTCGTGATTGAGGTTGTGGGCGGCGCTTGCGCCGCAGCAGTTCCAGTCCTCGATCTCCTTCAGTTCCACGCCCGCCACTTCGGCCAGCGCCTTGATGGACATATCCAGTTCGCGCCCCGTGCCGTGAAGAGAACAACCGGGGTAGTAACCGATGGTCGTCATCGCTCGTCCTCCTTTCGGAGGCAGGCCTTGAAGATGCGCCGGATCTCCTTGCGGCCGTGGATGACGCGCGGCACGAGCGGCAGTTTGCCCTTGGCGAGCATGACGGGCGCGAGCAGGACGTCGCTGAACAGGTCGCCGCTCGTCATCTTGTAAAGGCCCGTCAGCGGCACCTCGCTCATGCGGCCGGTGTGCTGGACGATCTTCAGAAACGCCTTATGGAAGGCCAGCACACGTTTCTGCTCGTGCGGGACGGTGCCCTCGCGGTGGGCCATTTCACGCAGGGCGTCGATGGCGGCGGCCGGGTCGAGGTCTTTCGGGCACCGCTGCGTGCACGTCAGGCACCCGACGCACGACCAGATGGCCGTACTGGCCAGCAGGCGGCGGCGGGCTTCCTCACCGCCGATCTGGACCAGACGCATGATCTGGCTCGGCGTGATGTCCATGTACCGGGCCATCGGGCAGCCGGCCGTGCACTTGCCGCACTGATAGCATTCGGCCACGTCCACGCCGGTGGCTTCGCGGACCTCGTCGGCAAGGGTCGGTTTAGCGGTCTTCGTCACCGAACGCCTCCGACTTCAGTTGCGACGCTATCCCCCATCGGTTTTGCATCGGAGCCGGGAAGAGGCCCTGTCGCCCGGGCGGCCACGTCGTACTGTGAAACCGCCGCCACGCCCGAAGTTTTGCCAAAAAGCCTGTTCTCAGGCAACCTCCGGCCAGCCTCCCTTGCGAGGAAACAGGACCTCAAGGAGGACGGACATTACTGACCCCCGGAATCATACGGTTCCCGCCGCCGCTTGGCAAGAGAGAACCCGCCGCCTCCCTATCAGTTCTCGCTTCAGCCGCAGGAAACACGCACGCCGCTATGTCGTTATGTCGTGAAACGTTGCGTGCCCGGCCGCGCCGTGGCATGATACGCCCCCAGGCGCGGCGTATTTACCCCCCCCGTGAATACACGGGGGGCAATCACGAAACGTGCGAGGCCCCAACCATGGCCAACACTCTGGCCATCATGGTCACGATGACGACGTACTTGCCGCCGGCCGCCCGGCGAAGCCGTGGGGGTTTATCGAAGAGTGGGGGCTGCAATGAGTATTGTGGCCGCCGCTCAAGTGACCCGCCGCGCTACAGCCAGATTACCAGAACAGGTAGTACAGCGCCGCGGTCGCCGCGATGGTGATGCCGCCGATGAGGTACCGATGCTTGTACGGCGTGACGTCGAGTTCGGAGACCGGCATGGTGCGCGGCTCGAGGAGCGGCTTCCGCCACGTGATGATCAGCATCACCGCCGCCAGAATCAAGAAGATGATGCCCATGTGGTGCAGGAAGGCAATCGTGCTGAATCGGTAGAGCCAGTGCAGGGCGGACCCCTTCGTCACCTCTCCCGCCTCGACGGCCGACTTCAACACCCAGCCCGGCACGCGGAACAGGGCGTAGAGCACCAGGCCAAGCACCATCGCCGTCTTCGCCGCGATGGCCGGCGCCCGCTTCACGATCATCCCCACCAGGAACGCCGCCACGATACCGGGTGTAATAAAGCCCCAGATCTCCTGGATGTACCGGAAGACGCCCTCGAACTTGGTGATGATGGGGGCCCACAGGCAGGCTACCACAAGCACGCAGGCCGTCGCGATGCGGCCGACGGTCAAGATCCTCCTCCCGCTGGCCTGGGGGTTGATGTACTTCTCGTACAGGTCCACGGTCAGAATCGTGGAGGCGGAGTTCAGGCCCGAGTTGAACGAACTGATCACGGCCCCGCAGAGGGCGGCGAACATGGCCCCGCGCAGGTACGGCGGCAGCAGGTGGGCAATCAGGTACGAGTAGGCGGTGTCGCCCTCGGTGATCGCCGGGTTCGGCCCCATCCCGTACAGGTGGAACGCCATGATGCCCGGCATGACGACGATGAAGGGGATGAGGAGTTTGAGCCAAGCGGCGAAGAAGATGCCTTTCTGTCCCTCGCCCAGGTTCTTGGCGCCCAACGTCCGCTGGGTGATGAACTGGTTCAGGCCCCAGTAGAAGATGTTGGGTATCCACAGGCCGCCGATGAAGACTGCCAGCCAGGGCACGTCCTCGTCGTTCCACGGCAGAACGGTGTGCAGTTTCCCGGCCTGGGCGGCACCGAACGTCTTGATCCCTTCAAAGAAGTTGTCGTTGCCGATGGCCATCAGCGCGACCACCGCGACCATCGCCCCGCCAATCAGCAGGCCGCTGCCCTGGATCAGGTCCGCCCAGACGACCGACTTCAGGCCGCCGTAAATCGTGACGGAGGCGGCGACGAGGCCGATGGCCCAGATGCAGGCCACCAGGGCCCAGAACGTTGCGTCCTCCGGCGCCAGGCTGAACCACTCCTGGAACATCGCCGGGATGTTGAAGATCGTGATCACCGCCATGGCGCCGCTGTAAACCACGGTCGCGAGGAAGACGATGACGTAAGCAGCCAGCAGAAACACGGCCATGATGGTGCGGGCGCCGGAGTCGTAGCGGTACTCCAGATACTCCGGCATGGTGTAGATGCCGGCCTTGAGGAACTTCGGCAGGAGCCACCAGGCGACGAAGACCAGCGTGACGGCCGACATCCACTCGTAACTCGCAATCGCCAGGCCCACGCGCTCGAAGGCCGAGCCCGCCATCCCCACGAAGTGTTCCGTCGAGATGTTCGAGGCGATGAGCGAGAAGCCGATGAGCGGCCACGTGAGGGACCGGCCGGCCAGGAAGTAGTCCTTGCCGCTCTTCTTGTGCCGGCCCGCGTACAGAGAGATGCCCACGACCGCGGTCACGAACACCAAGAAGGTTACGACGTCATACACGCTGAATTCCATGCTCGTCTCCGTTCCTACGGGCCCGCTTTCACGTCTTTCGCACCCCTGATATGCGCGATGGCCACCCGTTTGTCCAGTTTCTTGTTGCCACGCCAGGCACAGCGGGCGTGGCAACGATTTCTGGCCTGGGACGATTTCCTGCGGCTTGGCCGTAGCGCCGGGGTTTATCCCCGGCGCATCCTGGCCGGCGCCGCCGCCAACGACCGCCCGTACGGGCGCTACAACCGCCTGCGCTCGCCAGAAAAACTTGCCACGCCAGGCGCAGCGGGCGTGGCAACGATTTCTGGCCTGGGACGATTTCCTGCGGCTTGGCCGTAGCGCCGGGGTTTACCCCCGGCGCATCCTGGCCAGCGCCGCCGCCAACGGCCGCCGGGCATAAAGCCCGGCGCTACAACCGCCTGCGCCCGCCAGAAAAACTTGCCACACCCGGCATTCCCATTCCGCCGCCGACCTGGGCCGGCGCGCAAAAAAAAGAGGCGGGGGTGAGGGACCCCGCCTCGGGTCGGCAAAGGAAGACGCTTCACCTTTGCCGGGACTCGTTGAAAGACAGTCCAAAGTCCAAAGTCCAAAGTCCAACGTTCAAAGTCAACGGCGAACAGCAACGTCAGGGTTCTGTACTTCGCTCAGGCGTCGGCGCATGAAAGCCCTCGCGTGTGGCGTGGGCCTCTGCGGCTACACCTGCGTTGCCTCCTGCTCCTGCGGCTTGCTTTCGAGGAAGCCTTCGAGTTTGCGGCTGCGGACCGGATGCTGTAGTTTGCGGATGGCCTTGGCCTCGATCTGCCGCACTCGCTCGCGCGTGACGCGGAAGATCCGCCCGACCTCCTCCAGCGTGTAGGTCTGCCCGTCGCCGATGCCGTAGCGCAGTTTGATGATCTCGCGTTCGCGGTACGTCAGTGTCTTGAGGACATGGTCGATCTTCGACTTGAGCATCTCCTGGGTGGCGGCCGTGACGGGCGACTCGGCCGTCTCGTCCTCGATGAAGTCGCCGAAGTAGGAATCCTCGCTCTCGCCGACGGGCCGGTCGAGGCTGATGGGATGGCGGCTGATCTTCATGACCCGCCGGACCTCCATCAGCGGCAGTTTCGCCCCGGACGCCAGTTCTTCGAGCGTCGGTTCGCGGCCGCGCTCCTGGAGGAACTGTTTCGAGATGTTCCGCAGTTTCGACATCGTCTCGATCATGTGGACGGGGATGCGGATGGTCCGTGCCTGGTCGGCGATGGCCCGCGTGATGGCCTGGCGGATCCACCAGGTGGCGTAGGTGCTGAACTTGTACCCGCGGCGGTACTCGTACTTGTCCACGGCCCGCATCAGGCCGGTGTTGCCCTCCTGGATGAGGTCGAGGAACGAGAGGCCGCGGTTGCGGTATTTTTTGGCGATCGACACGACCAGCCGCAGGTTTCCACCCGACAGTTTCCGTTTGGCCTCCTCGTATTCGGCGAAGCATTGCTCGATGCGCATGACGCGTGCCTTGAGATGGTCGGTGCTCTCGCCGACGAGTGCCCCGAACCCGACCAGTTCCTCGCGCAGCGCCACCGCCTCGCCGGCATCCTCACGGCTGTTGCCGATCTCGGCAAGCCGCGCGATGATCTCCTGCTGCTTGTGGTAGATGCCGACCAACTTCTTCATGATGCCTTGGACCCTGGAGGTCCGCAGTGAGAGTTCTTCGAGCAGTTGGACGCACTTTTGCCCACGGGCGTGCATACGCTGACGTATGGCGTCGCGCTCGGCGTTTGCGATCCGTCGTGCGAGAAGCCGGTCGTAGTCGTTCTGGTTCCTCGTGAGGAGTTTTTCGGCGGTCGCCAGGTTCTCCGGGACCCGTTTGATGATGGTGGTCTTGGCGAGGTTTTCCGAGATGCAGATCTTCATCGTTCGGTCGAACGGCAGTTCGCCCGATTCCACCTGCCGCAGGATCGCGACGGCGCTCGAGATGGCCTCGTCGCTGGCAAGGACCTTGCGGCGGAACTGCTTGCGCGTCAGTTCGATACGCTTGGCCAGAAAGATCTCCTGGTCGCGCGTCAGCAGCGGGATCTCGCCCATCTGGGTCAGGTACATCCGGACGGGATCGTCGATGCGCTTGCGCGTTTCGGCGTCGGTGGGCATGACGACGGCAGCCGCACGCCGCGTGGCCTCGTCGGCCCCCCAGAGGGATTCTGCATCGCCGCGTTTGGCCCGGGCGGCGCTTTCGCGCGCACTGGCGTCCGTCTCGTCCAGCAGGTCCACGCCCAGTTCGTCCAACTGCATCAAGATACGGTCCAGGCGCTCCGGGCTGACGAGGTCGTCGGGCAGGCTGTCGTTCATCTCTTCGTAGGTGAGATAACCGCGCACCTTGCCCCGCTCGAGCAGTTCGGCGATCTGCTCTTCGGCGGTGAGTCTCGGTTCGTTCTTGGTCTCGGCCATTGTGTTACCCAACCCTACACCTTCCTCGGACGCCGGTGGTCGGTCGGCGTCCGGTGGGCCGGTATCGGCCCCTGCCACTCAGGTTTCTGTAAATCCCCGCCGTCTGGCCGACGGCGGTAGAAACCCCTGGCGTCTGGCGCGGGCCTCGGCAAAATCGCGAAGCGCGCGTGCATCATCGGTCTCGTTCTCGCGGGCGGCGCGGCTGCGGGCCGCCAGGTCCGCCTCGTACTCCATTTCCTTCAGCGCCCCAAGAGCCTCTTCGAGTTTCAGACGCAGCGGTCCGGGGCCGGTGTCGGCCTCCTGGCGGCATGCCTCAACCGCCTCTCCGGTCTCGAACAGGTCCACGGCAAGGCTCGCGAGCGCCGTATCGTCGAAACCGCGCACGATGCTCTCGATGTCGCCGTCGCGCCGCGACGGGTTCTCCAATAAGGCCTCGTACAGGCGCCGTAATGCACTCGCCTCGATGCGGTCGGGCGGAACCGCCTGCCTCGCGTCATCGAGCCACGACGGCCGGCACACCAGGGCCGTCAGCAATTCCCTTTCCTTCACCCACCGTCGGCCGCGCGTCGCGGTTTCCGGCAGGTTCGACCCCACCTCGGTGCCGGCGGCAGACCGGCGAGACGACCGCCGGAGCCGCGAGAATGTCGACCGCAGCGTCGCCTCCGGAATGCCTAACGTCCGGCTCATGTGACCCAGTATCAGGTCGCGCTGGAGCCTGAGGTCCTGTTGAGCCAACGACGGCGCCGAAAGAACGCTTGAGAGCATCGCCTCCAGTGCCCGGCGCTGAGCGGCCGGATTGGTCGCGGCCTCCAGGTCGGCCTGCACGAGGTCCCACTTATACTTAAACGCGTCCTGGGCCTCGTTTATTCGCGCCCGAAACGCCTCAGCGCCGTGCTCGGCACAGAAGTCGCACGGGTCTTTCCCGTCGGGCACGACGGTCATAAGGATTCTGACGTCGTGGGCGAGGAAAAGTTCCATCCCGCGGTCGGCGCCCGCGCGCCCCGCCAGGTCGTTGTCGAAGACGATAACGACCTCGTCGGCGTATCGCCTGAGCGCCCGTATGTGCTCGTCCGTCAGCGCGGTGCCGAGTGTGGCCACGATGCCGCCGAAGCCCATCTGGTGCGGCATGATGACGTCGAAGTAGCCTTCGACGACCACGACGCGGCGGTCGGCCTGGATGGCGTCGCGCGCCTGCGGCAGACCGTACAAAGCCTGTCCCTTGTGAAAGAGCGGCGTCTCCGGCGAATTCAGGTACTTGGGCTCGGCATCGCCCAAGGCCCTGCCGCCGAAGCCTATCGGCCGGCTCAACGGGTCGAGGATCGGGAAGATCACCCGTCCCCGGAACCGGTCGTACCAGCCGGACCCGCCGTCGCGCCGGACGAGGAGGCCGGCCGTCTCGAGCATCTCGGGCCGAATGCCCTCGCGTCCACCTGACTTAATCAGGTTGTCCCATCCGTCGGGCGCGTAGCCGATCTGGAAGCGATCGATCGCGGTCTGCGTAATGCCGCGACCCTCGAGGTACTCGCGCCCGTGGGCGCCGGCCTTGGGGTGTTTCAGGCCCGCGACAAAGTGCCGCGTGGCCCAGGCCAGCACGTCTCTGAGTTTTTTGCGGGCTCCGGCCCGTTTTTCGCCGTCCGGGTCGCGCTTCAACTCGATGCCCGCCCGGTCGGCCAGGATTCGCACGGCCTCGGGGAACGTAACGTTCTCCTTGGCCATCACGAAGTTAAACACGCTGCCACCGCGACCGCAGCCGAAGCACTTAAAAATCTGCTTGCTGGGGCTCACGGTGAAGGAGGGAGTCTTCTCGGCGTGAAACGGGCACAATGCCGCGTAATCCTTGCCGGCCCGTTTCAGCGGGAAGTAGCCCGACACCACTTCAACGATGTCGTTGGCGCGGGCTACCTGGTCTAGAATGTCTTCCGAGTAGAGTCCCGACAAAGCGACGGCCCAGACCCCTCACTCTCAACCTTCTGTTGTCGAGGGACGCCGTACCCCCGAATCAAGAAAGTATAGACCACAAAACCCGCCGTGTCAAGGTTCGGAGGCCATTTTGTGGCAAGAAAGCCGACGACGGGGCAATTTCCGCTGTTTTGGGCCAAAAAACGCTGTTCTGAGAGCAAGATTCCGGTGGAAGCCCTACAGAAGCGGTCGGATGAACGAACAACAGGCGGTCTGGTGTGGCAAGTTTTTCTGGCGGGCGCAGGCGGTTGTAGCGCCGGGCTTTATGCCCGGCGGCCGTTGGCGGCACCGGCCAGGATGCGCCGGGGATAAACCCCGGCGCTACAACCACCACAGCGCTGTAGCGCCGGGCTTTATGCCCGGCGGCCGTTGGCGGCGCCAGCCAGGATGCGCCGGGGATAAACCCCGGCGCTACAACCACCACAGCGCTGTAGCGCCGGGCTTTATGCCCGGCGGCCGTTGGCGGCACCGGCCAGGATGCGCCGGGGATAAACCCCGGCGCTACAACCACCACAGCGCTGTAGCGCCCGTACGGGCGGCCGTTGGCGGCACCGGCCAGGATGCGCCGGGGATAAACCCCGGCTCGTGCGGCCAAGCCGCAGGAAATCGTCCCCCGCCAGAAATCGTTGCCACAGCCGCCGGCCGGCGCGTCCTCATTCTTGACCATGCCGCCGGCGGCCACTATGATGCCCCTTCCAGGCGGAGAACGCAGGCTTGTCCGCCGTAGCATTGTCCATACGGACCCGTACGGGGGCGGAGAACGCGGGCTTGTCCGCCGTAGCCTTGGCGGAGGCGGGAAGGAACATTTATGGCGAACGAGCGCGCAGCGCAGGGCGGCCCAGTACGGGTCCGTATGGACGGGCAGGACCGGATGGAAAGAATCGTCTCGCTGGCCAAACGGCGGGGCTTCATCTTCCCCTCGAGCGAGATCTACGGCGGCATCAACGGCTTCTGGGACTACGGGCCGCTCGGCGTCGAACTCAAGCGCAACATCAAAGACGCCTGGTGGCACGACACCGTCCGCTGCCCCCCCCCCGGCCCCGACGGAAAGCCCATCGAGATGGTCGGCCTCGACTGCTCGATCATCATGAACCCGAAGGTTTGGGAGGCAAGCGGGCACTTGGCAGGCTTCACAGATCCGCGAATCGACTGCAAGCAGTGCAAGGCTCGGTTCCGTGAAGACCAGCTGCTGAGGCCTTTCTTGAAGGTCCTGACTTCGCTGCCAGAGTCTGGTCAGATGTTCGACGCAATGAATTTGGTAACTAGCGATCCGCCTCAGACGATTCCTGTGCTCGTGGATCAGCCTAACCGCGAGGAACTGCAATCTGTTGTCCGCCAGTTCCTGAACAGCAAACGGGCTAAGGTCATCGAGCGCCCGCAGGCGCCGCCGGTGATGGGATCAGCCTTCTTCGTCGTGGATGGCCAGAAGGTTTTCTTCCTTGGGCTGGACTTGGCCGGGACCGTTCAGGCGGGAGAGCTGTGCCCCCTCTGCCGCGGGGAGCTGACCGAGGCTCGCGATTTCAGCCTCATGCTAGCAACAAACATCGGGGCGATGCAGGACTCGGCATCAACCGCCTACCTCCGCCCCGAAACCGCCCAGGGCATCTTCGCCAACTACAGGAACGTTCTGGACACGTCGCGGCTCAAAATCCCATTCGGCATCGCACAGATCGGCAAGGCGTTTCGCAACGAGATCAACCCGCGTAACTATACGTTCCGCAGCCGCGAGTTCGAGCAGATGGAGATCGAGTTCTTCTGCCATCCCTCAGACGCCGACACGTGGTACGAGTACTGGCGCGACTCGCGGTTCCAGTGGTACGTCCAGCACGGCCTGAAGAGCGACAAACTCCGCCTGAGGAACCACGAGGAGGACGAACTCGCCCACTACGCCGCCAGTTGCGCCGACATCGAGTACGAGTTCCCCTTCGGCACGAGCGAACTGGAGGGCATTGCAAACCGCACCGACTTCGACCTCAAGCAGCACCAGGAGGCGAGCGACCGCGACTTGACCTACTTCGACGATGAGACCAAGGAGCGGTACATTCCGCACGTCATCGAGCCTTCAGGCGGCGTGGACCGTGCGGCACTGGCGTTTCTGTGCGAGGCGTACGACGAGGACGAGGCGCCCGACGACAAGGGTGTGATGCGCAAGCGCACCGTTCTGCGGTTCCACCCGCGTTTTGCACCGATCAAGGTGGCCGTCTTCCCGCTGGTCCGCAAGGACGGCATGCCCGAGAAGGCCCGCGCGATCTACGCCCGCGTGCGCGCATCCCTCGCGTCGTTCTACGATGAGAAGGGGGCCGTCGGCCGACGCTATCGCCGCCAGGACGAGGCCGGCACGCCCTTCTGCATCACCGTGGACGGGCAGACACTCGAAGACCGGACCGTCACCGTCCGCGACCGCGACTCGCTGGCCCAGGAGCGGATCGCCGCCGACGAGGTCCTGGACTACGTCCGGGGGCGCCTGTGATAAGAGCCTATCCTAATAACCTCGCGGAGCCGCGTTGTGACGAGAATGAGCCCGCCTGCCGGCGAGGCAGGATGGATGCAAGGAAGAACGACGACCCCATACCTTTGTGGTATGGCGAGGAGTTCTGACCTGCCTGCCGGCAGGCAGGCGCAGCAGACGCTCATTCTCGTCACAACCCGAAGGGACGGGCGTCTTTTGCCCCAGCCCATCGTTGCTCGGGCTCGACGACCAGTAGCACAGGTTTCAAACCTGTGCCCACCTGCTCGGTCTGTGGCAAAACCTGCCTGCCGCCAGGCAGGTACGCTCCGTCGCGGCCCGCGAGGTTATTCGGACAGGCTCTTATCCCGGCCCCGGCGAACCTGACGCCCAGGGCCGCAGGCCCGCGGCAGCTTCCTGATGCCTCTGGGCCCCGGGCTCA